>NZ_CP095075.1:2210000-2534016 GCF_022921115.1 Halobacillus amylolyticus | reverse complement strand
TCGAGAAGAAACTTACAGTGAAAGCTCATAAGTTCTCTGCTTCAGCAAAAGAGGCTATTGAAGCAGCGGGCGGTCAAACTGAGGTGATTTAATGTTCCGGACAATCTCCAATTTTATGCGCGTGGGTGATATTCGGCGGAAAATTATCTTCACACTATTGATGCTCATTGTTTTTCGCCTGGGTACATTCATACCCGTACCATTTACGAATCAGGATGCGATCAACTTCATGGATGAACAAAATGCATTCGGATTCCTAAATACATTTGGGGGCGGTGCACTGCAAAACTTCTCTATATTTGCAATGGGAATTATGCCGTACATCACTGCCTCTATTATTATGCAATTGCTACAGATGGATGTAGTACCTAAGTTTGCGGAATGGAAAAGTCAAGGTGATGTAGGCCGTCGAAAATTAGCTCAGTTTACCCGCTACGGAACGATTGGACTAGCCTTTGTTCAAGCAATTGGAATGTCAATCGGATTTAATACTTTGGCTGGTGGTCAATTAATCACTAGTCCGGGCGTGCTAACATACGCTGTCATTGCTCTTGTATTAACTGGCGGAACAGCTTTCTTGATGTGGCTTGGTGAGCAAATCACCTCTCACGGTGTCGGAAATGGTATATCCATTCTGATTTTTGCCGGAATTGTTGCCGCGATCCCAACAGGCATTAATCAGCTGTATGATCAGTACATCTCTGGTGCTGGAGAACAGCTGTTTATTAACCTAGTAATCATCGCGATCATCGCATTAGTTATCGTTGCTGTTGTGGTTGGAGTCATTTTCATCCAACAGGCACTTCGTAAGATTCCGATCCAATACGCTAAGAAATTAGTAAACCGTTCACCTGTAGGCGGTCATTCAACCCACCTGCCTATTAAAGTAAATGCTGCAGGGGTTATCCCGGTAATCTTTGCCATTTCATTCATTATCGCTCCTAGAACCGTTGCCGGATTCTTTGAAGGTAATGAAGTAGCCTCTGTGATTCAATATATCTTTGATTATCAGAATTGGCCTGGAATGATTATCTATGTTGCGTTAATTATTGCCTTCACGTATTTCTATACATTTGTTCAGGTGAATCCAGAGCAAATGGCAGAGAATTTGAAGAAGCAAGGCGGTTATATCCCTGGTATTCGTCCTGGTGCAAACACAGAGACATACCTTACAAGGGTCATGTATCGCTTAACCTTCGTAGGTTCCATCTTCCTAGCAGCTGTCTCTATTCTTCCTATTATTTTAGGTGCAGCAGCAGAGCTGCCGCCTACGGTACAAATTGGAGGAACTGGCTTGCTTATTGTTGTAGGGGTAGCCCTTGAGATGATGAAACAGCTCGAAAGCCAGCTTGTGAAACGTCATTATAAAGGCTTTATTAAGTAGTTTGAGTAACGATAATGAATATGAGACGGAGGGAAAACGTTGAATTTAATTCTGATGGGTCTTCCTGGTGCAGGTAAGGGCACACAGGCAGAGAAGATAGTCGAAAAATATAACATCCCTCATATCTCAACTGGAGATATGTTCCGTTTAGCTATCAAAGAAGGAACAACGCTTGGCCAAGAGGCTAAATCATATATGGACAAAGGTGAACTAGTCCCAGATGAAGTAACTATCGGGATTGTTCGTGAGCGTTTAAGTAAACCCGATTGTCAAAAAGGCTTTCTGCTTGATGGATTTCCTAGAACGATTGCCCAGGCGGAAGCACTAGAGAATTTGTTAAAAGATATGAACGAATCAGTCGATTATGTTCTTCATATTGATGTTCCAAAAGACCAACTCATCGAACGCCTTACTGGACGAAGAGTATGCCCGACTTGCGGGGCCACTTATCATATTGCTTTCAACCCTCCTAAAGAGGAAGGGAAGTGCGATCATGACGGGTCAGAGTTAATTCAACGTGAAGATGATCAGCCTGAGACCGTAAAAAAACGTTTGGAAGTAAATGTTGAGCAATCACAGCCACTTCTAAACTTCTACCAAGACAAGGGATATTTAGTCACTTATAATGGTGATCGTGATATCGATCTCGTTTTTCAAGACATTGATAAAAAGCTCGGAGGCCTTGTGAGATGATTATTAGCAAAACACCACGGGAATTAGAAATTATGCGTGAAGCTGGCAGGATTGTTGCCTTAACGCACCGAGAAATGAGGAAAAGCATCCAGCCTGGTGTAACAACCGGTGAATTAGATCGAATTGCTGATCGATTCATACGCAGCATGGATGCAATCCCTTCTTTTAAAGGTTATAATGGATTCCGTGGTAGTATTTGCGCATCGGTCAATGAAGAGCTCGTCCACGGAATCCCGGGTGACCGGATTTTAAACGAGGGCGATATCATTAGTATTGATATTGGTGCAAAATATAAAGGCTATCATGGTGATTCGGCATGGACTTATCCAGTCGGCACTGTTGATGAAAATACAGAGCGTTTGCTGAGAGTAACCGAAACCTCGTTGTTAAAGGGACTTGATGAAGCAAAGCCTGGTGAGCGCCTTTCTAATATATCCCATGCCATTCAAAGTTATGTCGAAACAGAAGGTTTTTCGATTGTACGCGAATATGTGGGCCATGGTGTTGGGCAAGATCTTCATGAGGATCCACAAATTCCTCATTACGGTCCACCTAATAAAGGTCCACGCTTGAAACCAGGAATGGTTTTGGCTGTAGAACCAATGGTCAATGCAGGGACTCGATACGTAAAGACTCTTGCGGATCGTTGGACGGTAGTGACACGAGATGGTAAAATGTGTGCTCATTTCGAACACACCATTGCGATTACGGAAGAAGGTTACGAAGTCTTAACTAAATCCTAAGTGAAGGTGATCGTGTTTGAATGAATCTGAGTCGAGTCCACGAATAGGTCAAGTTGTTCGCATTGTGCAAGGACGTGAGGCAGGACAGTATGCGGTTGTAATAGATATACTGGATGGCCGCTTTTTGCTGCTTGCCGATGGAGAGAAGCGTAAGTATGATCGACCAAAGAAAAAGAATCTGCAGCATGTAGAGCTTATGGATTTCATCTCTCCGGAAGTCCAAAACAGCCTTCTGGAAACTGGTCGCGTCACGAATGGCAAGCTTCGATTTGCCGTATCAAAATATGTCAATGAAGAAGTGACTGATTTGAAGAAGGGAGATCAACTCGATGGCGAAAGACGATGTAATTGAAGTGGAAGGAACAGTCGTTGAAACTCTTCCCAACGCCCAATTTAAGGTAGAGCTTGAAAACGAACATACCGTTTTAGCTCATGTTTCAGGTAAAATTCGAATGCACTTCATTCGAATCCTGCCTGGAGATAAAGTAACGGTGGAACTTTCCCCTTATGATCTGACAAGAGGACGTATTACGTACCGTTATAAATAATAGAACGAAAGCTCCGTTATAAAAGGAGGTATGGATGATGAAGGTAAGGCCTTCTGTAAAGCCAATTTGCGAGAAATGCAAGGTTATCCGTCGTAAAGGTAAAGTAATGGTAATCTGTGAAAACCCTAAACACAAACAAAAACAAGGTTAATTAAAGAAGGAGGTGCACGTATCCAATGGCACGTATAGCAGGTGTAGATATTCCTCGTGATAAGCGCGTAGTCGTATCCCTAACTTATATCTATGGTATTGGTAAGCCACTAGCTGTTGAAGTTTTAGCCGAAGCAGGCGTTTCCGAAGATACTCGAGTTCGTGACTTAACTGAAGACGAACTAGGTAAGATTCGTACAGCTATTGACAACCACAATGTTGAAGGGGATCTTCGTCGTGAAAACTCCCTTAATATCAAACGTCTAATTGAGATTGGTTCCTACCGTGGAATCCGTCACCGCCGTGGGCTTCCAGCTCGTGGACAAAAGACAAAAAACAACTCCCGTACACGTAAAGGACCACGTCGTACCGTGGCTAACAAACGTAAATAATTTAGAAAAGAAGGAGGTTAAACTACATGGCACGTAAAGGAAACACTCGTAGTCGTAAGCGTCGCGTGAAAAAGAATATAGAGACTGGTGTGGCACACATCCGTTCTACTTTTAACAATACGATCGTATCGATCACCGACGTTCAAGGTAACGTAATCGCTTGGAGCAGTGCTGGTGTGCTAGGCTTCAAAGGTTCTCGTAAATCGACTCCATTCGCAGCCCAGATGGCTTCAGAGGCTGCAGCAAAAGATGCAATGGATAATGGTATGAAATCATTGGAAGTTACTGTTAAAGGTCCAGGAGCTGGTCGTGAAGCAGCGATTCGTTCACTACAAGCCGTTGGTCTTGAGATCACTGCAATTCGTGACGTGACTCCAGTACCACACAACGGTTGCCGTCCGCCAAAACGTCGTCGCGTATAATAATTCTGAATAGAATTTGTCACCCTGTCTATAATGGGTTATGATAGCTTTTAAATAGCACCGCATTAGACAGTAAATATGTAGTTGTCTTGTTATTTGGGACTGCCTACCTGAGGAATTTCGGTTAGACCACGTCTAACCGGGGTTTCGACGTTTTGAAGGAGGGTTTTGTTTATATGATCGAAATTGAAAAGCCAAAAATCGAACCGGTTGAGATCAGCGATGATTCCACATTTGGTAAATTTGTCGTCGAACCGCTTGAACGTGGATATGGTACAACACTAGGTAACTCCTTGCGTCGTATCCTATTATCCTCACTTCCTGGCGCTGCCGTAACATCAGTTCAAATTGATGGGGTGCTTCATGAATTCTCAACCATCGAAGGTGTTGTTGAGGATGTAACCACAGTTGTTTTGAATCTAAAGAAACTAGCTTTGAAGATTTACTCTGATGAAGAGAAGACTTTAGAAATTGATGTGCAAAGTGAAGGGAAAGTAACAGCTGCAGACATTACGCATGATAGTGATGTAGAAGTTCTGAATCCGGATCTTCATATTGCAACGTTGGATAGCAAAACAACTCTACGTATGCGGATTACGGCTGAACGTGGTCGGGGATACCGTCCAGCTGAAGGGAACAATCACGAAGACTTACCAATTGGTGTGATTCCAGTTGACTCAATCTTTACACCAGTTTCTCGTGTCACATATCAAGTCGAGAACACACGTATTGGTCAAACTTCAAACTTTGATAAACTGACGTTAGATGTATGGACTGATGGCAGCATTCGCCCTGAAGAGGCGATCTCTCTTGGAGCTAAGATCTATATGGAACACCTTAATATCTTTGTAGGCCTTACTGATGAAGCGCAAAAAGCTGAAATCATGGTTGAAAAAGAAGAGGACCAAAAAGAAAAAGTTCTAGAGATGACGATTGAAGAACTCGATCTCTCCGTTCGTTCATATAACTGCTTAAAACGCGCAGGTATTAACACTGTTCAAGAGCTTGCGAATAAGTCTGAAGATGACATGATGAAGGTCCGTAACCTTGGTCGTAAATCTCTTGAAGAAGTGAAGCATAAGCTGGAAGAACTCGGACTAGGTTTGAGAAAAGAAGACTAATTGATCGATCACATCTAAGAGATTCCGATAAGGGAGGGATAATCCATGGCTAGAAAGTTAGGACGTACTACTGATCAACGTATGGCGCTTCTTCGTAACTTAGCGACAGACTTGATCGTTCATGAACGTATCGAAACAACAGAAGCTAAAGCGAAAGAGCTTCGTTCCGTTGTTGAGAAAATGATTACACTAGGCAAACGAGGAGATCTTCATGCCCGTCGTCAGGCTGAATCATTCCTTTACAGTGCAGATGCGAATGAAGAAGGAGACCAAACAGCCCTGCAAAAGCTGTTCTCTGATATCGCACCACGCTATGAGGAACGCCAGGGTGGTTACACTCGCGTACTTAAGTTAGGCGAGCGTAAAGGTGACGGTGCTAAGATGGCAATCATTGAACTAGTTTAATTTCAACCATTTGTGATGGATACAAAAGGGCAGGGTGGACTCTCACTGAGAGGTTAACTCCAGCCCTTTTTTTATGCTTGAAGAAATAAGAAATTATTTAAATCTGAGGCCAGCTTGGTAATTATCCGGGTAGAGTCCAAGCTTCAGGTTAAATTAATCACCTCTATGACCCTGTTAGGCGTTTGGGTGTACGCTGTTGGTCAAGGTGCGTCAATCTAAGTTGGGCTTCCACCCTCGTGGCACTGCGTTTTGCCCAGCTTTCTTTTTATACCAGTAGTATGTATCGTTTGTCGATTTCAATCGGGAAATGTTGAAATGTATTTCCCGGGAAATAGAATTGTCGAGCAGAGGGGGAAACCTTGTGAGTCTGAGTCAGATCGAGTTTAGAAATGTTTCTTTTCGCTACCAAGAAGATATGCCTTGGGTGTTGAAAAACGTCAGCTTTACTATCGCAGAAAACGAATGGGTGGCGATTATAGGGCATAATGGTTCAGGGAAATCAACGATTGCTAAGTTGATGAATGGGCTGCTTTTTCCCCAAGAGGGAGAAATTATTGTTGATGGACAAACTGTCAAAGCAGATACCGTATGGGATGTAAGAAAGAACGTTGGGATGGTTTTTCAAAACCCTGATAACCAGTTCGTCGGAACAACGGTTCGTGATGATGTGGCCTTCGGCATGGAGAACCATGGTATGCCTAGAGGGCTGATGCTTGAGCGAATCAAAGAGAGTCTTACGGCCGTTGGGATGAACGATTTTCAACGTCAAGAGCCACATCGTTTGTCTGGAGGGCAAAAGCAACGTGTAGCGATAGCGAGCGTTCTTGCCGTTTCACCAAAGTACATTATTTTAGATGAAGCAACGGCGATGTTGGATCCTAAAGGCAGGAAGGAAATTTTGAATACCATTCTTGATGTTCAACAACAGAGAAACCTTTCTTTAATCACCATCACTCATGACTTGCATGAAGTGATTCAGGCTGAACGTGTCATTGTTATGAACCAGGGTGAAATTTGGTTAGAGGCTCCCCGCGTACTATTTTTGCAAAAAAAGAACAGTTAACTGAAATTGGCTTAGATACTCCTTTTATAACCAAACTAGCGGATGAGCTGAAATCTGTTGGTATTGAACTTACACGTGAGCCACTCAATCACAAGGAGCTGTTGGAGGAACTATGGACATTAAATTCAATGAAGTAAGCTATGTCTATCAGCCAAATAGTCCATTTGAGCATCGGGCACTAAACAAGCTGTCCTTTAACATCGATTCTGGCGCTTTTGTTGCGGTAATCGGCCATACGGGTTCGGGGAAATCAACATTGATTCAGCACCTAAATGGGCTCATTCAGCCGACAGAAGGGGAAGTAACGATTGGGGATTATCACCTTAAGGCAGAAGAGAAAAATAAGCGACTCAGAGAATTGCGAGAAAAAGTGGGTGTTGTTTTTCAATATCCCGAGCATCAACTGTTTGAAGAAACAGTAGAGAAGGACATCGCCTTTGGGCCGATGAACTTTGGTGTAGAGCAAGAGGAGATTAAACGTCGTACGAATGAAGCCATTTCATCTGTTCACCTCTCTGAGGAAATATTGGAACGGTCTCCGTTTGACTTGAGTGGTGGACAAATGCGCCGCGTGGCCATATCTGGTGTGCTCGCAATGAACCCAGAAGTGCTCGTGCTGGATGAACCTACAGCGGGGCTCGACCCTAGAGGGCAAAGGGAAATCATGGACATGTTTGCAAGACTTCATAAGGAGAAAGGGCTAACAACGGTGCTTGTTACCCATAGTATGGAGGATGCTTTGGCGTATGCAGATCACGTGATCATTTTGAATAAAGGGGAAGTATTTATGCACGGGCCGCCCCTCGAGATTTTTCAAGAAAAGGAAGCACTGAATAAGGTCCAGCTTGATGTTCCGGAAGTGATTCATTTTTTAAGTCAAGTAGAGATGAAATTCAATCAAAGGATACCGTACAAGGGACAATCAATAACAGAGTTAGCAAAGGAATTGGCTCACATAGTGAGAGGGGGCCGCGATCATGAGTAGTTCATTGATTATTGGCCAGTACATTCCGGGGGATTCCATTGTACACCGACTGGATCCTCGTTCGAAAATTGCCATCATATTCTTTTTCGTTGTGATCGTATTTTTTGCTAATTCTGTTCTGAGCTATGGACTATTAACTTTATTTGCGATTGGAAGTGCCATTGCTACTCGTATTCCTATTCGCTACATTTTAAAAGGGTTGAAGCCGGTATGGTTCTTAATTGCGTTTACTTTCCTGCTCCATATCTTTGTGACGAAGGAAGGGGACGTACTTACAACGATATTCGGATGGGAGCTTTATGAAGGTGCCATTGTACAAGGGGCCTCGATTTCGTTGCGGTTTTTTCTTCTAATTATGGTCACCTCGTTACTTACTTTGACGACGACCCCGATTGAAATTACAGATGCTATTGAACAACTGCTAGGGCCATTAAAAAAGGTACGTTTCCCTGTACACGAGCTGGCTTTGATGATGTCGATTTCGTTGCGATTTATCCCGACACTCATGCAGGAAACCGAGAAAATTTCTAAAGCCCAAGCCTCCCGTGGCGTGGATTTCCGCACAGGGGCATTTAAAGACCGTATCAGGGCTATTATTCCACTTTTAGTACCATTGTTCGTTAGCGCCTTTAAACGTGCTGAGGAGCTCGCTATGGCGATGGAGGCAAGGGGTTATAAAGGAGGCGAAGGCCGGACAAAGCTGAGAGAGCTCCAAATCGGCCGCGTCGACTATTATATCTATGTTCTATTCGCTCTCATTATTGTTGGTCTATTTTTAACAAGGAACTAGTGTGGAGGAGATCAAAATGCAGCGATTGAAGTGTAGAGTAGAATATGATGGGACAGCGTATGCAGGTTACCAAGTCCAGACAAACGGTATAACGATTCAAGAGAAAATCGAAAAGGCCCTAACCAAGATGCACAAAGGCGAAAGAGTGAAGATTACTGCATCTGGTCGTACGGATGCTGGTGTACATGCGATCGGCCAAGTTATTCATTTTGATACAAGTTTGAACATTCCAGAATCGAACTGGAAAAGGGCGCTAGGTCCGATGCTTCCGGCAGACATACGTGTAGCGGAGGTAGAACCTGTGACGGACGACTTCCATGCACGGTATGATACGACAGCTAAGGAATACCGCTACTATGTGTGGAATGATCAGGAGCCGAATCTATTCCGCAGGCTTTATACTTATCATATTAGAAAGCCACTAGATGTTACGGCAATGCGTGAGGCTTGTAAGCTTGTCGAAGGAGAGCATAACTTCACTTCCTTTTGTTCTCCGCGTACAGATCTCAAAGGAAGCAAAGTTCGCACCATTACTAAGTCGGTAATTGAGCGGCATGGATCCGAGCTCGTATTTATTTTCAAAGGAAGCGGCTTTTTATATAATATGGTTCGAATTCTAGTAGGAACGATTCTTGAGGTAGGGTTTGGTGATCGCACGCCTGACGAACTGGAGAAGATGATCGCGGCTAGGGATCGGAAAGCAGCTGGGAGGACAGCGCCTCCTCATGGACTGTTTTTATGGAAGGTAGAGTATTGAACTTAGGCATCTTAAATCGCTCATATATGCAATTAATGGTGATTTTCGTGCAATAATCCCGTGAAATACGCAAATAACGGAAATTTTACGCAATTACTGAAAAATATATGCAAAAACCATTTGGCTGGACTTAATAGCTAATATCTTGGCGAGTATGAACAAGGTGCCTCCGCATTTCTTTAAAAAAACAACGATTCCTGGTGTGCGAAGACTTGACATAGGGATGTAGAGTGTTATATGATATGCTATGGCATTTTATTTCTATACCACGGTTAGCCCCGGAAACTAATCGTATTTGAGATAAATTTAAAAATTGAGCTTTGTGAAATTACGAATTCAGGAGGGAAACCGATATGCGCACAACTTTCATGGCAAATGAAAACAACGTGGAACGCAAATGGTTCGTTGTGGATGCTGCAGGGCAGACACTTGGCCGTTTGGCAAGCGAAGTTGCTGCGATCCTTCGCGGTAAAAATAAACCAACGTATACACCACACGTTGACACTGGTGACCATGTCATCATCATCAATGCAGGAGAAATCCAACTAACTGGTAACAAAATCAATGATAAGATTTATTACCGTCACTCTAACCACCCAAGTGGTTTGAAATCTCGTACAGCTAACGAAATGCGTACAAAATATCCTGAGCAAATGCTAGAGCTTGCAGTTAAAGGTATGCTACCTAAAGGAAGCCTAGGACGCAAAATGGGTAAAAAACTTCATGTCTACGCTGGATCTGAGCACAAGCATGAAGCACAACAACCAGAAGTTTACGAACTTCGTGGATAATTAAAGGAGGTAATCGATAGTGGCACAAGTACAATACTCCGGTACTGGACGTCGTAAAAAGTCGACAGCTCGTGTTCGCCTTGTTCCAGGAACTGGTCGTGTAGTAGTAAACAAACGTGATGCTGAAGACTTTTTCCCATATGAAACACTTCGTATGATTCTGAAGCAGCCTCTAGCTGTTACAGAGACTGAAGGTAACTATGATGTTTATGTAAATGTTGATGGTGGAGGTTTCACTGGTCAAGCTGGTGCAATCCGTCACGGAATCGCTCGTGCGCTGCTTCAAGCAGACCCAGAATACCGTACACCACTTAAGCGTGCGGGACTATTAACTCGTGATGCACGTATGAAAGAGCGTAAGAAATACGGTCTTAAAGGTGCACGTCGTGCTCCACAGTTCTCTAAGCGTTAATAATATCTCAACTACAAAAGCCTTTTCCCTATTTGGGAAAAAGGCTTTTTTGTTCCATTTACTTCCACCTCAGGTCATCCAAATTATGGATGACCTGAGGTGGGGTTTTATTACATAAAAAAAGGGCAACCAGGCGATGCTGGTTGTCCTCTCGATTACTATTTGTAGAGTAAATATTCTTCGCGTACTTCTTTGAACTCACCCAAACCTTCTTGCCATCTCTCTTGTATCTTCTCAACAGACTGACCATTTTCAATCGCTTCACGGACCCAGCCATTTCCAATTAAGTTATCGAAAAAGGAGATCCCCTCGCTATTTTCTGCGCGGAATTCGAAATCATTTGGATACAGGTCATGAATGGATTTCACAATGTGCAGTCCAGTTACGATTGGGTCATATGCATCTTTATCTGTCACGTGAATTTCAATGCCATGACTTAACGTGCCGCGATGTTTAGAGAATTGCGGTGTGAACGACGCAGCTCTAAACGTAACACCTGGTAGACCTTTTTCGTTTAAAGTGGCTGCAAGCTCTGTGCTGTTAATAAACGGTGCACCAATCAGTTCAAATGGTTTCGTTGTTCCACGCCCTTCTGAAACATTTGTCCCTTCAATTAAGGCAGCACCTGGATAAACTAAGGCCGTATCAAAGGTTGGCATATTTGGTGACGGGGCAACGAACTGTAATGGTGTTTCGTCAAAGTACATGCTTCGTTTCCACTTATTCATCTCCACGACCGTTAAATCCGCCCCAATGTCAAATTCCTTGTTAAATAGTTTAGCAAGCTCCCCGACAGTCATACCGTGACGGAGTGGGATAGGGTAATTCCCTATAAATGACTTGTATTTTGGATCGAGCACAGGACCTTCTACTTTCTCACCGCCCAGTGGATTCGGACGATCAAGCACGATAAATGGAATATCATTTTCCTGCGCCGCTTCCATAGCATAAGCCATGGTATAAATGTATGTGTAAAATCTAGTGCCGACATCTTGAATATCAAATAATAGAACATCGATATTCTCTAGCATCTCAGGAGTTGGTTTTCTCGTTTCACCATACAAGCTATAAACGGGGACACCTGTGTTTTCATCGATATAGTATTCAACGTATTCACCAGCTTGTGCACTGCCGCGTACCCCATGCTCTGGTCCGTATAAAGCTGTTAAATTAACATCTGGGTCATTATGCAGAAGATCTACTATACTGTTTAACTCTTGATCGACGCCGGTTGGATTGGTAATCAATCCGACGCGTTTGCCTTCAATCAATTCTTTCTCTTCTTCAAGTAAAACTTCTACACCGAGCTTGAAGTTCTTATATTTCCCTTTTTGTTTCCCATTATTACCACCCTTATCTGCAAAAACGGCAGAAAAGGTAGAAAGGATCAAAATGAACATTAGCATGAAGATGAAAGGCTTCTTTTTCACAGTTACTCACTCTCCCCATTTCATTTTGTAAACATCGAGTATGAGGTCATCCAGCCCCGATGTTTTTAAAAATTAATACGATAGACCGTGACCGAATTGATAGAGGGCGTTCCCATCTCCCCCAGGAATGGTAACAGGCAGTAATCCAGTCGGGTTATTCTCGCCAAATAGTGTAGCAGCTGTTGCTTCAAAGCTTGCTTGTCTGAATCCATATTGAGCCAAGTATCCATCGATCTCTGGATAGGCCATAATATCGTATGGATTACGGATTCCCACGCCAATGACTGGTGTGTCAAGATCCTCAATAAGTTGATTTACTAATTGCATTTGTGAGCTGTTCTCTGAGCGGCCGCTGACATTATACGTATAGGTTCCGGCTACAATCGCTTCAGCACTTTCCAACTGACTCAGCTGCTCTTCGCTTAGTGGACCGGATGCTTGAATCAACCCGGTGTTTTCATGATGATTACGAACGGCTTGATATAAACTGTTACTATACGAATGACCAACGACAACTATTTTTTCATCGACTGCTGGGCCAAGTGGCAGGACATCGTCATTTTTCACAAGAGTGATTGATTTTTCAGCAGCTTTTTGTTCAACTTGTTTATGGGCATCTGAGCCAACGACCTCCTTGGCATTTGCTAAAACTTCATTCATATCAGGAGTAGCTTCGGATTTAATCACACCGCGGTTCAATTTAAGTGTTAAAATCCTCTCAACAGATTGTTCAATTCGATCAACGCTGATTTCTCCTGTCTCCACAGCCTCAAGTAAACCATCAACAACTTTTTCAAGGCCTACAGGCATGAGGATAATATCCGTTCCTGCTTTAACGGCTCTAATCACAGCGTCGACGGAGCCAAAATGCTCTGTGATGGCATTCATATTTAAGGCATCGGTAATGATTACGCCTTCATAACCCATTTCTTCTCTCATTAATCCAGTCAGCACTTTGGGAGAGAGTGTGGCTGGTAAAGAGATTTTTGATCCGTCCTTTTTAGAGATTACTTTCGTGTCATCAATTTTTGGAAAGGTAACATGGGCTGTCATAATAGCGTCAATGCCAGCGTCCATCGCTTGTTGGAATGGATACAGTTCCACTTCCATTAAGCGTTCTTTATCATAAGGCACTTCTGGTAAACCGAGGTGGGAGTCAACTGCCGTGTCACCATGGCCAGGGAAGTGCTTCGCTGTTGCGGCTACTCCTGTGCTTTGAAGTCCTTCAGTATAAGCGACACCTAGTTCGGCTACTAGTTCAGGCGATTCGCCAAAAGAGCGAACACCGATGACAGGGTTATCAGGATTATTGTTGACGTCTAATACAGGTGCAAGGTTCATATTAATCCCTAATGCATTTAATTCTTCGCCGATTGCTTCACCGACATTATAGGATATCTCGCTTGATCTCGTTGCCCCGAGGGCCATGTTACCAGGCATATCTGTGCCTGACTGCAAACGAGTAACTATACCACCTTCCTGATCAATTGTCATTAGTAATCCGTATTTTTCAGCAGCTGCTTGATAATCGGCAACAAGCTTGGCTGTTTGTTCTGTTGTCACAACATTTTCACGGAAAAGGATCACACCGCCGAGATGATAATCTTTTACGATCTGCTCAATCTCTGGCAGCATTTCCGTCACGTTTTCTCCTTCCCAGTTTCTAAAATCAGGCATGAGCATCTGACCTATTTTTTCATTAATCGTCATACCTTCAATTGCTTGCTCAATGATTTCATAGCGATCGCCCTGTTGTTTAACGACTTTTCCTTCAAAAGAAGGCTTTTTCTTGTCAGGCTTCTTAGCTGGTTTGTGATCAATAGCAATCCGGTCTCTGTAAGTTCCGTCCGAAACGGTAATAAACGTTCGTCCGTTATGACCGGATAAAGTCACGTCACCACCATCGACTACGGCAACGTTTTTATTCGTAGTGGACCACGTCAGCTTTTCGTCGTCTGCAATTTCAAAATGACCGTCTTCATAAATGTGTAAGGCGGTAAGGTGGACTTCGTTATCCACGATAGAACTCTCAACCTCTGGGACATTTTCAAGTAAAATAACATCTTTTACACCTGCATGATTGTCTGCAGCTGCCGTACTTGGCATAAGTGGGACCAGTAAGGCGAATATAATAATGAGCATCGTAAATGGGTTACGTATTCGCTTCCTCAAATCGTTCCACTCCTTTTCGATTTAATAATTTCTTTGTTTCCATTGACTACTAGTACTATTTACTTGTAACGGTTCACTATTCTCTCTCGTAAACCTCAAATTCGTAACATACCAACCTCTTCCATTTGTACTTCCGTCTGTTTTATAGCGGAAGCGGACATAATTTGTACCAGCAGGAATGGACATTTGCTGTGACTTCCAGGAAATACTTGAGCCTGTGAATGGTTCATTGATTTGGGACCAGTTCTCCCCGTCATTGGAAACTTCAATAATACCAAAATCATAACCTTGTTCGATGCGGTACCATGAATCAAAGGATAAGGTAGCTTCTTCCTCAACGGAAACCTTTGCCGTTAACGTTCGATTCAACTGATCGCCGTATCCAGAGAACCAAGCTTCTTCTTTCGTTGGCATGTTGACAGGGATGGCATCAGCTACTTTTCGAGCGAATTGCCGACGTGCAGGGTTGGTTGAAACTGTATCACGAGTAGGATGGACCCGATTCGTTAATAAAACCGCTACGGTCTCGTTGTTCGGATTGATGACGATCGAAGTCCCTGTATAGCCGGTATGTCCGATAGAGGAGGCTTCTGATAAGGCATCCATATACCATCCCTGGGCAAGCTCCCAGCCTAAGCCATGCTCATTACCAGGGAATTCAGGAATTTGATTTTTCATTAACAATTCAACTGTCTCGGCTTTGAGAATTTGCTTGTCGCCATAACGTCCATCGTTTAAAAACATATGGCCAAGCTTCGCAAGGTCATGGGCTGTAGAGAATACGCCAGCATGTCCAGCGACACCTCCGAGCGACCAGGCGTTCTCGTCATGGACTTCTCCCCAAACAAGACCGCGGTCGGTCCACGGTTGATATTCAGTTGCTGCGATTTGTTGTTTTAATCCTTTGGGAGGGTTGTACATGGTATTCGTCATGTTGAGAGGTTCCGTGAGGTTTTCCTTAACGAAAGCATCAAGGCTCTGGCCTGAAATACGTTCAATAATAGAGGCTAACGTAATCATATTTAGATCACTGTAGGTGTATGTAGATCCTGGTGGGTTATTTAATGGATAGGCATAAACATACTGCAGGCGTTCTTCCTTACTATCTCCAATGGTATAAAGGGGAACCCATGCTTTGAACCCTGAAGTATGAGTCATCAGCTGTCTGATCGTTACATGTCCCTTTCCGTTTTGAGCAAACTCGGGAATGTAATCAGCTACTTGGTCGTCCAGCTCAAATAGACCTTGCTCATAAAGCTTCATGGCTGCAGTTGTCGTGAATATTTTACTTAGAGAGGCAATATCAAAAATGGTGTCAGGCTGCATGGCAATCGGATGATCCACATTCTCCCCTTGGTCATTTTCATAGAGAACGGCGTGTCCATATGCTTCATGCTGAACGATCTGACCGCGACGGGCCACAAATGTGACAGCACCAGGCATTACTTCTTTGTTGATCATCGATTCCATAACCGAATCAATTTCTTTCAAAGGTGTTCTCATCATGCCAGCCCTTTAATTGAACCCGGGTGTAAGACGGGTGAAGATGGACCGGAATTCCCCAAGAAAACACGGGATGAGCCCGTTCTTGGACTTGTTTCTTTTCGTGCTTTTCAATCGTAGGCTTGTCCTTTTCGCTTGCTTCCAAGCTCCTTTCCGTATTTGTCGTAAACAGCAGTGTGGCAGACAGCATAGTCAAAATGGTTAACTGAGACGTTCTTGTTTTCATATGTGCCTCCTTTCTATTTTGATGTTAAGCGAGTTGAAAGGGTTTTCAGTCGCTTATTCTCATCATAAAGTACCGACAATATAGATGTCTATACCACATATGTATCATTAATTTTTGAAAAATTAAAAAATACACGAAAAAGGGATTAGGTAAATAGTTACTCTACTACTAATTATAGGATAAGTGAATGACGATGACCTATCTTTCTATACATATATACATATCTTGTCCCATATAGTTAGGTAGGAGATGTAAGGGAGTGAAAGAGTTATGATACGGCGCATGAAGACGATAGGATGGTTACTAGCGGTAGTCGGGGTTGTTTGCTTAATTTCCTATCCTGCACAGGAGGTTAAAGACGCGTGGCAAACCTGGTCTTCGCCACTTTCTGGAAAGGTAATTATACTTGATCCTGGCCATGGAGCTCCGGATGGTGGGGCGGTAGGGAAGAATGGAACAGAAGAGAAGGATATCACGCTCAAACTTTCTCAGTACTTACGAGATTATCTTCAAGAAGCAGGGGCCATTGTTTACTTAACAAGAGAGGATGATAATGACCTTTCTTCTGATGATGCAGGTAGTTTGTCGCGTCGTAAGGCAGAGGATATTAGAAAACGCGTTGATTTTATCAAAGATAAAGAAGCGGATTTTTTCTTGAGTTTGCATTTAAATGCCATCCCTTCAGAAAAGTGGAGCGGGGCGCAAACCTTTTACAATCCGAAAAGTGACAAAAGTGAAAGTCTGGCTAAATTTATTCAATCGGAAATAGAAACAAACCTCGATAATACAGCTCGGAAAGCCATGGGACTGACTAATATCTATCTGCTCAAGCATACGAAAGCACCTGGTGCCTTGGTTGAAGCGGGGTTTTTATCCAATCCAGAAGAACGAACGTTACTCGAAAGTGAAGAGTATCAAAGAAAGATGGCAGCATCTGTGTATAGGGGCATTCTACGTTACGTTACAGAGCTTGAATACCCTAATGATCCTGAGGAGTAAGCAAATCACTTAGAAAGCGTTTCAGATATGTTATACTTGCACTGTCGAAACATTTCTAAGGAAGGTGACGCATGTGCTTACACAGGAAGAGGTACTGAATATCCTCCATCCAATCGAAGATCCGTTTTTACATAAAACGTTGGAAGAAACCGGTGGAGTCGAAGAGATAAAGATTAAAGAAGAGAAAAACCACGTAAGTGTTAAGGTTTTAATTGCTAAAACCAATACAGCAGAGCAAATGGAGCTGCAGCAAACAATTGTCAACGCCCTTAAAAACGGGGGAGCGGCAACTGTAGGGCTCCGTTTTGATCAGCTGTCAGATGATGTAATTGAAAAGTTTCAGCCAGCTGCTGAAGAGGGTCAGGAAGCTTCGTTGCTTGATGGCAAGACAGGTACGAAGTTTATTTCCATTGCCAGCGGAAAAGGCGGCGTAGGGAAATCAACGGTGACTGTTAATCTTGCTATTGCCCTTTCACGTCTTGGCAAAAAGGTCGGAATTATTGACGCAGATATTTACGGGTTCAGTGTTCCAGATATGATGGGAGTCGAAGAGCGCCCTGTCGTTCGTGGTGAAAAAATCATTCCCGTTGAGCGTTTTGGTGTGAAAATCGTATCTATGGGTTTCTTTGTGGAGGATAACTCCCCTATTATTTGGCGTGGGCCTATGCTTGGCAAAATGCTGACAAGCTTTTTCAAAGAAGTGGAGTGGGGGGATCTAGACTACCTTCTTCTTGACTTGCCACCTGGAACTGGTGATATGGCTCTAGATGTCCATGCTATGCTACCTTCTTCAAAGGAAATCATCGTTACAACACCACACCCTACAGCGGCATTCGTAGCGGCTCGAGCGGGCCAAATGGCTATAAAAACAGAGCATGAAATCTTGGGCGTTGTAGAGAATATGGCTTACTTTGAGAGTAAAGAGACAGGTAATAAGGAGTTTGTCTTTGGCCGCGGCGGCGGAGCTAAGCTTGCCGATGAGCTGAAAACAGATATTTTAGGTCACATTCCTTTGCAGCAACCATTTGAGGAAGAAGAAGTATTTGCACCATCTGTCTACCAAACCGATCATCCAATTGGTGTCGTGTATCGGAACATGGCTGCAAAGGTTATTGATAAGTACTAAATAAAAGCACGCCGCCTTTTTTAAAAGGCGGCGTGCTTTTTTCTGCCTATTCGCCTGAACCTGAACCGCCACCTGACTTCCCTTGTCCACCTTGACCGGGTTTTTCACCGCTCTTCATTTGCTCTGCGGCTTGAAGTAGCGTTTCAGTCATTTTCGCCTGGAAAACCGGACTGTTCAAAGTTTCCTGAATCGTTTTTTCTAAATGGGCTCGGAATTTTTGGCCTTTCATTACTTCGAGCATTTGTTCCATCATTTCGGGGTTTTGATAAAGTTCAATGAGTGACTTCTGATATTCAGGGTCCTTCATTAAGCCTTTCATTAATTTCTTTTGTTCCTCTTCAATTACTTTGCTGAATTCTTGAACAAATTTCGGGTCTGTAAAAAGTTGACCCCAAAATTCTTTACCTTTTTCCGAAAGAAGGGTTTCACTTACGGCTTGCTTGACGACTTCGGAGTCCAATGCCATTGACTGCTGCATTTTTTCATCTTTAAGAACTTCAGTCATCGCCTTCTTACCGTCATCTGTTTTTAATATATCAACCATCATTTTTTTAGTGGTTTCGTAATCCGCTTCCCCGCTGGCTTGAGGACTGCCTCCACAAGCGGCTAAGAAAACAACGAGTATAACGGGACATATAAAGCGTAATATGGACATAACTTATGTCCCCTTTCCTTTATTCTCCTTGCTTTATTATTTGCATTCAGCTAAAAAAATATGCGAGCTTGAAGAAAAATCATAAGCTTCATGATAAAATACGAGAGGGTAATTTAATGCAATTTAGGGGGAAACAACGTGACTAGTCGAAAATGGGTGAGAATGTTTTTGACAACGCTGTTAATCGGCGGCGTTTTAACATTGCTGACCAGTTTTATACTTAAATCAGAATCATACACCAGAGTTTTACAGCCATTTCAGTTATTTGAACTCGTTGGAGTATTGTTATTTTTCCTTGGTTTTGGGCTAATATTCAGTGTCATCAGCCAAATGGGTTTTTTCGCTTACTTAACGGTTAATCAGTTTGGCCTGGGTGTTTTCCGCAGAATGTGGCCATCCATTCAATTATTTTTGGTTGCCTTTACGCTTTTTGACCTTGTCTATTTCCGCTATCGTGCAGCGGAAGGAGCGGCAGTTTGGCCTTTCCTATGGACCGCCATAGGTTTGCTCGCCATTTCGCTTGCAGTGGCTAGAGTGAAATCGAAAGAAACCAATTCAAAGGCATTTGTCCCTGCCTTGTTTTTTATGGTCGTTGTCACAACAGTTGAATGGGTCCCAGCTCTACGTGCAGGTGGGAGCGACTACGTATGGCTGATGATCATTCCGTTAATCGCTTGCAATGCTTACCAGCTCCTGCTGTTACATCGAATAACATCCAGTAATAAATCAGCATAGAAAAAAAGCGGCCCAGAGTTTGGGCCGCTTTTATTATTCCTGAGTGATCTTAGCTTTCCCGCCACTGACTAATTCTGTAATGGTAACAAATTCAAGACCTTTTTGTTTAAGCCCTGGGATGATCACTTCGAGTGCTTTAGCCGTCTGTTTGACAGAATCAGAAGCATGAAGCAAAATAATATCCCCTTTTGATCCTGTTCCCATAATTTGATCGATAATAGTGTTAGTTCCTGGATTTTCCCAATCTCGAGGGTTTAGACTCCATTGAACAGTTTCAAGTCCTTCTTGTTCAATTGCTGCTAATATTTCTTCGTTCAAATGGCCGTGAGGGGGTCTTATATAATTTATATCTTCAAAGCCAAGTTTTTCAAAGACTTCCTTCGCTTTTTGAATATCCCTTCTTATTTCTTCAGGTTCCATCTCTGTATAGCTTTCATATTCGTATCCCGTCATGGCTATTTCATGCTTATCTTCGTGGATAGCCTCGACAATATCCTGATGCCGCTCGGCCCAACTGCCGCTTAGAAAGAAGGTAGCTTTTGTCTGATGAGTCTCAAGTTTGTCCAAAATATCATTCACCTTTTCATTTCCCCAGCTAATATTGAACGTCAACGCGATATACGGCTGTTCCTCACTTCCCTGTGATAAAGCTTTTGGCTCCCCATCATTCGAAAAAACAGGTAGCTGGCCCATTTGACCAATCCACATTAATATGGCACAAAATAATGCTAGGAATATGACGACTCCATAACGCTTTACTTTCTCCATTCGCCATGTATAAAAACTCACGTTAAAGCAGCTCCTTTTCCCTCTATATGTTCCATACCTATGAAAAAATTGGACAAACTATGCTATAAATCCTTAAAACAGGGTAAAAATAAAAGGAGTCATGTATGAGAGGAGACTGTGCAATGTATGGTGTAATAATTAACGACCAGGAACAGGAAGAGATGGAGTACTTATTAAAAAGGGAAATGGAAGAAATTATCTTCGATCTTGGTGACCACCGGATTGATCCTGAGATAAAAAGTGCTATGGGAAACAGATATGAGGTTTTGTTCCAGTTATTTAGGAGGTTTGCAAGCCAGGAGGAATGCTTGCAATATATGCCGAAGAAGAAAAAGCAGAACTGATATAGTTGGGATTTAAAGGGATAGTCCATTGATTCATTGAATTATTTAAAGACGAAGGGAAAGACAGCTGTTGAAGTGGTTTGGCCTCGTAATTATCTAAAGGATGCTGGGTTATTTCCACTACTGTAGCTGATGCTAGCCACTTAAAGATGCTTTTTTCTAGGATAAAACTCGGAAATTCCTTTCGAATTTTATAAATGGTTTACCTTTCTACTTAAGCATTTTTGGAAGGAGTTCAAAGAAAAAACAAGAAATTTATCAAAAGTTATTGCACTACCTTTTCATTCTATGCTATATTATTAAACGTTGTCGGGAAAGACAGCACACGCAATATTGTCTTTCAAAAGGAAATAATTTTATTGAGAAAGTTATTGACTTTATAACGCAGACATGGTAAATTAGTTCTTGTCGCTAAAACGACAAACAAAACATTTTGATCTTTGAAAACTGAACGAACCAACCAGTACGTCAACATATTCTATCTATTATATAGAGAGAATTCAAACAAGCACATTCGGTGTGCAAATGAGCAAGTCATTCTCAACTTTTATGGAGAGTTTGATCCTGGCTCAGGACGAACGCTGGCGGCGTGCCTAATACATGCAAGTCGAGCGCAGGAAGCAAGCAGATCCCCTTCGGGGGTGACGCTTGTGGAATGAGCGGCGGACGGGTGAGTAACACGTGGGCAACCTGTCTGTAAGATCGGAATAACTCCGGGAAACCGGGGCTAATGCCGGGTAATCCTTTCTCTCGCATGAGGGGAAGGTAAAAGATGGCTTCTCGCTATCACTTACAGATGGGCCCGCGGCGCATTAGCTAGTTGGTGAGGTAACGGCTCACCAAGGCAACGATGCGTAGCCGACCTGAGAGGGTGATCGGCCACACTGGGACTGAGACACGGCCCAGACTCCTACGGGAGGCAGCAGTAGGGAATCTTCCGCAATGGACGAAAGTCTGACGGAGCAACGCCGCGTGAACGATGAAGGTCTTCGGATCGTAAAGTTCTGTTGTTAGGGAAGAACAAGTACCGTTCGAACAGGGCGGTACCTTGACGGTACCTAACGAGGAAGCCCCGGCTAACTACGTGCCAGCAGCCGCGGTAATACGTAGGGGCAAGCGTTGTCCGGAATTATTGGGCGTAAAGCGCGCGCAGGCGGTTCCTTAAGTCTGATGTGAAAGCCCACGGCTCAACCGTGGAGGGTCATTGGAAACTGGGGAACTTGAGGACAGAAGAGGAGAGTGGAATTCCACGTGTAGCGGTGAAATGCGTAGATATGTGGAGGAACACCAGTGGCGAAGGCGACTCTCTGGTCTGTCTCTGACGCTGAGGTGCGAAAGCGTGGGTAGCAAACAGGATTAGATACCCTGGTAGTCCACGCCGTAAACGATGAGTGCTAGGTGTTAGGGGGCTTCCACCCCTTAGTGCTGAAGTTAACGCATTAAGCACTCCGCCTGGGGAGTACGGCCGCAAGGCTGAAACTCAAAGGAATTGACGGGGGCCCGCACAAGCGGTGGAGCATGTGGTTTAATTCGAAGCAACGCGAAGAACCTTACCAGGTCTTGACATCCTTGGACCGCCCTAGAGATAGGGTCTTCCCTTCGGGGACCAAGTGACAGGTGGTGCATGGTTGTCGTCAGCTCGTGTCGTGAGATGTTGGGTTAAGTCCCGCAACGAGCGCAACCCCTAATCTTAGTTGCCAGCATTAAGTTGGGCACTCTAAGGTGACTGCCGGTGACAAACCGGAGGAAGGCGGGGATGACGTCAAATCATCATGCCCCTTATGACCTGGGCTACACACGTGCTACAATGGATGGTACAAAGGGCAGCGAAGCCGCGAGGTGTAGCAAATCCCATAAAACCATTCTCAGTTCGGATTGCAGGCTGCAACTCGCCTGCATGAAGCCGGAATCGCTAGTAATCGCGGATCAGCATGCCGCGGTGAATACGTTCCCGGGCCTTGTACACACCGCCCGTCACACCACGAGAGTTGGCAACACCCGAAGTCGGTGGGGTAACCTTTTTGGAGCCAGCCGCCGAAGGTGGGGCCAATGATTGGGGTGAAGTCGTAACAAGGTAGCCGTATCGGAAGGTGCGGCTGGATCACCTCCTTTCTAAGGAACTATGCAAGGCAACCCCTTTCTCTTACGAGAACACCGGGAAGCTGCCGCATACGGAAGGCGTACATGGTTGGTTGTTCAGTTTTGAGAGATCAAAGGAATATGATCTTGATGAATGGGCCTGTAGCTCAGCTGGTTAGAGCGCACGCCTGATAAGCGTGAGGTCGGTGGTTCGAGTCCACTCAGGCCCACCATTCTTCAACGGGGCCTTAGCTCAGCTGGGAGAGCGCCTGCTTTGCACGCAGGAGGTCAGCGGTTCGATCCCGCTAGGCTCCACCATATATAAACCTTTAAAACACAAAGATACTATTGTGTTTTATAAGTAACCCTATAAACGGGATGAACCTTGAAAACTGGATAAGATTAATCAGAACGTGGCGATCTTCTTCTGATAGAGGACGACACGGAATGACAAGACATCAAACATCAATTTTTTAACGTCTTTTCACGACGATAATAGTTAAGTGAATAAGGGCGCACGGTGGATGCCTTGGTACTAGGAGCCGATGAAGGACGGGACTAACACCGATATGCTTTGGGAAGCCGTAAGTAGGCTATGCACCGAAGATTTCCGAATGGGGAAACCCCCTGCTCGTAATGGAGCAGGATCCTTTACTGAATACATAGGTAAGGGAAGGCAGACCCGGGGAACTGAAACATCTCATTACCCGGAGGAAGAGAAAGCAAACGCGATTTCCCAAGTAGCGGCGAGCGAAACGGAATCAGCCCAAACCAGAAAGCTTGCTTTCTGGGGTTGTAGGACACTCCTTTGGAGTTACAAAAAAAGAGGATAGATGAATCGATCTGGAACGATCAGCCGGAGCAGGTAAGAGCCCTGTAGTCGACATCTTCTTTTCTCCGGAGTGGATCCTGAGTACGGCGGAACACGAGGAATTCCGTCGGAATCCGGGAGGACCATCTCCCAAGGCTAAATACTCCCTAGTAACCGATAGTGAACCAGTACCGTGAGGGAAAGGTGAAAAGCACCCCGGAAGGGGAGTGAAAAAGATCCTGAAACCGTGTGCCTACAAGTAGTCGGAGCCCATTGATGGGTGACGGCGTGCCTTTTGTAGAATGAACCGGCGAGTTACGACCGTCTGCAAGGTTAAGCTAAAGCAGCGGAGCCGCAGCGAAAGCGAGTCTGAATAGGGCGAAGCAGTAGGCGGTCGTAGACCCGAAACCGTGTGATCTACCCATGTCCAGGGTGAAGGTCAGGTAACACTGACTGGAGGCCCGAACCCACGCAAGTTGAAAATTGCGGGGATGAGGTGTGGGTAGGGGTGAAATGCCAATCGAACACGGAGATAGCTGGTTCTCTCCGAAATAGCTTTAGGGCTAGCCTCAGAATAGAAAGTCTTGGAGGTAGAGCACTGATTGGACGAGGGGCCCCTACCGGGTTACCGAATTCAGTCAAACTCCGAATGCCAACGACTTTGTTCTGGGAGTCAGACCATGGGTGATAAGGTTCATGGTCGAAAGGGAAACAGCCCAGACCGCCAGCTAAGGTCCCAAAGTGTGTGTTAAGTGGAAAAGGATGTGGAGTTGCTTAGACAACCAGGATGTTGGCTTAGAAGCAGCCATCATTGAAAGAGTGCGTAATAGCTCACTGGTCGAGTGACTCTGCGCCGAAAATATACCGGGGCTAAACACACCACCGAAGCTGCGGATTGATCCGAACGGATCAGTGGTAGGAGAGCGTTCTAAGGGCTGCGAAGTCAGACCGTAAGGACTGGTGGAGCGCTTAGAAGTGAGAATGCCGGTATGAGTAGCGAAAAAAGAGTGAGAATCTCTTTCACCGAAAGCCCAAGGTTTCCTGAGGAAGGCTCGTCCTCTCAGGGTTAGTCGGGACCTAAGCCGAGGCCGAAAGGCGTAGGCGATGGCCAACAGGTTGATATTCCTGTACCGCCTCCTTTCCGTTTGAACGACGGGGGGACGCAGGAGGATAAGGAGAGCGCACCACTGGATGTGTGCGTCCAAGCAGTAAGACGGTCGAGACAGGCAAATCCGCTCGGCAACGTCAAGCTGTGATGGGGAGGGAATTTAAGTACCGAAGCTCCTGATTTCACACTGCCAAGAAAATCCTCTAGTGAGGAAAGAGGCGCCCGTACCGCAAACCAACACAGGTAGGCGAGGAGAGAATCCTAAGGTGAGCGGGAGAACTCTCGTTAAGGAACTCGGCAAAATGACCCCGTAACTTCGGGAGAAGGGGTGCTCCTCTGCCGAGGAGCCGCAGTGAAAAGGCCCAAGCGACTGTTTACCAAAAACACAGGTCTCTGCGAAGCCGTAAGGCGAAGTATAGGGGCTGACACCTGCCCGGTGCTGGAAGGTTAAGGGGATGCGTTAGCGCTCTGCGCGAAGCGTTGAACCGAAGCCCCAGTAAACGGCGGCCGTAACTATAACGGTCCTAAGGTAGCGAAATTCCTTGTCGGGTAAGTTCCGACCCGCACGAAAGGTGCAACGACTTGGGCACTGTCTCAACGAGAGACCCGGTGAAATTATACTATGCGTGAAGATGCGCATTACCCGCGACAGGACGGAAAGACCCCGTGGAGCTTTACTGTAGCCTGATATTGAATGTTGGTACAGCTTGTACAGGATAGGTGGGAGCCTGAGAACCCGGAGCGCTAGCTTCGGTGGAGGCGCTGGTGGGATACCACCCTGGCTGTACGGACATTCTAACCCAGGACCGTGATCCGGTTCGGAGACAGTGTCAGGTGGGCAGTTTGACTGGGGCGGTCGCCTCCTAAAGAGTAACGGAGGCGCCCAAAGGTTCCCTCAGAATGGTTGGAAATCATTCGCAGAGTGTAAAGGCACAAGGGAGCTTGACTGCGAGACCTACAAGTCGAGCAGGGACGAAAGTCGGGCTTAGTGATCCGGCGGCACCGTATGGAAGGGCCGTCGCTCAACGGATAAAAGCTACCCCGGGGATAACAGGCTTATCTCCCCAAGAGTCCACATCGACGGGGAGGTTTGGCACCTCGATGTCGGCTCATCGCATCCTGGGGCTGTAGTCGGTCCCAAGGGTTGGGCTGTTCGCCCATTAAAGCGGTACGCGAGCTGGGTTCAGAACGTCGTGAGACAGTTCGGTCCCTATCCGTCGTGGGCGTTGGAAATCTGAAAGGAGCTGTCCTTAGTACGAGAGGACCGGGATGGACACACCGCTGGTGTACCAGTTGTTCCGCCAGGAGCATCGCTGGGTAGCTACGTGTGGACGGGATAAGTGCTGAAAGCATCTAAGCATGAAGCCCCCTTGAGATGAGATTTCCCCTTACGCCAAGTAAGTAAGATTCCTCAGAGACGATGAGGTCGATAGGTCCGAGGTCGAAGCGTGGTGACACGTGAAGCTGACGGATACTAATCAATCGATGGCTTATCTATATTAAAAAGCGGAGACGACCGTTTACGTCCGCTGGGCTAAGTGAGCTCACGTAAAGGCTTTGGTTTTTCAGCCTTGAAGAGAGATCGCTTAGAACATGAGGACTTGGGAGTCGGAGCTAGATTGTCAAACGTTAGAATATGATGTTGGTCTTGGATGTCTTATCCAGTTTTGAGGGTTCACCTCATAACCTATGATGTGGTGGCGAGAGCGAAGAGGTCACACCTGTTCCCATGCCGAACACAGCAGTTAAGCTCTTCAGCGCCGATGGTAGTCGGGTCGATCCCCGTGAGAGTAGGACGCGGCCACGTCAAGTTTTAAAATCATATTATTCCACCGTAGCTCAGTGGTAGAGCAATCGGCTGTTAACCGATCGGTCGTAGGTTCGAATCCTACCGGTGGAGCCACTTGCTTCCATAGCTCAGTGGTAGAGCACTTCCATGGTAAGGAAGGGGTCGCCGGTTCAAGTCCGGCTGGAAGCTCTGAAGAAGTATTTTATGGCCCGTTGGTCAAGTGGTTAAGACACCGCCCTTTCACGGCGGTATCACGGGTTCGAATCCCGTACGGGTCACCATTTTAAATTTCGAATGGGAGGATTAGCTCAGCTGGGAGAGCACTTGCCTTACAAGCAAGGGGTCGCAGGTTCGAGCCCTGCATCCTCCACCATTTTTGCCGGCCTAGCTCAACTGGTAGAGCAACTGATTTGTAATCAGTAGGTTGGGGGTTCAAGTCCTCTGGCCGGCACCATAAACGTCCATTATTATGTGGAGGGATAGCGAAGTTGGCCAAACGCGGCGGACTGTAAATCCGCTCCCATCGGGTTCGCAGGTTCGAGTCCTGCTCCCTCCACCATTTTACTTTTTTATTGAGTATTTATAGGTATAAGATATGTGAACTGGTACATACTAGATTATATAATGTTGGGCCATAGCCAAGCGGTAAGGCAACGGTTTTTGGTACCGTCATGCGCTGGTTCGAATCCAGCTGGCCCAGCCATTTTATTTTTTAATAGCGAGTAAGGCTTTTTTTATTTGTAGAAAATCAAAAAGCTCTTTTTACTAGAGCCATTAGCTCAGCTGGTAGAGCATCTGACTTTTAATCAGAGGGTCGGAGGTTCGAGCCCTCCATGGCTCATCAAAAACGGATATTGCTTTTTGCAACGTCCGTTTTTTTAACATTTATTTTTATATATAACATTGGGGCCTTAGCTCAGCTGGGAGAGCGCCTGCTTTGCACGCAGGAGGTCAGCGGTTCGATCCCGCTAGGCTCCACCAATACATATAATTTAGAAGCTGACGTCATAATAGATGTCAGCTTTTTTTTTCAACAGTAGTGCCCAGCCTGCTTTAGCTTTATCAAATAACCAATTTAATATGGAATGATTCTGATCTTACACGTAACCGTGTACTTTCTGAAAGTTATGCACACACCAGAGTAAAATATCATAATTGTGATGGTTCATCATATGTGTGATAGCTTTAACAAGGGAGGAAGCATAAATGAAAGCTATTTTTTTAGATCGTGATGGTACCCTCGGCGGTTCAGACCAAATCGAATATCCAGGGGATTTTAGTTTATATCCAGGGGTGCAGGAGAAACTACAGATAGTGCAAGTGGAAGGTATCAAACTTTTTTCTTTCACAAATCAGCCTGGCATCGCTAAGGGGCTGGCCACAATGGAAAGCTTCCGTGAAGAGTTGTATGGGTTTGGCCTGGATGGAGTATATGTCTGCCCGCACCTCCCGGTTGATCAATGCAATTGCCGGAAACCAATGATAGGTATGATTGAGCTGGCTTGTCGTGATCATGGGTTACTTCCGAGCGAATGTTTTGTAATTGGCGATCGTTTGAAGGATATGATGGCTGCTTGGCAAGCTGGATGTATGAGTATCCTCGTGCAAACAGGATCGGGTAAGGAATCTCTTAAAGAGTGGAAGCAATTAGATAAGCGTCCGACCATTAACTTCATTGCTGAAGATATTATTCATGCATTAGACTGGCTTACACTGGGCAAATAACGTATATATATGCAGAAAGATGTTCAGTTGAGTCATTCATATGAAACCATCTACAATTAAAGTAAGGAATAAAGGAGGAAACTTATTATGAATAAACAACTTTCAATTATTGGCGTACCGATGGATCTAGGCCAAATGCGCAGGGGCGTCGATATGGGGCCGAGCGCCATCCGCTATGCTGGAGTCGTTGAGCGTCTGGAGAATTTAAAGTACACGATTGAGGATTTAGGCAATATCGATATTCCACTTCCAAGTAAAAAGGACGATAATAAGTTAGACAACCTTCGTAATTTAAATGAAATTACAGAGGGCAGCCATCGTTTAGCTGTTGCTGTGGATGAAGTAGTGGAAAAGGGGAATTTTCCACTCGTCCTAGGCGGTGATCATAGTATCGCAATGGGTACATTAGCTGGCCTCTCGAAACATTATGATAATTTAGGTGTGATTTGGTATGATGCTCACGGAGATTTAAATACGGGTGACAGCTCACCATCAGGCAATATTCACGGGATGCCGTTAGCGGTCAGCCTTGGTATTGGTCATGAAAAGCTAACAGGTATTCTTGATTATGAGCCAAAAATTAAACCTGAAAATATTGTGATTATTGGCGCTCGCTCTCTAGATGAGGGAGAAAGAGTACTGATTAAGGAAAAAGGCATTAAAGTATATAGCATGCATGAAGTAGATCGTATGGGGATGACACAGGTCGTTCAAGAATCTATCGCTTACTTAAAGGACCATACAGATGGTGTTCATTTGAGCTTGGATTTAGATGGGTTGGACCCTGATGAAGCACCAGGTGTAGGTACACCGGTAATGGGTGGATTAAGTTATCGGGAGAGCCACTTGGCTATGGAGATGTTGTACCAATCCGAAATGATCACATCCGCAGAGTTTGTAGAGGTGAATCCAATTCTGGATGAGAAAAATAAAACTGCAAATATGGCAGTAGGCTTAATGGGGTCATTATTTGGAGAGAGTTTAAAGTAATTTGAGGAATTAGGAGCAGCTTACCTCTTGTGGGGTGAGTTGCTTTTGTTTTATGTTCTCAAACTCATTTAATAAGCAATCAAGCTTTACACTAATCCGTATAACACTTTCAGAGGTTAGTGAATTTTCACAGGCCAGTCTACTCATCTCCTTTCTACAAGCTTCGATTTCTTCAAGTAATTTGACTTCGTATCCCATTCTCCCCGCCTCCTTTGGAAAAAACTTTCATTTATTTTTTCTACTACCCTTTTTAATATATAATAAACATATTATTAGTTAAAGGAAAATTTTTATCAAACTTTTGAAACCTTTAGGTATTGTCATTCGTATTAGAAAAACAACCGCAAATGGCGGAGGTATAGTAAATGGAAACGATGATTAGACAAAAGATTAAAGCAGTAAGGAAAGGTGACCAATCAGCTTTCGAGGATATAGTATCCTTTTATCAAAATAAAGTTTACTATATTTGTTATCGGATGATTGGGAATGCATATGAAGCAGAAGACCTTGCTCAAGAGGCCTTTATTCGAGCATATACGAATATTCATACGTTTGATGAGCGGCGAAAATTTTCTACCTGGTTATATCGTATCGCAACTAACTTAACGATCGATCGAATTAGGAAAAAGAAGCCTGACTATTATCTCGATGCTGAGGTGAGAGGAACGGATGGATTAGATATGTATTCTCAATTGGCGATTGATCAAGCGTCGCCAGAGGAAGAGGTGGAGAGTTTAGAGTTACAAAGCTACATTCACCGTGAGATTCTGGCCCTGCCCCCTAAGTACCGTAGTGTCATTGTATTAAGATATTTAGATGAACTGGCGCTTCAGGAGATTGCGGAGATTCTGGACATTCCTGTAGGGACGGTTAAGACAAGAGTTCACCGGGGCAGGGAAGCCTTGCGTAAGAGGCTTCGACATGTGTAAAGGAGTTGAGGGAATTGAATTGCAATAAAGAAGCTGTGGCGCTTATGCATAAATATTTGGATGGTGACTTAGTTAAAGAAGAAGAGAGACGACTGCGTGATCACTTACAAGCTTGCCCATCCTGTCAGAACCATTTCCATGAGCTGAAACGTTCGATTACATTGGTGAAAAATGCCGGACCTGTAACGGCACCTTCAAATTTCACTGCCAGTGTGATGTCCAGCCTTCCTAAAGAGAAAAAGAGAAGGAATTACGTACGCTGGTTACAAAGGCATCCAATGATTACAGCGGCTGCTGTATTTTTTATATTAATGTTTAGTGGCATCTTCTCCGCCTGGAATCAGGACCATCAAGTTACCGTATCTAAGCAAGATGATTTAGTGATTCGAAATAATACGGTTATCGTGCCTGATGGAGTGACTGTCGATGGTGATTTAGTCGTTCGCAATGGCGATCTCAAAGTCGATGGTAAAATTAACGGCGATATCACATTAATTAACGGTGATATCGTAACGGATACCGGTATTGGTGATATTACGAACGGGAAGAAATATCAGGCGTATGTCAGCGGGGAGATACATGAGGTTAACCAAGTGTTTGAGTGGATGTGGTATCATATGAAAAAGTTCACAACAGATCTTTTTTCTTTTGAATAAGCAATGACAGTGACCACTATGAATGGCTCATAGTGGTTTTTCTGGTCCACCGTATGGGGGAGGTAGTTTAGTGTTGGTACATCGCCTCGGGCTTAGTCGTAGCGTGACCAGCGGATCTTAGTTAGGCTTCCACTACCCGTATTTTAACGGAATTTCCTATGTCAACCAGTCTTATAATATTTTCAAAAGTAAAAGTATGATATAATAACATAGGCTATGGCAATTTTTTATAAAAGGAAGTGTAGGCATGCTTGATGGGGGAAATGATGTATTAGATTATCTATTAATAGCAATTGATATCGCCCTTGTCTGGTTTGTTGTATATAAATTAATCATGCTTATCCAAGGAACGAAGGCCGTTCAGCTGTTGAAAGGGATCTTCGTGATACTCGGTATATGGTTATTGAGTAACTTAACTGGACTGACCACACTAAGGTGGCTGATGTCACAAGCAATGACTTGGGGTTTTCTTGGTATTATTATTTTGTTTCAGCCCGAACTAAGGAGAGCTCTTGAACAACTAGGGCGCGGCAGTTTCTTTAGCCGGACGTCCGCAGAAGAGGAAGATAAGGAAAAGTCGATTCAATCGATTATTAAGTCGTGCAATTATATGGCGAAGCGGCGTATTGGTGCTTTAATTACGATTGAACGTGAAACAGGGATGGGTGATTACGTTGAAACGGGAATTGCTGTCGGCGGGCACTTGTCGAACGAACTTTTAACAAACATATTTATACCAAACACTCCGCTCCATGATGGGGCAGTGATACTTAAAGATAATGAAATTGTGGCGGCTGCCTGCTATTTACCTTTATCTGAAAGCCCGTTTATTTCAAAAGAACTAGGCACGAGACATAGGGCGGCAATGGGAATCAGTGAAGTGACGGATGCCCTTACGATTGTCGTATCAGAGGAAACCGGAGCGATTTCCTGTACAAAAAGTGGTGAGCTACACAGAGACTTGAATCAAGAAACGCTAGAAAGTATTCTGAGAAATGAGCTTGACTTTGGATCCAAAACCCCTGCCTCAAAATCATGGAACTGGAGGGGGAAAAAGAATGGATAATTTATTTAGGAATCGGTGGTTCATTCGAATTATCTCATTGCTCTTAGCCGTGCTCTTATGGGTTTCTATTAATATTGATGACAGTATGGATTCAGAAGATCAATGGTTAGGTGAAGGTTCTTCCGAGATGGAAATTATGAATAACGTTCCCATTGAAGTTCGTTTTGATAGCGAGCAATATGTTGTAAGTGGATTGCCTCAGAACGTTGTGGTCACTGTTGAGGGTTCGAACAGTGCCATAACCCCTGTCGTCAGGCAACAGAGCTTCACGGTATATGCTGATTTAACTGATTTAGGACCCGGTACACACGAAGTATCTCTTCAACACACAGGGATAACGAGCAATCTAACTGTCAATATTGACCCCAAAGAAGTCGAAGTGACAATCGAGGAGAAAGACAGCAAGGATGTTGGGGTGAACGTGGACTATATTAATGAGAATGAGATTGAAAATGAATATGTGATAGGGGAAGCCAAGGTTGATCCAGAACAGGTCACCATCACAGGGTCAGCAAGCGTGATTGACCGTGTTGCTCTTGTCCAAACGATTATTGATGTCGGATCAGCTGAGGGTACAATTGAAGATGTGGAAGCACCCGTGAAAGTCTATGATGCACAAGGGAATGAGCTGAATGTCTTGTTAGATCCATCAACGGTTGAGGTAACCGTCCCTCTTACCAAACCAAAGAAGACGGTACCGGTTTCAGTTACACCACAAGGAGGAGCACCTGAAGGGGTTATTATTGATTCTATCACGACAGAGACGGAGGAAGTGGTGATCAGTGGTCCTAAGGATGTGCTTGCTCAGATAGATACCTTAAGTGACATACCAGTCGATGTGACAGAGATTTCTGGGGATCAGACAGCGGAAATTGAAATTCCGTTGCCAGAGGGAGTCAATAGTGTTGATCCTAAAAAAATAGAAGTTGAAATAATTGTAGACCAACAAGCGCAATAGATAAATGGAGAACGAATAATAGGGGATTAGGAAAGAGAGGTTGCTGTTATGGGTAAATATTTTGGAACAGATGGAGTCCGTGGTGTTGCAAACAAAGAGCTTACACCTGAGTTTGCTTTTAAACTGGGACGTTTTGGCGGCTATGTACTGACTAAAAACGTCCAAAGACCGAAAATATTAATCGGACGAGATACACGTATTTCAGGTGAAATGTTTGAAGGAGCACTTGCTGCTGGACTTCTATCAATTGGTGCAGAAGTCATGCGCCTGGGTGTCATTTCTACTCCTGGAGTAGCTTACTTAACAAAAGCTCTTCAAGCTGAAGCGGGTATCATGATCTCCGCTTCACATAACCCCGTTGAGGATAATGGAATTAAATTCTTCGGTCCTGACGGGTTTAAATTAACAGATGCTCAGGAACAGGAGATCGAAGCACTGATCGATGGGGAAGAGGATACATTACCTCGTCCATCAGGGGCCGACCTTGGTCAGATCAATGACTACTTCGAAGGTGGTCAGAAATACATGCAGCATCTGAAGCAAACCGTAGATTTCGAGTTTGAAGGATTGCATATTGCTCTTGATTGTGCGAACGGGGCTACATCATCACTAGCTTCCCACTTATTTGCGGATCTGGAAGCAGATATATCATCTATTGGTTCCTCTCCAGACGGATTGAACATTAACAAAAATGTTGGATCAACGCATCCAGAATCACTGCAGCAACTCGTCAAGGATAAGAATGCAGATATAGGACTAGCTTTTGACGGCGATGGCGACCGCTTAATCGCTGTCGATGAAAAAGGCAGCATCGTTGACGGTGACCGGATCATGTATGTTTGTGCTAAATATATGAATGAAAAGGGAACATTAAATCATTCAACTGTAGTCTCAACAGTCATGAGCAATCTTGGCTTTTACAAAGCGGTTGAAGCTCAAGGTATGAAGAGTGATAAAACAGCAGTAGGTGACCGTTATGTGATGGAAGAAATGCGCCGTGGCGGCTATAACCTTGGCGGTGAGCAGTCTGGACACATCATTTTCCTAGATCACAACACAACAGGTGACGGCATGCTGACAGCCCTTCAGCTTGTCAATGTAATAAAAGAAACCGGAAAACCATTATCAGAACTTGCAAATGAAATGGAGAAATTTCCTCAAGTTCTGAAAAATGTCCGCGTTATTGATAAGCAGCGGGTTCAAACCCATCCACGTATTCAAGAAGCGATCCAAGTTGTCGAAGAAGAAATGGGTGAGAGTGGCCGTGTGCTCGTACGTCCATCTGGAACTGAACCGCTTGTCCGTATCATGGTCGAAGCACCGACAGAAGAACAATGTGAAGGGTATGTTCAAAAGGTTGTTCAAGTCGTTGAACAGGAATTAGGAATGAAAGAATAACGAAAGCTCTTGCGCAGGAGGCACAGGTTTACCTCCTGCGCATACTTTATTACATACGATTAACAATAGGGCAACAACTAAAATAATAATTGACCAAATCAGCCGATGTCGGGTAAAATGAAGATTGGCTTGAGAGATTTAGCGAAGCAGGTTTCCTGTACTCGTTAAATTGAAGCAAGACCGTTATTCAACTACATGAAGGAGGAACGTAAGGTAATTTGTTCATAAAGCGCCAGGGCTGTGATCGAGCGAAGAGACACAGTTGACGAGGAGGAGAATCATCGATCTTTCGGCGGATATCTCCCGGTTGCTTCACTTCAACCGCACGTTTATGTGTTAAACCAGAGAGGCGACTCTTTGTCCAAACCACATGTACAAAGTGAAACAAAAAATGGTAACGGGAAAGGGGTAATCGACTGCCCCTTATTAAAGGTTGTCGTTTACTCCTTTCTCCTTAGGAGGATAACAACTATGTGTGGAATTGTAGGATATATCGGACAAAAAGATACGAAGGAAATTTTGCTGAACGGATTAGAGAAACTTGAATATCGAGGCTATGACTCTGCCGGAATTGCAACACTTAATAAAGACGGTGTAAATGTTTCAAAAGTGAAAGGGCGGATTGCTGCATTAAGAGAAGCGGTAAATGAGAACGTCCATGCAACGATGGGAATTGGGCACACTCGCTGGGCGACACACGGTGCTCCCAGCCGAGAGAATGCGCATCCGCATCAAAGTACGACAGAGCGATTCACAATCGTTCATAACGGGGTAATCGAGAACTATATGGATGTTCGCGATCAGTACCTAGCTGATGTGGAACTTCAAAGTGAAACAGATACAGAAATTATTGTTCAGTTGATTGAAGTTCTTAATAACGACCTTAACGACGTGGCGGCAGCTTTCCGTAAAGCTGTTGAACTGCTGACAGGTTCTTATGCGATTGCCCTTATGGACAGTGAAGACAGCGAAACCATTTATGTAGCGAAGAACAAGAGCCCATTGCTTGTCGGCCTTGGCGACGGCTTTAATGTCGTAGCTAGTGACTCAATGGCTGCACTTCATGTTACAGACCAATTCCTTGAGCTGATGGATAAAGAAACAGTCATCCTCCGTCGTAACGGAGTAGAAATTTTAGACCCTAACGGTGAAAAGGTGTCTCGTGAACCGTTCACAGCTGAAATCGATGCCACAGACATTGAAAAGGGCACATATCCTCACTTCATGCTCAAAGAAATCGATGAACAACCGTTCGTTATTCGCAAAATTATCCAAGAGTATCAGAACGACAACGACGAAATCAAACTAGATCCAGAGATCCGCGAAGCGATGAAAGCATGTGACCGTATTTATATCATTGCAGCAGGCACAAGCTACCACGCTGGTCTTTTAGGTAAACAGTTTATTGAAAAATTGGCAAATGTCCCAGTAGAAGTTCATGTTGCTAGTGAGTTTTCTTACAACATGCCGCTTCTTTCTGAAAAGCCATTGTTTGTTTACATTTCTCAAAGTGGGGAAACGGCAGACAGTCGTTCTGTCCTAGTTCAAACGAAAAAATTAGGCCATCCAGCCCTAACAATTACAAACGTACCTGGATCAACCCTTTCCCGAGAAGCGGATTACACGATGCACCTGCATGCAGGCCCGGAGATTGCCGTAGCATCAACCAAAGCCTATACAGCACAAATGGCGGTACTCGCTATTCTTGCCGTTGATACGGCCCGTGCAAAAGACATCGAACTGGATTTTGATCCAATGCAAGAATTAGGTATAGTTGCTAATGCGATGGAAGCTTTAACAGATCAAAAAGAAGATCTTGAAAAACTGGCGCGTGACTACTTGTCAGTGACTCGCAACTGCTTCTTCATCGGCCGTGGCATCGATTATTATGTAGGCTTGGAAGGATCACTTAAGCTAAAAGAAATCTCCTACATCCAAGCAGAAGGATTTGCAGGAGGAGAGCTGAAGCACGGGACCATTGCCTTAATTGAAGAAGGTACACCTGTTGTCGCACTCGCAACGCAGGAGAAGGTGAACTACTCCATCCGTGGAAACGTGCAAGAGGTAGAAGCACGTGGTGCCAACAGTATGATCATCAGCATGAAAGGTCTCGACAAAGAAGGGGATGCATTCGTCATCCCACATGTCCATGACTTGCTTACGCCGCTTGTGTCTGTTGTCCCGCTGCAGCTTATTTCTTATTATGCAGCGCTTCACCGTGATTGTGATGTTGATAAGCCGAGAAACCTAGCGAAGAGTGTGACAGTTGAGTAATCTTTCTGCATAGAAGACACGACTTGATCAGATACAAGAAAGCTAGTAATCGAAATGTATCTTAAAAGACCTTAACTTAGAAACTAAAGTTAAGGTCTTTTTTAGATAAAGGGAGAGATAAATTAATCGAGTAGGATGAAAGTTTAGTTAAAGCATTCAATAATATAGCCATAGAGGAATTTGTAGTATCATTTTAAGTCTAACTCAAATACTCGGCAATATTATGATAATATAAATAGCATAGGAGAAAAGATGATTGAGGAATCATAATCATCTATCATTGAACTATATCAGAGGGGTGAAGTTATGTTTAGGGAATCTGACTTTCCAACAGAGGAAAACAAGGAACAATGGATAAGGAAACGTAATAAGAAACTGGAAGAAATGGGACAATATTTTCAGAGATATTTCCATCTAACAAAGGTTAGAGAGAACGATAGTAGCTATGAGGTACAAGGTTACGTTTATCACCCAGGGTATGGTGAGATTAAAATGGCGTTTGAGTTTACCTATGAGAATGTGGCTAAATTCACAGATTTGTTTGAGGAAATAGAAAATAAATAATGGTGTAGTTTTGTGAATGACTAAAAGCTATGAAACAGAATATCGCACAAAAGAATCCTAACTAAACGTTTATAGTTAGGATTCTTTTGTGCGATAGGAGTTTGGAAATCCCTGCACTTGGAGTTTGCACCTAAACAAGGGATTCTTGTTCTGGGTTGTGTTTTGCAGTATTTTCAATGATATGCACGTTTCTTGTGAACCTTTGTCTTAATTCACAAATTTCCTCTTTATTATAGTAATATCTATATTACTATAATCCAAAAGAGTTAGGGAGTGATTGAAGTTACTTTACTAAGGAAATTACCAATCTCTATATTCATGAGCCTTGTACTCATTATGTCGTTCGCCTCAACGGCACTAGCGGATAAGCCCCACGATTATGAACAAATACCGGCCGGCTTCCAAAGTGATTCCTTTGAATTTGAAGGATATGAGAGAACCTTCCAGTATTATGTGCCAAGTTCTTATAGTGGAAAGAAATCAGTTCCGCTTATGCTCTCTTTTCACGGGAGAGGTAGTAATTCAGATGGACAAATTGGATTAACCGGGTTTGAAAAAGTAGCGGAAAAAGAAGGATTTATTGTAGTATTTCCCGATAGTACTGAAATAGATGATGGAAACTTGACAGCACCGAGCCATCGTTTTCAATGGAACGATGGGAGAACAGATACACCTCAGTATCGGGCAGGGGTAGATGATGTGGCGTTTACTTCCGAGCTAATTGATTACTTTGAAGAAAAATTCAATATTGATCCAAGCCGGATATATGCGAGCGGGATGTCTAATGGTTCTATCTTTTCTAATCGATTGGCCGTAGAATTGTCCGACCGCATTGCTGGAATAGGGGCAGTAACAGGGCCACTAGCCCCATCAATAGCCGAAAAAGCTCCAAAGGGGCCAATTACAGTTGTTCTGTTCATGGGGGATCAGGACCCTATTGTGCCATATAATGGTGCACCTAGTGTACTTCTGGGTGCAGAATCTACTGTAGATTATTGGGTTGAGGCAAACGACACGGCTTCGAAGCCGAGAGTCACTTATTTACCTCAGACAGCAGAAGGTGATCCTACGAAAATCCGCCGTGAGGTTTATAGTGGTGGAAAGCACGGTACAGAGGTTATCTTCTATAAGATGGAAGGAGCAGGTCATACTTGGCCGGGTGGACCACAATACTTACCGCCAGAGTATATCGGCCTTGTATCTAATCAAATCAATGGGAGTCAATTAATTTGGGACGAGCTTAAAACACATAGACTCCCAGGTGCAAAAAGCCAAGGTAAACAGTTGCAATTAGCGGAGTCACTTTTAGATAGTAAACAGCACTTTGCCGTTCCTTATAGGCCAAAGAACTAAGTCCGTTTTCTAATAAGGGTTTCACCTAAAGTCCCGTAGCCTAGATGTAGGGGAGACACATAAAGAATATGATAAAAAGACGCGACATTTTTAAATGTCGCGTCTTTTTTGAGATAATCCGGCGCTCAGGAGAGATCTTAACTTAAAAACCGGTGGGCCAGTTAGCTAGTTTTCTTTCACTTTTACTCCCATTATTCACACAGGAAAATTCTAGTGCCTGGCATAGAAATTTTCTAGTATCACTCGGATCAATCACATCATCAATAAGATGTTTGGAGGCCGCTTTATAAGGAGAACTATCGAATGCCCAGCTCTCTAATAATTTTTTTCTATCTTCTTTTGGGTTTTCCGAATGCTGTAGCTGCCGTCCATATACAACATTGACACCGACTTCAGGGCCTGTAAAGTTAATTTCGGCTGTTGGCCAGGCAACAACAAAGTCAGCTCCCATAGAAGGTCCGCACATATTTCCGTAGGCCGCCCCAATACTTTTACGGATGATCACGGACAATTTAGGAACAGTGGATTGGGCTAGTGCTTGATTCCATACCATTATTTTGGTTGGGACCTTTTCTTTTTCTGCCTCCATACTAATTCGGAAACCAGGGGTGTCGTGTAAGAAAACTAAAGGAATATGATAGGAGTCGCATAAACAAATAAAGTCGGCCGCTTTTTCACATTCTTGAACTCCGGCAGCACCAGCATATTTATTTGGTTGATTGGCGACGATTCCAACGACCTTTCCGTTCAGATGAGAAAGGACAGTCAGCAATGCTGGTCCGAACATGGGTTTATATTCAAAAAACTCTCCATCATCTACTATTTCGGCAATGATTTTGTTCATATCATACACTCTATTATTTCGCTTGGGTAGAACGTTAAGGATGTGCTGTAATGAACGATTCGGGTCATCTTTTGTTGGTTTAGTTGGTGGCTCTTCCTCCGCATTTAAGGGCATATATTGAAAAAAATCCTTTACTTGTTGAATGCACTCTTTTTCCGAATCACCAACCTTGTCCACTTGACCAGTTGAATTCATATGAACGTTCCAGCCACCTAAATCTTCTGTTGATACCTTTTGTCCATTTGCCATCTCAAGCATGCGGGGTCCAGCCACAGCCATACATGTTCCCTTTAATTGTGAAACAAAGTCAGAGGAGACGCCGGTCCACGTCGGACCACCATAACTGTCTCCCAGTATTGCACTGATTAAAGGTACCTGTCGTGAATGGACGAGCATTTCTTGGGGGAATAGCATATCACTAATGCCGTCTGATCCCATCCCGTCTGGCATTCGCAGCCCTCCACCTTCATTTAAATGAAACATAGGTAAGCCGCGCTTCAATGCATAAGTGTGTAGCGCTTTAGCTTTTCGCATATGGACAGTCCCCTCGGTACCTGCAAACACGGTTTTATCACCAGCTTGAACGACAATAGGTCTCCCGTTTACTTTTGCTATACCCCCAATTAATCCGTCACCAGAGCTTTTCATTTCAGCTTCATCTAACTCCGAAAAGTTCAAGGCTCCAAGTTCAAGAAAAGAGTCGGGGTCGACTAGTAATTCGATTCTTTCTCTGGCAGTATAGAAACCTTCCTGATGCTGTCGATTGATTTTATCAACTCCACCATTTAATTTGGCCTTTTCCTTTCGTTTGTTTAAATCTTCGACCGCTTCCATTACAGGATTCTTATCATAATCTTTCATACCAATATCACCTTTCCGCTTCTAATCTTTGAGCTTTCTTCGTAACACCTTACCGGAGCTTGTAGAAGGTAATTCTTCACGAAATTCTACACATCTTGGATACTTGTAGGCCGCCATTTTGTCTTTAGCCCAATCGATCATCTCTTGTTCCGTAACTTTGCCTGCAATAGAAGGTTTTAACACGATAAAAGCTTTGACACTTTCTCCGCGGACTTCATCTGGAACCCCAATGACAGCACTTTGCAAAACACCCTCGTGTTCATTTAGTAAGGATTCTACATCTTCCGGAAATACACTGTATCCAGAGCATTTAATCATTTCCTTGATTCGTCCAGAAAAGAATAAATACCCTTCTTTGTCCAACATACCAATATCTCCTGTATGCACCCAACCGTCCTTGAGTGTCTCCGAGGTTGCCTCAGGTCTATTTAAATACCCTTTAAATACACCCGGATTCTTTATAACGATTTCTCCTTGTTCATCAGGTGGCAGGACTTCGCTAGTGAAGGGGTCTAGAATTTTTATTTGTGTTTCATAGGTCGGTATCCCGCAGCTTCCATATTTAATATGGTCTACGGGCATAAAGGTGTCACATGTATGCGTTTCACTTAATCCATAAGCTGCTTCATAAAGTAAGCAGCCATCGGTAATATGACTCCACTTCCTCGCTAACTCTTTAGTAACCGGTATACCGAAACTTGTTGCCAGGTTTCTTTTTAAAGAGGTTAGGTCTCTTTGTGCTACCTCAGGGGCATTTATTATCGCGGCATTCATTGGAGCTATGCTATACCAAGTGGTAATCCGATATTTTTCAATAGCAGATATGGCAGCTTCAGTGTCAAATCTAGTTAGCAGTACACACTCACATCCACGATATACTGGTAAATTTACTCCCATTACCATACCGGCGATATGACAAAGTGGGGCAACGGCTAAAGCTCTATCGTCCTCTTTTACTTGATTCACCTCAGAAGTGGCGGCAGTCTTAAATAGAGCGCTTACAAAAGGGAGCATGGCTGCTTTCGGTCTTCCAGTAGTTCCAGAAGTGAATACCATCAAGCCAATATCTTCCCAAATGTCTATTGGAGACGACTCACTTATGGGAGCTGTATGATCTAAAATTTCTTTCATATCAGCGGTATCGTCAAAGTTATGTTTGTCTTCAATCAGTTCGCGAGGGAGAGGAAGCGTAGGATGTTCAGGTAGATAGTCAGCATAGCATGTTGTGACGATAAATTGTAAGGTTGAGGTGGGACGATTGATATTTGTAAGGCGTTCGTATAGCTCCTGACCAGCAATGACTCCTTTTACCTCTGCCTCGTTCAGTACATATTCAAGTTCTGATTCTTTGTACATAGGATTAATAGGGACAACAATCGCAGCAAGTCGACCTATTGCGTAATGTGCAATGATATACTGTGGGCAATTTTGCAAATAAAGTCCGATTCTATCTCCCTTTTGAACTCCGCGATTTTTTAAGAAGCCGACAAAACGGTCAATTTGTAAACCAAATTCCTTCCAGCTAAGTTTTCGACCATAAAAATTATATGCGTTTTTTTCAGGCTTTTTTTTGGCATTCTCTTTAACGTATTCATGTAGAGGTCTTTCTCCTAAGCGATAGGATAAACTTTTAGGTAAGCTACTTGGCCAATACTTGTTTACCGTTTCCTCCAACTTTTCAACCTCCTTATTAGTGACGAGCTCATTAAGTGATGATACTGACTAGTCAGTATGTGTATTGTCTTAATCATACTATTCTTAAGTGGTTTCATACAAGTATTAACAAAATTCAGACTAATTTTATATTCATCTTAAGCTTTCTAATGAGGGATGAGCAGCATTTCGATTATTGTTTTCACGGTTTATCGGCGTCTAGTACATCTTATTTCACAATAAAAAATTGCTAATAATCATGTTCTCCATCTATAATGAAATTAGATTTGTTACCAGATTAAAGTCACCATTTTACAAAAAAGGGGAATGAAAAAATGGTATTAGATCCGCAAGTGAAAGTTTTACTTCAACAAATGGAAGCGGCTGGGGCTCCACCTTTAGAAAGTTTACCCCCGGTGTATGCACGCCAGGCGTTTCAAGAGCTAGAAGCAAATTCGGCTGAACCACAGGAACCTGTTGCTAAAGCTGAAAACCGATCTATTCCAGGACCAAGTGGGGATATAAATGTAAGGGCTTACACACCTGAGGGGGCAGGGCCACACCCTGCCCTTGTGTTTTATCATGGCGGAGGATGGGTGATCGGAAATCTGGATACCCATGATAATGTATGTCGTGCCCTAACAAATCTGGCAAAATGCGTCGTTATCTCAATCGATTACCGTCTCGCACCGGAGCATAAGTTTCCAGCAGCTGTTGATGATTGTTATGCGTCGGCCCAATGGATAATTGAACACCCTTCTGAGTTCAACATTGATGCCTCCAAAGTCGCCGTCGGTGGAGATAGTGCAGGGGGAAATCTGTCAGCAGTCATTTGCCATTTGGCTAAGGAGCGGGGAACCTTAAATTTGGCCCATCAGCTGCTTTTTTACCCGGCCACAGATTTCACAGCAGAAACCCCATCAATGCGGGAAAATGCAGAAGGTTACTTTCTTACAAAAGGGAGCATGCTTTATTTTCGCGATCATTATTTGCGAACATCTGAGGATGCTGGAAATCCCCTAGCTTCACCATTTTTAATAGATGATCTCTCAGAACTGCCCTCGGCAACGGTCATCACAGCTGAATATGATCCACTCCGTGATGAAGGGAAGCCTATGCCCATCGTTTAAAAGAAGCTGGAGTTCCCGTTACTCTTGAAAGGTACGATGGGATGATCCACGGATTTGTCAGCATGGCGGATAAGTTGGATCAGGGGAAAAGAGCTTTGGAACAAGCAGGTCATTTGTTACGTTCTGCCTTTGATAAATAGAAATATTCTAGACTCGGGGAGGATACGCGATGTTTGATCGAATTCTGTTAGCATCAGATGGTTCGGATCATGCTGTACGCGCCACACATATGGCTGTGAAATTAACTGGTTCAGAAAAGCATGGAAAAGTCACCGTCATTTATACCATTGATGGTTCCACATCCAAATCCGATGTGTTATCAGAAGAGAACAGCACAGCTCTCCAAGAAAAAAGAAGAGAGCGTCTACATGCAACAGAGGACATTCTGCAAAGTGAGGATATCGAATACGAGGTTCAAATTATCAAAGGCGATCCAGGCCCGACCATCGTAAAGTTTGCCAATGAAAATCAATTCAATGTTGTAGTAGTAGGGAGCAGAGGGTTAAATCGATTACAGGAAATGGTGCTTGGAAGTGTCAGTCATAAAATAGCGAAACGTGCGGAGTGTCCAGTCGTCATAGTAAAATAAATATTCTGTCTGTGAATTCATTGGTTCACAGGCATTTTTTAATTTAGAAAAGTAAATTATTTTCAGCTTATTTTTCCAAACGTGGTTAAATACCATTCTGTACTCAGAAACAATGATCAGAAATTCAGCCGTATTGAATAGTTATCATTCCATTTTCAAAAGCTATTCATATAAAAGGAAAGGAGGAGAACACCATGTCTACCCCTAAAGGACCGAAGCAGCAAAAGAATCCAAACTTACCAAAGAGCCCTAATCAGCCTTATGGCGAGCCATTAAAAGGCTCACATAAAGTGAAGCAGGCTAACCATTCGCGTCAAAAGCAAAAAACGTCCCATGATATGTAGTCAACCATAAAAAGAGAGAGGACCTGCCTCTCTCTTTCCATTCCATTACTTATTAGCGCTGGACTTCGTGTTTTGGCACATTCGTTTTCGTGTTTCCGTTGTTTTTTAATAAAACCTTCAGCCCATTTCCCATGTCTGAAGCTAAAATGTAGTTTCGATCGACGAACACACCCCAGAAGTAGGCATCTTTAGGTACATACTTGCCAATTTGGACAGGGTTTGACGGGTCTGTAATATCTACAGCTCTCAATCCGCCTGCATAATGAGACAGGTAAAGTGTGTTCCCGTGAACTTTTGGATCATGAACGGTATTTGCAAAAGTAACCCCATCTTCTACATTATCTACAAGATCGGTTTTAAATGTACTTAAAAGCTGAGGGTTAGTAGGATCCTTAATATCGAAAATTCGTGTATAGCCGTAAGATTCTTCATACCCTTCTTTTGTAGGGTTATAGACTTCTCTAGTTTCAATAAGCACGTTTCCACCCTTGGCGATGGCTGAGGAGTGAGCTGATCCTTGGACTTTTGGTGCAAAGTCCGTCCGTCCTTTATATTCGACGTTATAAGGATCGGAAATATCTAGAATAATGGTTCCAAGATCCCAGAAGGATAAATAGGCGGTATCTCCATTTCGATCGGTCATCGTACTGTGGTTAAACACGGGTCTTGTTTTTCCATCAGGTGCTTCCCAATTATATCCGTCAAAGTCCTCTGAGACTTCTGGAAGGGAGCGGGGATCAAATTCATAGATCGTTTTAGGTTCCGCTGGGTTGGAAACATCAACTAATGCGAAGTCTTTTGTTTCACCGTGTGTATAATAATCGGCATAAGGGTTAGCTGCTAGCACGAAAGGCTTGCCGTTTTGTTCAGTTAAGTACAATTCATGTGTCCCAGGAACACGCTTGTCCACTTTCCAGAATCCAAGCTTTTCAGGGTTATGAGGGTCAGATACATTATAAAGGAGAAAACCGCCTTGAGACCCTTCAGCGTTTCGGTTCAACTGTTGCACACTAACCACGGCTAAATCACCTTTGAAATGCTTCGTGTTCACTGTTTTAACGATAACTTTTTCCTGCCAAGTGCCGGGAATATCATCAGCGAACTTGGCAATCTCTACAGGGTTCGAAGGGTCTTGCATATCGAAAATACGGACACCGCCGTTTCCACCCCCGTCAACATGTGTCCCTAAATAGGCATACCCTTTATGGGCGTATACATCAGCTGTTGAATTTTGGACACCATCATATTCTTTAAGTTGCACGTCAGCCACTTCATGCCAATTGGAAAGGTTTTTCTCACCTTCAAGTGTTGGAACATCTGTTAAATCTGCTTCTGCGGGGCCCTTTTGAATCCCCGAGCCATCAAGCATGTCGTGAGCGGAAGCGGACGGAGCATAAAGTGAAAAGGCCATCACTCCTGCAATTGCTGAACTTAAGAAGAACTTTTTATTCATTTATTTTCCTCCTAGTGTAATAGTTTCCAAAAATATAACATAGTTATGACCACTTTTTAACAAATTTTCAGAAAATGGGTAAATGAGAGGGGAGATAAATTTTATTAATGGGTATCGTATACCTGTTATTTACAAGTAGTGTTCCCATAGGCCTACGTTTAGGAATGTTAAAAATCGCTCCTTTTTGACCATGGATCGCCTCTTTTGTATGAAAAATTGTGACACTGTCTAAAATTAATTGTAGTACCTACTTTTTACAGGAGGCTGATGTATGGGATTAATTGAAATTGCTGCATTTGTTGTTATAGCGATAGCGCTCGTGCATTTATGGATTGTACGGAAGTCACATCATCATCAGGCACTTACGATTGCTGAACAAATTAAAGAAGATGAAAACATCAGGAAAACACTAGCCATGGGGTTGTATTATAGATTTAAGAAAAAAGAGTTTGAAAAGACAGGAGATGGAAAGGAAGTCGCAGAAAAGTACTCTGACTTGTTTATAAAAGAAGACCCGATCAGTTTTGAAAGGTTTGTCGCGAACGTTTTCGAGGTGAAGTTCAATGGTACAGCGTGGGTTACGAATCCTTCCTGGGACTTTGGTGTCGATTTCGACCTTACAGTGAACGATGAAAAATACTTAGCTCAGGTCAAATGCTACAAAGATGATATGGGGTACGAGCCGATTGCTTTGCTGCATTCTAATGTGATTAAGGAAGAAGCGGCGGGCGGCTATATCATCACAACTGGGTCTTTTAATGAAAATGCAAGGACATATGCCCGCGGTTTGAAGAACATTGAACTCATTGATGGTGTAGAACTAGTTGAATACTGGTTAGAAGGTGTGAAGGAAGTGGACGAGGAGCTGGTCGGTGAGGTTAGCAGAGCATAACTAGTTAAGGGGTTCCAATTAGACACACTAAAAGCATCTTTCTATTCGATAGCCTATGAATAGAAAGATGCTTTTTTATATACGGAAGTTTTAGTGGGGTATTTTATTGTTGAAAATAGACGAATGTAAGTTATGACCCTTTACTTGGTATCTCAATTAAAATTTCTTCCGCATGACTGCCATCCTGTTCCATCCTCCAATACTCATTATCGGGATTTCTTCCGGCAAAGTTTCTATTGATCGTCACTAACAGCTCACTGCTATGATGGAAAAATATCGGCTGGCTAACGTGTTCATGGAAATTGGTTACTTGTTCAACTTTCTCCCCTTTATGGTTCATCATAAACAACTCGTATTGGTACGTCCCATGCTCCGATTTCGAACCTACATCGGAAAAAGCAATGGTTTTTCCATCTGGTGACAGGGATGGGGAAGACAAAATAGGCCCCTGCGCCGCTGCAGATGTGTAGTCAGGACCAGGTGTGATGGTTCTTGTATTCTTACTTTCCAGATTGATCATTTTTATTACATCTTTCCCATCAAATGTTGAATACAATAACTGTTCACCATCGGATGATACTTGCAGTGAGGACATAGTGTAAGCCTTACTACTCGTTATCTGCTCGATTTCGCCAGATTTGATATTCATTTTAAAAATATCAAAGTCGTGTGGTTTCTTCTGTGCAATGTCTGAGTAATTTTTATAAACCCCGGCTTTTAAAAAGTAGATATGCTCTCCATCGGGTGAAAAGACCGCTTCGGTAACAAATTCTTCATGACCTATTAGGGGTCGCACTTTTTCTTCGTCCTCATTATAAATCATCAATTGACTACGTAATCTCTCCTCTTCCTCCCACTGTTTAATAAAAACTAGTTTGGAGCTACCTGGAGAATAGGAGGGCCTAATATAAGAATAGCCTTGATCAGGTTTATGGAGTAATTGAGCTTCCCCGCCGGAACTAGGACTAGTATAAAGGGCAGCCTCTCCGTTGTGGAAGTAAGAAAAAGCGATGGTTGTGTCATCAGGTGATAACGCCGGGGCATGCCCTAAACCAGTGTACCCTGAAGGCCCATCTGCAAATGTTCCGCCCCAGTAGAGCAAGACAGATACGATAGTAACTACAGCAATAAATATACTATTCTTCTTTTTTAGTGACATGAAACCCTTCACCTCTTTCCAATCGATCCTTTGTAGATATGTAGAGGACGAGTCCAACAAGCAGAACCAGCACCCCGTAAATCTCAATCCTTAGGGTAGAGACAAGACCAATCCCCATTGAAAGTGCTCCGTAAACAGTCATAATACCTGATGTAAACATTACAATCACCCATTTCTTTAGGATTATAAGGGCGAGCTGAACGAGGATGAACAGAAGGAATATCAACCAGGCAAAGATTTGAATAAGGTCTTCCATTATATAACCTCCTACTAAGTAAGGAATATGGCGATGGCAAACGGTGCTATCAAGGCTAAGACTAAAAATACTAGTCCTACTAAAACAGAAGCAACAGGTCGCTTTACTATTAATTTCATTTGGAATTTATAAAAGATTAACCATGCTACAATGCTAGATAAGGGCAATAGGAGCTTCCATTGAAAACCGCCGGCAAACATAAGCCCCCAAGTGAAAAACAAGGCCCCTGCACAAATCAAGACAAAAAATATGATATTGACAACATAACTAACCTTCTGGATATTCCGTTCTTTAGGTTTTGTTTCTGAAAGGTTTGAAGAGTAATAGGAATTCCTAATTACAAAAATGAGACACAGAATGATAACGGTCACCAAATATAAACTAAATGAAATTGCTTGGGCTTGTGGCATCGATCCGACTACAACGAGGTTAAGGAAGTTCCATACAGCGGTTAGCAAAACAATCACATTGACGGACCAAAAGTGCCTTCCCATAAAGGCAATATTAATGGCTGATAATGTGACAGCACTGCCGACCACCATTTGGATCAATAGCCAGAGAGGCTCTGTTTCCCCACCCCAAACGTTAAACTTATATATAAAATGGCACCAAATATAAGTGTTGCAATTCCAATCCCATATAACAGACTCCGTTGATAGGGGTAAATCGTTTCCTGAAATCCATGACCAATGGTGTCTGGTTTACCAAAGTCATCGATCGCTTGCTTTTCTGCTTTCTTTTCAGGTACCCCGTCTTCCATATAATGAAGTTTGGCAGTTTGTAAATGACTCATTAGTTCCTCTTTAATGTCCTCCCGTTCCTCAGGTGGACTTTGCATCTGCTCAAGAATCCGATCGACATGTTTTTCAATCCGATTCATGACAAATCCTCGGAGGTTTTCATAATAAGGTCATGGACATTCTGCCATTCGCCAAGCTTTTGTCGAAGAATGGTTTGCCCTTCGTCAGTAATTTGATAATATTTCCTGCGACCACTTGGAGTCTCCGACCAGTAGGATATCATCCATTCTTTTTTTTCGAGTCTTTTGAGCGCAGGATATAATGTCCCTTCGCTCATATTGTAAAGATTATTACTTTGCTCTTTTAAGCTTTTTACGATTTCATAGCCGTACATGTCACGTCTCGCAACAAGGCCAAGCATGAGTATGTCGATGCTGCCCTTCATAATTTCGCGATCCATCGAATCACGACCCTTCCAGTATTTGTCGGTAACATTGTATAACGATGTACATTGTAATGCAAGGTTATTGTAATAAAAAAACTTATAATATAGAGGAATTATTTAACATGGTTTATTATATAAACTAAAAGCTATTGGGAGGAGTGCTGGGGATATGACTCAGAAACTTGCCGTCGCTATTCTACACGGTGCGGGCACACCAGAGGAACATTTTGCGGAAAAAATGATCGGAAAAATTTATAAAAACTTCGCAAAAAAACTTAAAATTAAAAACCCGGAAAAAGAGTTGGTATTTGAACCAGTGTATTGGTCCTCCATATTTGAAGCGGGGGAGAATAGACTTTGGGAGAGGCTGCAAAAAGGTACTGATCTAGATTATGTTAGACTGCGCCGCTTTGCGGTGGAGTTTCTAGCAGACGCTGTCGCCTATCAGCCAACGTCGGTAGCAGATAGTAACTACGATAAGGTACATGCTTTGCTGGCACAGTCTTTGAACAAGTTACAAGAAAAAACAGGACCGAATGCACCATTGTGCGTGATCAGTCATAGTCTTGGTTCCATAGTAGCGAGCAATTATTTCTATGATTTACAATTTAAGCAGGAAAATATCGGAGACCATACAAGAAGAAGCACAAGTAATACGGGGTTAGAACAAGGAAAGACATTAGCATTGTTCTATACAATGGGCAGTCCAATGGCCTTGTGGTCTTTGCGTTTTATTGATTTTGGCTTCCCTATCCATGTCCCGTCCCCGTCGATTAAAAAGTACTACTCGAATCTTCAGGGTGAATGGCTGAACTTCTATGACAAGGATGATATTCTGGCATACCCTTTAAAAGGATTAAACGATCATTATCAAACCTTCGTCACTAAAGACATCCAAGTTAATGCAGGCGGTCTCTTAACGAGCTGGACACCTTTTTCGCATAGCAAATACGATACCGACAAGGATGTGATCACGTCAATCGTAGACGGACTAGTTAGAACGTGGGAGGAAGTCAATCTTTGAGAAGTAGAAAAGAAAGAAAGGCTTAATTAGTGAAAGCCACACATTAAAATGTTGTATGAATAGGCTAGATAATAATACAAAAAATTACCTACGTTTGGAAAAGAGGTATCGTATGATTCTATTATCGGGAACACCTTTTCAACAAAATGGAATGTGGCCGACTGGAAGTATTGAAAGTATGATTATTCAAAGAATGAATGAAGATTCGATCGTTTACCCGTATTCAACTATAGATGAATTATCGTTTGAACTTAGATTGCGCAAAAACATCATATTAAGTGCAAAAGCCATGAACCAAAGTAGTGCCGAGTTTGCAGTATTCGCGACATCCCGTTGCAACCCCAGTACTGGCATTTGACTGATATCGGTGGGTTCCGGTTGCGACAGGATGTAAAGCCATCTGACGCAATTCAAGACATTTATAAGAACAGCTCACAATATGCATTTGAGTGTGCAGGGGCAATGATCATTATCTATTACCATGCCGTTTTAAATGCAATTGGCGAATATTCTTTTAATCAGTTATTCCCAAATATTTATATATACAGCTGGCACTTTGATCCTGACCTCGGGATACAAACCATTCGCACCGATGATTTTTTACCTGGGGATATTGTCTATTTTAATAACCCGGACTTTGATCCCCAGCTTTCTCAGTGGAGAGGAGAGAATGCTGTGGTGCTTGGGGATGGTACGTATTTTGGTCATGGACTCGGGATCCGAACAGCTGAAGAAATGATTCAGGCTCTCAACCAAAGAAGAATACCGGGCTCCAATCAATCGGCGTATCTTGAAAATGGAGCCAAGAGGCCAGCATTTAAACACTTGGCGAGATTCTCGATGCCGTCACGAAACTACTCATTTGTAAAATATCAGTATGCCGTTGTCCCACATAATGAAACCTCGATTTCATTTGAACGATATATGTTCTTATTAATTGCGGTTTATAATCATATGTAGGTCCCTAAAATAAAGTTGTGCGCCTCGTGAAAAAGTATTATGATTACTACTCCAATTGTGAAGAAGCTGTTATGGAGCAGCTTCTTCTTTTTACATATAGGGATTAAACACTCAATGGTAAAGAGGCATGGCTTTATGCTGATTCGTCTAGTTTAAGTAAGTATTTTCCATTACCGTGAGATGATCCATCAATATCTGCTATCCTCATTTGGCATCCTTGTTGTTTTAAACCTTCTCCCTTACAATATAATCAATAATCGTTACAGATGAAAGATACATAGGGAGTGGGAGAATGAACTTTGTAGCAATAGATTTTGAAACAGCGAACTCCTCTAGGTCAAGTGTTTGTTCGATCGGCCTAGTAGAATACGTAAATGGGGAGCTTGTTGATGAGTATTATACGTTAGTCAAACCACAACAAAACTTTTTTAATGGCATCAACACGGGAATCCACGGAATAACAGAAGAAGATGTTGCAAACGAGAAGGAATTTAACCAACTATGGGAAGAGGAAATAAGAGGAAAGCTGGACGGTAAACTGGTTGTTGCCCATAATGCCAGCTTTGACATGAGCGTCCTTCGCAATGTATTGGATGACTACCAATTACCATATCCAACCTTGACATACAATTGCACAGTAAACATTGCAAAGAAAACCTGGTTAAATCTGACTAGCTATAATTTAAAAACCCTCTCGCAGTACTTAAATATTCAGCTTGATCACCATCATGCCCTGGAAGATGCCGAGGCATCAGCTATTGTACTATTAAAAGCCTGTGAATATCACGCAGCGTCGAATATAAATGAACTACTCGATAAAACAAAAACGACTAATGGCGCCATTTTCCCTTCTGGATACAGGCCAGCCCGTCTCAGTAAGAAAAAAAGAACGGCATCCGCTAGGAATTAATCACGGCGACTGCTACAGCGTTTGATCACAACCACCCATTCTATCAGTCAACCATCGTATTCACGAGTACATTAGAATCGCTCAAAAGGAATGATAAAGTCGCCTGCCCCCGGTGCGATAATTTGCTAACGTACTAGGGGGCAGGTGCAATAGCCAAAGATTCTTCCCCTAATTCAAGGGATTCTGTCCAGATGGTAAAAGATTCTCCCTAAAATTGGAGTTATTCTTCCCATTTTCGTCTGGATTCTGACTTAACAATAAATTATTTTGACTTAATCAGATTTTGATAATAAAATCATCATTTACCCTCCGCGGGTAAATGTGTAAGTGTGTCTAAACTTGAATATTAATTACAGTGTGTAACACCATTGGATCACGTGAACTAGCTAGATTACCCATACATAAATAAAAAGTGTAAAGGGAATTAGTGGAATTTTACAATGAAAATAGTTTGAGGTATATTTTTTAGGTGCTGAAGAACTTCAAAAAAGTAATGGTGAAATATGGTATGAAGGCTCTCCCCCTGCAAATCTAAGTATTAAAAGTAATGAAGGTGATCCAATTCATCTCACTGGGCAACGAAGAACATCTTTTAGCTCCCCAGTAGGAGAGTTAACTCCTTAGAGTTTGAAAAAATACACAACCAATTGGAGGGTGAGTATCGAACTTCTGAAACCTTTAACTAGAGAAGAACTCTTATTCATAGTAGATAGCTTCCATTAAAGGGAATGAAATTTAGTACTCAGAACCAGATGAGGTGTGGACATAGAAGACAGTAAGCACGTAGCAGAACCTTTATTCAATTGAAGGTTCGGCCTACGTGCTTTCTTTAATGGCTCGTGTAAAAGTATTCCTCTAACATCTTTCACACTTATAGGCGAAAATACATATTATTTGCATAAAGAGGTGGTGAAGGATGAAGGAAAAAGATGTGAATATAGAACACGATCCTTTTGCAATCGAACAAGAAGAATGGAAAAAAAGACAAATAAGAGGTCGGTTTAAACAAATACTTACCATATCATCGCCGATTTTTATCTTAATTTTATGGGAGTTTTTATCTAGAACTGGCTTAGTCGATGCGAGGTTTTTTCCACCGCCAACGGAAATAGTCGGAACGTTTGTAGCTATGGCAACGAGTGGCGAGTTATTTAACCATATTGGAATTTCGTTATTTCGAATATTTGCCGGGTTTTTGTTAGGTGTGATCCCTGGAGTCGTACTCGGTTTGTTAATGGGCTTATATTCACCACTACGGCATTTCTTTTCTCCGCTTGTGATGGCGCTCATGCCTATTCCAACGTTGGCACTATTACCCATTATTTTAATCATATTTGGGATTGGTGAAACTTCCAAAATTGTAACGATTGCGGGAAGTGTGTTTTTTCCAGTTGTGATTAATACGGTAGCTGGGGTCATCAATATAGATCGAATTTATTTGGATGTGGCAAAAAACTATGGGGCAAATTCTAAGGACTTTTTCTTTAAAATTGCTTTGCCTGGATCCCTTCCTGTAATGATTGAAGGAATTCAAATGGGGCAGGCCATTGCACTTCTGACGATTGTCGCAGCGGAAATGATGGGGGCTAATTCAGGTATAGGCTACTTAATTTGGACCTCATACAGTGCCTTTTTACTAAAAGAAATGTATGTAGGGCTTGTGCTCATTTCGTTTTTCGGCTACCTGTTCTCGCTTGCTTTAAGAGGACTTCAGAAGAAGCTGCTGCCGTGGAGATAGCTGATGGGAGGGGGTTATTCAATGAATGAGAAGCCTAAAATTTCGATTCAGAATTTGACGAAAGCCTTTTATAAGAAAGGGAGTAGTGTCACAGCTCTAGAGGATATAAACATAGACATTAAGGATGGCGAATTCGTATGTTTGATCGGACCGAGTGGATGCGGAAAGACGACGTTACTCCGTATTCTTGCAGGGTTGGAAAATCCAAGTATTGGTGAATTTAAGATTGCACAAGGGAAAAAGGACCGGCCGTTACAATCGATGGTGTTTCAGGAGCGGGGGGTTATCCCCTGGTTAACGGTAGAAGAGAATGTGGCCTTTGGTCTCAAGATGAGGCATTTACCGAAGCCTGTTGTAAAGGAACGAACCGCTTATTATTTAACAAAAGTCGGCCTTGATAAATTTGCAAAACTTTATCCAAAGGAGTTGTCCGGAGGGATGAAACAGCGGGTAAGTATTGCGCGGGCTTTTGCAAATGATCCCGAAATTTTATTAATGGATGAACCCTTTGGTGCGCTTGATGAGCAAAATAAATTTATTCTTCAGGAAGAATTATTAAATATTTGGTCAGAAACAAAGAAGACAGTTCTTTTTATTACGCACAGCATTGATGAAGCCTTGTTGCTCAGTGACAGAATTTTATTGATGAGCTCCCAACCCGGGAAAATTATCGATGAAAAGGTTATAGATTTACCGCGTCCAAGAAATATGGAACAAGTACGTGCAGATCAAACTATGGCAGACAACTTTGTGGAGATTTGGAATCACCTGCACGATGAGGTGCAAGGTTCGAGAATTTAGGCAGGTAAGAGAGGGGTTCCACTATGAGGAAATTGAATATCTTATATTTCATTCCGTTGTTATTGTTCATTCTTGTAATAGGTGGTTGTTCATCAGGTCAGTCAGATGAATCGGACGATAAAGGTAATGCTGGTGATGAGGGGATCAATGAAGTAAGTGAGGATAATCCTTCAGGTGATTTGGCACCACTTGAGGAAAAGGCATCCGTTGTTATTGCTGAAGATGGATCGGCATCAGGAGCGGGTTTTTATATTGCTAAAGAAAAAGGTTACTTTGAGGATTACAATATTGAAGTGGAGTTCGCTCAATTTGCCAACAGTGATGATATGCTCCCTGCGTTAGCGTCTGGCGAAGTGGATATTGCAGGAGGGATTTCGACAGCATCCTTTTTCAATGCGATCGCTCAAGGAATTGACGTCAAAATTATTGCTGATAAAGGACACAATATAAAAGGGGATTCTTACTTCTCTTTTGTCATTAGTAAAGAGTTAGAGGGCGAAATAAAAGAGTATGCTGATTTTAAAGGTAAAAGCATAGCAGTTTCTACCAAGAACGCGGTTGATGATTATATTTTTCACAAAATGTTAGACCATGCAGGCTTAACAGAAGATGATGTCGAGTTTGTGCTCATGTCGGATTTTGGAAACATGTTAGCATCAGTTGGCAACGGTTCGGTTGACGCTGCTCTTCAAATTGAGCCATTAATTACGCAAGGTAGTCAACAAGGAATCCATACCCGCTTTGGTGATACGACGGACTATGCACCAGAGGCTCAGATCGCCATGGTACTTGGATCGCCAAAATTTATAACGGAAGAAAAGGACATTTCCTTGCGATTCATGGCTGCTTATTTAAAAGGGGTTCGCGATTATAATGATGCCTTCATCAAAGGGGAAGGCACGGATGAAGTGATTCAGATCATGACTGAATACACAGCATTGGAGGATCCGAAGTTGTGGGAGGATGTCGCTGTTACTGGATTAAATCCTAATGGCGAGATGTTCATCGATGATATTAAGAGCCAATATGAGATGTATAAGGATAATGGGGCGATCAGCGGTGAGTTTGATTTCGAAAAAGCCATCGATACGTCGATAACGGAAAAAGCAGTGGAGATTCTCGGAGAATATACTCCTTAATATTCAAGTGAAAAAGGTCACTCCCACCTAAGGTGCAGGAGTGACTTTTATCATTTACTTCACTAGCTCCATATTAATTTCGTGATCTTTAATCTCAGCCTGAGGAAGTAAAGTATTCTCAAAATCAAATTCCAAAAGCCTTTTTTCTTGCTGGACTTTGTGAGGGAAGTCTGGGTTAGCAAGTGCACTTGTACCGAGTGATACTAGATCAGCCTGCTCCTCTTCAAGAAACTTCTCGGCCTTGTCCGGATCGCCTAATTTTCCGTTTGCGATGACAGGTAGCTTTCCAAAGTCTTTAGCTGCCTTTGCAAGGGTACGTGTTCCTTCTCCGAATGATGGTTCTGTAGCATCTCCATCTGTCACGTGAATATAGTTTAATGACGTTGCGCCGAGTTTTGAGAAGATATATTCGGCTTCCTTTTCCCCATCTGCCCACTTGTGTGCGGCATCTGCTACTTTTCCTTGGGAAATACGAATGCCTACCGTGTAGTCTTCGCCAACTGCTTTACGTACATCTTGAATGACTTCTAACATGAGGCGGACGCGGTTTTCTAGGGAACCACCATATTGATCCTCACGTGAATTTAAATAGTCGGTTAGGAATTGATCTAATAAATATCCGTTTGCACCATGCAGTTCTACACCATCAAATCCTGCTTCTCTGGCGCGAAGAGCACTTTGAACAAAGGCTTCTTTAACGTCCTTAATGTCTTGTTCTGTCATAGACTTCGGTGTTTTGAATGGACCGGTGCCACCGTAGAATCCCAGTTGTTCGCCTTTAGGTTCGATTTCTGACGGTCCTACAGTTTGGTCTGTATAAGCGTTACCTTGGCTTTGCCCGCCCGCATGCATCAACTGTGCGATAAATGTGGCACCGTGTTTCTGCACGGATTCAACGACAGGCTTCCATGAAGCTGTATGATCATCATTCGCAAGACCAGGTTGGTTATAATAACCTTGACTGTATTTGTCGTCAGGATAAATTCCCTCTGTTATGACTGTACTGAATCCGCCTTTTGCAAAACGCTCATAATAGCGTTTCATTCGATCATCCGCACGACCGTCACTTTTTGCACTAATCCGTGTCATAGGTGCTACAACAAAGCGATTATCCAAAGAATGGCCAGCTAGTTTTATATCTGAAAATAAGTGACTATAGGTCACGGTTAACACCCTTCCTTTCATCGGTTACACAACGAATGATAAAATTCTTTATTCCACTAATCAATAAATGTGCTTGCAATTGAAAAGCGCAATCAATGGTCCTAACCATAGACTGCGCTATATATAGAAAATTTATTTAAACTTTGCTAATGTACTTAACGGCTGTTTACGTTCTCCTTCTGCCTCATCTATATTGCAGGAATAGCAATCCCCCTTGATTACTTCTCAAATGGACTAATCGACTTTAAATTACAGAGCATCTCAAGTACTTAATTTGTGTTGCAGATTGACTGGTATTTATAATAGTATTAACTCCGATGTTTCAATGGGAGCAATTGTTGCCTTTCAATAAACAAATATTTTTAAAAGGGTTTGCCCCGCCTTTTTAAGTAAAAGGCGTTCTTTATTTCGGAAGAACCGAGGTGGAGGCGCTTTTTACTATACGGGAAATAGAATTAACATAAGGGAGCAAGGTCCAATGCTGCAAACATTTAATACACACCTACAAAAAATAATGCCGTACATCACACCAACCTCTGTCTTGATTGGTGTGATTTTTGCTGAGTGGCTTAGCTTGTATGTCTTTCTTGTGCCATGGATCTTTACATTTATGACTTTTTCAGGAAGCCTCGGTTCTAATTTTCGCGATTTGAAGAATGTACTGCGCAATCCTATGGCGATGTTTGTGTGCTTAATTGTTTTACATCTCGTTATGCCACTCCTTGCTCTAGGGGTAGGATCGCTCGTTTTTCCGGACGATACCTACACAACAATGGGGCTTGTGCTATCATTTGTTATTCCAACGGGGATTACCAGTTTAATTTGGGTTTCCATTTATAAAGGCAATGTCGTGTTAACACTGTCTATTATTCTAGTGGACACGTTACTAGCTCCCTTCATTATTCCATTGATGCTGCAGTTATTAGTTGGCAATGCAGTGGAGATAGACAGCAGAGAGATTATGACAGGGTTGTTGTGGATGATCGTTATTCCCTCAGTATTAGGAATGTTTGTTAACCAATTTGCGAAAAAAGAGATAACGAGAACGCTTGAGTCTAACTTGGCTCCTTTTACTAAATTAGGGATAGGAACAGTTGTTGCCATCAATAGTTCAGCCGTTGCCCCTCTTTTAAAAAATATTGACGGAAAGTTACTATTAATCGCTGTAATCGTGTTTGTTCTAGCAGTTATGGCCTATACCATTGGTTATTTTTCAGGGAAGTTGATTAAATTAGATCAAGGTACTGTCGTATCACTCACGTTTAATAGCGGGATGAGAAATATTAGTGGGGGAGCAGTTATTGCGATCACCTATTTTCCTGCAGCTGCAGCTGTTCCAGTGATTGTAGGAATGTTGTTTCAACAAGTATTGGCCTCATTTACGGGGAGCCTTATAAGTAAATTTTCACTTCATTCTACGGGAAAAGAGGCTGAGGTACATTATCTGAAATAGAATAGATGAACTAAGATTGTCCCGTAAAAGTAAAAAATAGTTAAGAAGGCAAATAAGAGCTCAGGGCTTAGGTTCCTGAGCTTTTGTCTTGGGCATCTATCAAATCTGCACAACACCGTCACTAAATCCTCCCTTAAAGGTACTATATTCATATAATGTTTCCCAACCCGGGATGGCAGGATTTCCTCGTTTTTAAGGGAATTTATTATATAACCCTAAAAAAGGAGGAATTTTTATGAAGTTCAAAGCTTTAGCAACATTGTCGCTTGCCGTTTCCTTGACCATTTTGCCGAATATTGGGGATGTATCTGCGGAAAGCCAGATCAAGGCACCGGAGAAGTCGAAGGAAGTGAACACCCAAGTTGAAAAGGGGAGTTATGTTAAAGGTGAAGTTATCGTCAAGTTCAAGGACAAAGGGAAGAGTGCCCAGCAGAAAGCATTAAAAGGAATGAGTGCAAAGGTCGTTCCAGATGAGGATGCTGTCGATTCTAAATTTAAAGTCTTGGAAGTTGGCAATGTAGAAGCTGTCGTTAAAGCATTAAACAATAATCCAAATGTAGAATATGCCGAGCCAAACTATAATTTCAGTGCAACTTGGACACCGAATGATTATTATTATAGCAGTGTACAATATGGACCACAAAATACTTATACTCCATCAGCATGGGATTATGCGAGGGGGAGCAGCAATCAGGAAATTGCAATCATAGATTCAGGCGTCGATTATACTCACCCCGATTTGAATAATAAAACAATCAGAGGTTATGACTTTGTAGATAACGATTATTACCCAATGGATGAGAGTGGTCATGGCACACATGTTGCTGGAACGGCTGCTGCTGAAACGAATAATTCAACAGGTATTGCAGGTATGGCCCCAAATACTAGTATCCTAGCCGTTCGTGCATTGGGCGCGAATGGAAGCGGTTCTCTGGCAGATATCGCTGATGCTATTCGTTATTCAGCAGATGTCGGTGCTGAGGTTATTAATCTATCATTAGGTTGTAATTGTGATACGCAAACATTAGAAAACGCAGTGAATTATGCTTGGAATAGTGGTTCCGTAGTGATTGCCGCGGCTGGTAACGATGGGGTGTCCACAACTTTTGAACCGGCTTCTTATGCGAATGTTATCGCAGTCGGCGCTGTTGACAGTAACGATCGTAAAGCCTCTTTCTCTAACTATGGTACATGGGTAGATGTAACAGCTCCCGGGGTTCAAATTGCTTCAACTGTTCCGAATAATGGATACGCTTACAAGTCTGGAACATCTATGGCTTCTCCGCATGTAGCTGGACTTGCAGGACTGTTAGCTGGTCAAGGAAGAAGTAATGATCAAATCCGTGCAGCGATCGAAAATACTGCTGATCCGATCAGCGGAACAGGGTATTATTTTGAACATGGTCGAATTAATTCACTAGATGCCGTGAGATATTAGGGTTCACTAGAAGAGAAGCCCGGAACCAGATAATTCCGGGCTTCTGCTGTTTAGAAAAATTCTAGCAGCTTATTCAAAATGAAAAAGGCCCTCCTAAACTAGGAGAGCCTTTTTCATTTTATTCATCATTCACAAGCATCGGTAATCTTATAGAAGTCCGCCTAGAAGGCCATCTTCCTCTTCATGTTCTTCAAAGTCCTCAGACTCATCTTCTTCTAGAAGATTGTCTAGGTCAAGACCACCTTCTAGTAATACACCAAGACCTGCGTCAAGGTTCACGCTTGAAGAATCCTCTTCACTTTGAACAACGGCATCTACGTTAGTTCCAGCGTTTACCTTTGTACTTTCGTCTTCCTCCGCTGAAACAGATCCTGCTCCAGCTATTCCAAGTCCCAATGTAAGTGCTAATCCAGTAGTAGCTAATTTGTTTAACATGATTTGATCATGCCTCCTCGGTAATATTTTCAAGCTCTCTATTAGCTTGTACAATAACACTACCCGGGGTATACGTACCTTGAAACTTTAAAATACCTATCTTAATATTTTTGTAATCTATTTAATCCGATTGTAAATTTTCCGATGCTTCTATCATCATAATCACCTACAATCAAATTCCCTTCCATAAAAAAGGAGAGAAGCGCATGGCTCTCTCCGTTAGTAATAAGGATAATAAGGGGAGTACGGTCGATAGTAAGGATAAAGAGCTAACCCCGCCAGAGCCGCTAGTGGAAAAGCAAGTCTTCTAAAGCGGCGTGCTCTTCGCCGTCCATAACCGTAGCCATATCCGTAATCATCGAACTGTCTGCTTTCGACCTCATTGCCATTGTCATCGACCATGACATCTTCACCAACTAATATCGTTATCCCATCATCGTTTACATTCACAATAATTCCATCAATAGAAGCACCGTCCGAAAGTGTAATTAACACGTGATAGTACTTATACTGCTCACATTTGCTATAGGTAGGTTTTTCGTGACCGTGCCCATAGCCATACCCATACATGCTTCGATCCTCGGCCATTTGTCATCCTCCCTTTACAAAAACATGATACGCACCTAGTTTTAAAGTGTTACAAAATGTTCCGTGAAGTCTTAATCCTTAAAATTTAATCCAATTTTTAGTAAACTAATAAGTATCAATAAAGGTGAGGTGATTTTGTTGGGAAAGAAAGCACCGATTGATCTTGATAACCGCATACATTTAATTGATGGATTCGACTTGGGTCTTCCTGGGCGAACAGGTACATACGTATTGCAAGAGGAACAATTGACGCTTGTCGAGACGGGCCCGAGTCCGTCTGTTCCACATGTGCTTGAGGGACTGAAGGATCTAAATTTAGATCCTGCTGACGTGAAGTATATTATTTTGACACATATTCACCTTGATCATGCTGGGGGAGCAGGTTTGCTGTTGAATGAATGCCCGCAAGCACAAGTGATTGTCCACAGGCGTGGAAGTCGTCATCTGGCTGATCCTTCACGGCTGATCACGGGTGCCCGAGCAGTTTACGGAGAGTCATTTAACGACTTATTTGATCCAATTCTGCCGATCCCTGAAGACCGTTTACTAATTAAGGAAGATGGCGATACGCTGAAGATAGGAGCGGATTGTACATTGAGATTCTTTGATACACCTGGCCATGCCAAGCACCATCTGGGCATTTATGATCCAGTGAGCAATGGCATATTTACAGGTGATACCATTGGCATTCGCTATCATCAAACAGAGGATCACGGTTTAACCTTTTATTTGCCATCTACGTCTCCTAACCAATTTGATCCAGAGGCGATGCAGCAGTCGATGGATCGGATTAAAGATATGAAGGTAGATCGCATTTATTTTGGCCACTTTGGTGAATCGAAGGAACCTGAGAAGGTATTTATGCAAGTGTCTGAATGGATTCCTGTTTTTGTTGAGGCGGCTGAAGAATCCAGTAAGAATGGAAATGGAATGGAAGGTACACAACTTCGTTTACTTGAAAAAGTATCAGGCTATCTGAAGGAACAGGGTATTCCTGATGATCACCCTGTTTACGAAGTACTCAAGCTTGATTTTGAAGTGTGTGCGATGGGGTTGATGGACTATTTAAGCAAGAATAAATAGTTAACATTTCATTAGCATCCATTAGGGAAAAAGGGATAGGATTTCAAGGAGTATGAGATCAAATAGTGCATGCAAACATTTGCTGAAGAAGGAGTATAAATAGGGTTTGTATGATCTTGGATAGTGGTATAAAGGTAATAAGCATGGTATGATAAGATATAGGAAGACATATAATAAAATAAGGTCGCAGCTGGAACTGCGACCTCTTGGATAATGATTCCCCCAGGGGATCAGCCATTCTTGCAGAAATAGACCTCTCCCGATTAACTTGTCAGGCTAATAGGGAGGTCTATTTTTTATTGATCATTTTTATGATCAATGCGAGCAATGCAATTAAAAACGTCCCAAATGAAAATAAAACCATCAGAACTTCATACATGCTAATAGGCCTCACCCCCTCGCTGCCGTGGGGTTAGCCGACCGCCCTAAAAGGAATATTATCTGTTCATTATTATACCATATTTGGTGAGCCAAGCCTACCTGAAATGGGAATGTATGTTCTTATTCGTATAATTTATTCCTTGTACCATATAAATGGGTTAACAAGCGTTTTATCTTAAAAAAGATCGATTAGGGGGCTTAACTATGGTAGAGAAGCATGAAGCAGGAGCATTAATCCTACGACTTACGCTAGGGGTTATTTTCTTTTTTCATGGATTGGCAAAGTTTCAAGGGGGGATTGAAAATACCAATACTATGTTTGCTGATTTAGGTTTAACAGGGTTTTTAGCGTATGTAGTCGCCTTTACTGAACTCATTGGAGGAGTCGCATTAGTCCTTGGTTTAGGGACGAGGTTTTTATCTCTACTGCTCGCGGTGATTATGACCGTTGCTATCATTAAAGTTAAATTTACGAATGGATTACTTGGAACTGGACAAGCAGCTGGTTTTGAGTTAGACCTTACCCTTCTGGCAATGTCCATCTATCTCATGATAAATGGGAGTACATTATTTTCGGTCGATCAAATCTTATCTAAGAATTCAAATCAACAAAAGGCAGTGGTATAACCTCTAAAGGACTCCCCTGATAAACGAGGGCATTGAAAAACGAGTGCCCTCTTCTTTAAACCACTGTATGTAGTCGCGATAATATAAAGTCTAGGTGCGCTTGTTTGTAACTGAAATATGTCTTACTATTTAAAATGGATCTGTCCTGGATGGACAGATCCATTTTGCCTGCATAAGCATTTGGGTAGAATGTTTTTCCATTTGGTGAGAATCCACCGGAAATTGAATAGAATCATCGGCTATTTGGGTAGAATCCTTTCTCGTTTAGGTAGGAATCCTTTTCATTTTGGGCAGAATAAAGTTGTTATGGATTTGAGTTTGGAAGAATTAACACTTCCACTCGTCTGTTCTTCTGTCGATTTTGTGATGTATCATTCGGGGCGACTGGACGGTGTTCGCCGTAACCTTTTGCGCTGAAGAGCAGCGGATCTAGCCTATCATTATTTAAAAGTAAGCTCATAAAGTTGACGGCGCGCATTACACTTAATTCCCAGTTGGACTGGAATTCACTATTATTAATGGGGCGGTTGTCGGTATGCCCGCTGATGACAATCTCATGTGGTGACCTTGTGTGTAGAATTTCCGATATGTCCTTGGCGATATTGACGCCCCCGCTTTTCACTTGCGCACTGCCGGAATCGAAAAATACATTGTCGAGAATGACGACTAGGAGGCCTCTCTCAGATAAGTTGGTTGTTAATTCGCCAGTCAATTGATTTTCGGCGATATAACCTTCTATCTCTTTCTGCAACGATTCTAAAGGTAAAAGCGCTCCGTTTTTTGTTTGAGATTCTTCTTTGGATTCTTCCTCATTTTTCTCTTCCTCTTCATTCGTCACGCTTAATGGCTCAATCGGACTTTCTTGATGCTCCATAATGCCTTGCCCGCCGCTAAATTCGTTACGGAACACTTCAGAGAACTCTTTGAATTTTTGTGCATCAATTTCACTTGAGGCAAATAAAACAATGAACAGAGCCAAAAGTAATGTTAACATGTCAGCGTAAGGGATGAGCCAAGATTCATCTACATGGTTTTCATCCTGCCGTTTCTTTTTTCTCATCGATATCCTCCTGTTCTGCTCCCTCATTTTTATTTAATTTAACGAGCTCAGATGGAGACAGGTAGGCACTTAATTTATCTTTGACAACGAGGGGAGATTCGCCTTCTGTAACTGACAGAACCCCTTCGATCATTACGTATTTATATTGAATTTCGCTTTTAGATTTTTCTTTAAGTTTATTTGCAAAAGGGTGCCATAGGACATACCCTGAGAAGATACCAAATAGTGTGGCAATAAAAGCTGCTGAAATGGCGTGTCCTAAAGCTTCTGTGTCGTTCATATTTCCCAGCGCAGCGATCAAGCCGATGACTGCCCCAAGCACCCCTAGTGTTGGAGCATAGGTACCAGCCTGGGTGAAGATAGCTGCTCCTTTTTGGTGCCTGTATTCCATAGCATCAATTTTTTCAATTAGTACATCCCGAATGAAGTCAGGTGTTTGTCCATCAATGGTTAATTGCAGACCTGATTTTAGAAAAAGATCGTCGATTTCGTCGATTCGCTGCTCCAGGGCGAGCAAACCCTCCCTTCGAGTGAAGTCGGCTAATTCCGTGAATATCTGAATCAACTGGTTGAAGTCATGTGCTTTCGTTTCTTTAAATAAAATTTTGAAAAGGGCAGGGATACGCTTAATCGTGCTCATGGGGAAAGCAATCAACACAGCCGCAGCTGTTCCTAAAAAGATAATGAGCAAAGCTGCTGGGTTAATGAGGGCGACTAAACTGACCCCTTTTAATACCATTCCTGCACTAATCGCGATTATGCTTAAGATGATGCCGATAATCGTTGATTTATCCATTTTTTCACCTCTTAATTATTTTTGTAACGTGATATAAAAAGTTCTTGGTTGAATGTTGGGAGCACGGACACATACACTCCTATTGATTGACCCATGGATCAGGCTAAAACCGTTTAGCGGATTATAATGAACACTATATTTACTTTATCGTTCAATTGATAGGTTTTTTAAAGTAGGTAAAGTAAATTTAACGTGCTAAACTGTCATAAAAAGGTCAGTCTCAACTTTAGATCTTTGGCAGAAAGTCTATTATAATAAAGGTATTGTGAAATGTTTCACTAATTACTTTGAGTTGGGAGATAGTGAGGGCTATGAAACATCTGAGTAAAATGGCTTTCGGACAAAGAAACATGATTACACTGCTAGTCGTCTCCGCTGTATGTATCGGTGCGATGATTATTGGACAAGCCTATTTCTTTGTGGCTATTGTCGATCGGATTTACCTAGAGGGTCAGTCGTTTGCAGGGATAATCCCACTATTAGTCGGATTATTACTAGTGATCATTGTAAGAACGTGGCTTACACATATGAACGGGCGTACAGGTGTAAAAATAGCTTCTAAGGCAAAGCGCGATTTCAGAGCATCGCTATTAAGTAAGTTTTCTAGAAACCCTGTTCAGGCATCACTGAAGGGTCAGTCTGGGCAGAAGGTAAGCGTGCTCATGGACGCGGTGGATGAAGTGGATCCATACTTTAGCAGCTATATTCCCCAGATCATTCAGTCAACGATTGTTCCGCTAATGATTTTAATCGTTGTGTTTATCCAACATCTTAATTCAGGATTAATTATTATTGTGACTGCCCCGTTTATTCCTTTTTTTATGATTGTCATTGGTATGAAAACAAAGGATAAATCAGAGGAGCAAATGGATAAGCTTGCCGCTTTTTCAGGACGATTTTTGGATACATTACAGGGGTTAACGACATTAAAGTTGTTTGGACGTTCCGTACGTCAAAAGGGGAAAATACGCGAAAGTAGTATCGACTTTCGGGAAGCGACGATGGAAGTGCTGAAGATCGCGTTCGTTTCTTCTTTTATGCTCGAGCTAATTTCGATGTTGAGTATCGGATTGATTGCTCTTGAAGTGGCCATTCAGCTTGTTGTCTATGAAAGTATCAGTTTTTTTACGGCGTTCTTTATATTAGTGTTGGCTCCTGAGTTTTTTGCGGCATTAAAGGATTTAGGCAGTGCCTTCCATACAGGGCGAGGAAGTGCGGGAGCAGCGAAGAAAGTGTCAGATGAATTGGAAGAACCTGAACAGGCGGTGCAATGGGGCGAGCAAGAGTTGCAAAGCGATGGAAAGCCCCCTGTAATTGAATTACGGAATTTAGCTTTTAGCTATGGGGAAGACGGTTTTACGTTAAATCATATTCAGACGAGCATTCCTCCTTACAGTCAAATTGCTATTGTTGGAAGGAGCGGGGCGGGGAAGACAACCTTGCTTCATATGATGGCTGGACTTGTGAACCCAACGGAAGGCGAGATGCTTGTTGAAGGTAAGCCTCTGTCAAGTTACAAAGAGCAAGAGTGGTTTGACCAGTTGAGTTATATTTCCCAGCATCCCTATTTATTTTCCGGATCGATTGCTGAGAATATTGCGGTTGGCGGTAAAAGCGGGGCTTCACGAGCTGAAATTGAAGCAGCCGCCAGCAAAGCCGGACTTTCTGGTTTGGTTGAGACGCTTGCAAATGGGCTCGATACCTCTGTTGGTGAAGCGGGCCGTGGACTTTCTGGGGGTGAGCAGCAACGGGTTGCGATTGCGAGAGCCTTCCTGAAACGCCCATCTGTGATTTTATTTGATGAGCCAACAACAGGTCTCGACCTACAAACGGAGCGAATTTTACAAGAATCGATTAAAGAATTGTCGGAAACCTCAACAGTAATTACAGTAGCACACAGGCTGCACACGATTAAACGGGCGGACAACATCCTATTGTTAGATCATGGAAAATTGATTGGTCAAGGAACGCATGATGAATTAATTCAGTCCGTTTCAGAATATCGGAACATGGTATCTGCTCAACAAGGAAGTGACGCGTCATGAAGGATTTAGCTATTGTCATGAAGCTCGTGGTTAGGGAGAAAAGAGACATTCTTCTCTCCATCCTGTTCGGATTTCTGGCTGGAATCACGGCTGTCGGGTTGTTTGGAGCCAGTGGCTATTTAGTGTCAAAAGCCGCCCTCATTCCACCGCTCTATACCCTTATTGTTGTCGTCTCCATCGTCAAATTGCTAGGATTCGTTAGAGCAATCAGTCGTTACGCCGAACGCTACTTCTCCCACCGGGCTACGTTTACGATTCTAAGCCATTTGAGAGTTTCTTTTTATGAAAAATTGGAACCACTAGCGCCGGGTATTTTTCAGAAGTATCGAAGCGGAGATTTGCTTGCCAGGATTGTAGGAGATGTAGAGAGCCTGCAAAACTTCTTTCTGCGCGTATTTTACCCGCCGATCGTGCTCGTGATTGTCTTCCTAAGTACGATCGTATTTACCGTTTTTTATTCTATTTCCATCGCGCTTGTTCTCCTTGGCGGGCTGCTGATTACAGGGTTTGTAGTGCCATATTTATTTGCCCTTAGGCAGAGGGGAATAGACGCGCAAGTTCGTGAAGAACGCGGAAGCCTATCAACAGAAACGACAGAGCTCTTGTATGGTTTTCGAGATTTGAAAATTTATCAAAAGCTTGCGGGGAAAAAGGCACAGTTGAAGCAATCTTCAGATCATTACATTCAGGAGCAAGAAAAAGAGGGAATTCATGCCTCATTTAGTCATGCAATCAATACAATGGTGTCATTGATAGTATCCTGGGTTGTGCTGGCCCTAGGCGTTTACCTCGTCACAGAAGGAAAATTGGATGGGGTTTTTCTTGCGATGCTCGTTATGATTTCGTTAACTGTCTTTGAAAATACGACACCAATGGCTGTATTTCCGCTCCACTTAGAAGATAGCCGCCGCGCATCGAATCGCCTTTTCTCAGTTGTTCGAGATCATGATGGAGTGGCCGAACAGGTAAAGTCTTCTAATCAGCTTCAAAGGGGACAAGCTTATTCTATCGACTTGCGACATGTAAACTTCACGTTTCCTGGGGAAGCTAGACTGGCCCTCGAATGTGTGAACCTGCACTTATCTGCGGGGTCAAAAACGGCGATCGTCGGTCCAAGTGGATCAGGCAAATCGACATTGCTGCAGCTCTTGTTAAAAGTGCAGACCGTCGACACTGGGGAGATCAGGATAGGAAAGACACCTCTTGCATCGCTTGAACAAGAAAGTCTTTGGCATAACACGAATGCCATTCTGCAGGAGAACCATTTTTTCTACGGTACGATTAGAGAAAATCTGCTGATTGCACGAGACGATTTGGCAGATGAACAATTAGAGGCGGCTCTTGCTCAAGTAGATTTAGATCATTTTAATTTATTAGATCCTGTGTTGGAAAAAGGTGCGAACCTCTCTGGCGGTGAGAAACAGCGCTTAGCCATGGCACGGGCAATGCTCAAGGGGGAGCGTCTGTGGATCTTAGATGAACCAACTTCTTCTGTCGATGCACTAACAGAAAAAGCGATTTATCGGCATTTGTTTAAGCAAGCGAAGGACGATACGCTTATCCTTGTCAGCCATCGTCTCACAGGTCTTGAAAAAATGGACAACATTGTTGTCATGGAGCATGGGAAGATTATGGAAGAGGGCACTTTTGATAAGCTGATGGAGAAGCAGGGGTACTTTTATGAGATGAAGCAGATTGAGAAAAGTGTGTTTATGTGAAAAAGTGGGGTTTCGCGGGGAATCGGCATGTTAGCGGCTAATTCTCAAAAATAGCGGCTAATATAAATTTATAGTGGCGAAATCTCGATTTTTTCTGGCAAAATTAGGCCTGTGAGTACCGTCAAAATTGGATTTCGTGCATAAATTGTGGATTATGTGCAATTAATCTAAATTTCGTGCAATAATCGGAAATTATGTGCAATTAATTCAGATATCGTGCAATTAATCCAAATTACGTGTAAATAACTAGAAAAGCCACAGGCCATCATCCCGCCCTGTGGCTTTTCGTCCAGTTATTTAACAAAAGAGGCGTCTAAGGGAAGCGAGTCACCGGGCTCAAGGACAGGGACCTCCACCTCAGCGGTATCAGGATACTTAATTCCAGCCCCTGTGTTAAGGACGACGACTTGTTCATCTTTCTTAATCCAATTTTCCTCCCTTAGCTTGCGAGCGGCAAGAAAGGTAGCGGCACCTTCCGGGCATACGAAGGACCCCTCAAGGCGGGCGACCCGCTTCTGTTCTTCAAGGATCGCTTCTTCTTCAACCGCGATCGCACATCCCTTTGTTTCATAGATTGCGTGCAGAATGAGAAAGTCACCAATAGCTTTTGGTACATTAATGCCAAAGGCTTGTGTTCGTGAATTTTCCCAAAAGATGGATTCAGTTTTCCCTTGTTTCCAGGCCTCGACAATCGGTGCACAGCCTTCTGCTTGTACAGCGACAAGCCGGGGCAGCTTTTGGCCTTCTAACCAACCGAGGGCCTGCAGTTCCTGTAATGCTTTATAAATACCGATGAGTCCAACGCCACCTCCTGTTGGGTAAAGGATCACATCAGGGAGTTGCCAGTTGAGCTGTTCGGCGATTTCAAGCCCCATCGTCTTTTTACCTTCAATACGGTAAGGTTCTTTCAATGTAGAGACATCGTACAAGCCGTGCTTTTGTACAGCTTCGCCCACCATTTTTCCAGCATCACTGATCAAGCCGTTTACTAGAAAAAGATTCGCTCCGGATAAGGCACATTCACTTCTTGTGATCGATGGGGCGTCGACAGGCATGACGATGGTTGAGCTTATGTTGGCCCTTGCTGCATAGAGGGACCAAGCTGCTCCTGCATTCCCGTTCGTTGGCATTGCAAGGGACGTGACACCTAATTCTTTTGCTTTTGACACGCCAACGGCAGCTCCTCTTGCTTTAAATGCGCCGGTTGGGATAATGCCTTCATCTTTCATTAAAAGGTGAGGTAGATCCATATCTTCACCAAGAGCTGGCATAGGAAGGAGCGGCGTCATGCCTTCGCCCATCGTTGTGACGTGTTCCTCTGACTGAACGGGAAGCAGCTCGTGGTAGCGCCAAAGGTCTGGTTTTCTCTGGACCAGGTCGGTAGGCTTCCAGTCTTTCGCCAATTGATCCAGGTTATATTCAACAAGCAGTGGTGCCCCACAATCACATAGGTGATGGATCGCCTCCTTGGCATAGGTTTGCAAGCATTTCGGACAGTATAGATGAGAAATATAACTATAATTCAATGAGAATGCCTCCTGTATGTATAGGTTGTTTTCATATTATCACAGTATTCAGAAAATATTTATGAAAAAGGCCTTCTGTTATTTTTTTGAAACGAAATGGGTGGCAGCCCCGTAGTAAAGGGGGCAACAAAAATTCATACTTAGGAGAGAATGTGATGACAGGAATATTTTTAACTGCCTTACTTTCATTTATATTGTTTTTGTTATTAACCATCATTGCCGCCATCCAAAATAAGACGAAGTCAAAGGGAATTCTTCAAGGTTCATTTGGATTATTTATTATTGGATACATCATTGTTCTTATCATTACTTACGTGTGGATGCCAGCAATTACCGTTCCGAATATGCTGCTGATGAACGCACTCGTTGCGATTATTTTAGGTCCTGCTATGTATATAGGGTCAGGGGCTGTTTTTGACAAAAAAACGGCCTACAAATCAACGCCTGCCATTGTATTTTTCATAACAGCTCTTGCGATTGTAGCGGTTTTTGTAGTTGGTATTTTCTCAGTGAATCAAACATATGATTCAATTTCTAAACAAGAAGAAGGGGAAGCAAAGCCTCTAAATGAAGAGAATACACCGATTTCTGTGGCACCAGAATCGGCCCGGAACAAAGTGCAAAAATCAATGAGTGTTGTGCCTAACACTCAATTTTATGACTTGGGGAAACTTCAGGTTCAGGAGATCAATGGTGAAATTTCTTATGTGGCTCCTGTAGAATTTACTAGCTTTTGGAGATACTTTCGCGGCAAGGAAACAGAGGGGTATTTTACGATTCCGGCAACGAACATAAATGCTCAGCCTGAATTTATCGAAAGTAAAATGCGCTATACGAACACAAGCTATTTCCATCACAATATTCAACGAAAAGTCTATGGAAGCTTTCCGAATTATATCCAGAGCGGGGAAGCGCAAATAGAAGTGGATGATGAAGGCAAGCCATGGTATGTGCAAACGATTTACAAACCGATTCCATTGACGAACCGCCCTGACCTAGATGAAGTAAAAGTGGCCGTTGTGGATCCAGTCACGGGTGAACTTGAAGCTTTTGACGCAAAAGAAGCACCTGACTTCATTGAAGGATCGATTAGTTCTGAACTTGCAACGGATGAAAACGAATATTTCGGGAAGTATGTTCATGGATTGCTCAACTCCATTTTTGGTAAAAAGGATGTCAAAATCCCGAATGAATCAGGGACGGAAAACAGTGTGACACCGATTTTTGGAGAACAGGGTGAGATGTATTATTTTACAGACATGGCTTCACCGAAGGAAAATATTGACTCAGCTCTAGGGTATACATTGATTGATGCCAGAACAGGGGAACTGACTTATTATAATGGCGCACAGAACAATGGGATAATGGACAGTAAGGGTGCCAGACAAATTGTTAATAAGCAATTCCCTGAGAAAAATTGGACCGGATCGATGCCTGTTTTGTACAACGTTGACGGCAGTCCTACGTGGATTGTAAACGTGTTGGATCCCAATGGTTTATTTAAGCGATACGCCTATATTAAAGCAAACGACTCTGACTTTGCCGTTTTTGGAGAAACAGCTAAAGAAACGCTAAATGCCTACCGATTACAGCTAGCACAAGATCCAAGCAATGTTGAAGGCAGTGAAGGTGTTGAGGCGACCGCAAAAAATGGGGTAGTCAACCGTGTGCTCGTCACGTCAACAGAATCCAGGCAGGCTGTACAATTTTTACTTAAAGGGGAAACGACAATTTACACCGTGACGGTAAGTCAAGAACCGTTATCGATCTTCTTACGTGAGGGAGATAACGTTCAAATGCAAGTGAAGACGAGGGAAAATGGAACTGCGACTGTTGAAGAGATGGTCATCGAAGGATTGAATGACTAATTAATTTTACAAGAACCCAAACCCAAATTGGCTTTGGGTTCTTTTTGTGTAATAGAAGTTCAAGGCGTTTCACGTGGAACACTTTGTGCCATGCCCTCGCATCCTGTAGAATGAGGGATAGATTAAATTTCAAACGGGAAAAGGTGTTTTTTGTGAAAAGTTATCTTGTTATTGGTTCAGGGGTACTGGGTGCTTCTACAGCCTATCATTTGGCAAAAGCGGGAGCGGATGTGACCGTTGTTGACCGCAAGGATGTGGGACAGGCAACAGATGCAGCAGCGGGGATTATTTGTCCGTGGTTGACTAAACGAAAAAATAAAGCTTGGTATCGATTAGCTATGGAGGGAGCGAGGTATTATCCGGCATTAGTTGAAGAGCTTGAAGCTGATGGGGAAAAAGAGACAGGCTATAAGCGTGTCGGTGCGCTTCGCCTGCATACAGATGAAGAAAAACTGGATGAAATGATGGAACGAGCGCTTGAACGAAGCAAGGATGCCCCAGAAATGGGCGAGATCACCCGTCTTTCGCCGTCTGAAACGCAGGTGATGTTTCCGCCGCTTGCCGAAGAATATGGAGCCGTCCATATGAGCGGAGCGGCCCGTGTCGATGGACGTGCACTAAGAGATGCATTGTTACGTGCAGCCAAACGAAAAGGAGCTGCTTTTGTAAAAGGGGATGCTTCACTATTGGTCGAAGGGGCTCAGGTTATTGGTGTGAAAACAGAATCGGAGACGTTGTATGCAGATCAAGTGATCGTAGCAGCAGGAGCCTGGGCAAAAGAACTCATCAAGCCATTAGGGATTGATTTGCTCGTTCATCCGCAAAAGGCTCAAATTGCCCATTTGGAAATGCCGGAGACGAACACGAGTGATTGGCCGGTTGTGATGCCGCCGACGAATAAATATTTGCTCAGCTTTGATGGGGGAAGGGTAGTTGTTGGCGCCACCCATGAAACGAAGGAAAAATTTGATTCGCGTATCACAGCAGGAGGACTCCATGAAATTTTTAATAAAGTGTTGGCGATAGCTCCTGGATTGGCTCGTGGTACGATGCTTGAAACGAGGGTAGGGTTTAGACCATTTACACCTGACTCCCTTCCGGTTTTTGGAGCTGTGCCAAACTTTAAAGGCCTATTGTTGGCTAACGGCCTGGGGGCTTCAGGCCTCACGACAGGGCCATACATGGGGGCTGAATTAGCAAGGCTCGCTCTCGATGAACCGACGGAACTGAATGCTGATGATTATAAAATTGCGTTTGCCATAGGAAAGTAAGGCGGATAAGAACAATTAAAGCACAACCTTTTTTAGGTTGTGCTTTAATTGTTCTTTATTAAGCTTAGACCGACTTTTTTTAAGGCTTGTTCAAGATTCCGGGTAATACGCAGGTTTTTATAGATGGGATCTTGACTCAAGTGGCTCATGGCCATATCAGGCCGTACTCCGGTGAGAACAGGTGTTACACCCATAAGCTCAAGAGCCTTGATAATATCGGATAAATGGTTGGTGAATAAATCATCAAAACTTACTAAGCCTGAGAGATCAAGGATAAAATAATCGACATTCTTTTGATAAATGCGGTGAAGGATCGTTTCCAGCAGATGGTTGGAGCGGTCTTCATTCACAATACCGATCAGTGGGAGGACGACAACTCCTTCTGTAACAGGAACAATCGGGACGGACAACATATCAACACGTTGCTGCATCTGGTCCAAGCTGATAATATAACCAAAGACTTTCGCAACGGAACGGAGGAAGTCGGTATCTTTTTCTGTGAACTCTCTTGGTTTTTGATCCATTACACAAAGCGTACCGAATTCCTTATTATCCTTATCAAAGATTTTCGCACCCATGAATGCTTGAACCTGAACACTAGGGTAGAGATTTAGGTTTTTTGCAACGGGGTCTTGGGACATATTAGTTGATGTGAAAATTTTTCCACCTGTTTCAATGACGAATTGACAATAAGTCTCCTCGTAATTGATTTTCACATTTGCATCGAGAAGGTGTTCATCACGGTTATACGCCTCGATTACATCCACGTAACCATCTTCTTTTTTAGCAATGTAAACAGTGTTTACATCTAGAATTTGGCTGACATGTTTAAGGATTTCGTTTGCCGCTTCTTTTACGGAAAGATAGTTAAGGTCATTAGAGTGATTGTACATTGCTTCATACCTCTATTCCAATTATGTTTACTTAGGACGTCAGAAGAGTGGTAGTTAATAAGTATTAGTAAGTTTCTACACTAACATTTTTGTTAGCGTTATTGTAACATTTCTGTAACTTGATTTAAAATCAAAAAAATTACAGATGAATGATAAGGGCCCTGTTACAAAACAGCAGGACCCTAATATCCCTCTATGATTCATTCAATTGATTCATAAGTTCTTTAGAAACGACCAAAGTAGATTGAGGGTTTTGACCTGTGATTAAGTTGCCATCGACCTCAACATGTTTAGCCCAATTGCCTTTTTTAATGAAGTGTGCCCCGAGTTCACGCAACTTACTCTCCAGTAAAAAGGGCATATATTGATCTAGAGCAGTATCGGCCTCTTCGGCATCTGTGAATGAATTGATCTGCTTTCCTTTGACAAGTAGTTCGCCACTTGTCAATCTCACTCCAACTAACCCGGCAGGACCGTGGCAGACAGCAGCAACAAGCTTATCTGACTCATACATTTCACGAATGAGTTCTTGAAGTTTTTGATCGTCCGGAAAGTCGAACATGGTTCCATGCCCGCCAGGTAAAAAGATAGCATCGAAGGAATCAGCAGATAACTGATTGATGGCAACGGTATCTTCAAGGTGAGGCTTCGTGTCGAGAATTTCCTGAGGTTCATTCTCACTGACACTTCCAGGATCAACGGGCGCTTTTCCGCCCTTAGGGCTTGCTACAGTTACATCATATCCATGGTTTTTAAATTCATTAAAGGCCTCCCCAAATTCTGACAACCAAATTCCTGTCGGTTTGTTTTCAGCAATTTTCTCATGGTTTGTCACTACCATAAGTATTTTTTTAGGCATTTAAATTTCCTCCTATTAGTGAAAAAATCACCGTCGATTTGAACTTTCCAACTACATTTAACTGTTCCCGCAGCTTGGAATTTACGAAACATGAAAAATACAGGTATTTTAAGGAAAGGTAGTAAAAAGGAGCAGCCCTGATGAGCTGCTCCTTTTAATTGAATTCGATGATTTCACTGTTGCTTATATAGTTTACCGTGCTTTCATCTGAATCGGTAGGCAGTGAAAACTGTTGTTTGTATTGTTCATGCCCCTTGCCGGTAATCACGATCCACTCGCCAGGTTCACTGTTGTTTATAGCCTTTTTAATAGCGAGTGTGCGATCGGGGATAATTTCACCTTTTCCAATTTTTGTTTGGCTGAGGTGAAAAGTAAGGCTTTGAAGCATATCATCTTCAGATACTCCATTTAAATCATCCAACGTCAAGAAATATTGATCACTCATCTCGGCAGTAATGTTCATCATTTCCTGCCTTTTTGTGAGATCGCGATTGCCTCGAAAACCGAAAATGTGGGTGATTTTCTTTGCTTTTGCGTCATGAACAGTTTGTAAACAATTCATAACGGCATCTGCTGTGTGGGCATAATCAATCACTACAGTGGCGCCACTTTTTAAAGGGTACGTAGTAAAACGACCAGGTACACCTGAAAAATTACGGATGGATTCGAAAATATCTGTGGTTGTCTTTCCATCTAGCTGTTTTGCTGCAGCATAAGCTTGAAGGGTGTTATACAAGTTATGCATGCCGGCCATCGGAGACTGCAAGGTATGTATTTCATGGCCTTTTATTTTCACGGATGGCGGGTCAATAGAGAGCTGGTCCAGGATCTGCAGGTCGTTTGCAGCTGATCGGCCGACTGTGTACGTTCGTATTCCTTTTTGACTCAGTTCCTTAGCTAGTTTCTCACCATATACATCATCTGAATTGATGACGGCGGTACCGTTTGACTTAAGTTTACGGAATAATGCTTTTTTTACTTCATAGTACTGATCGATGGTTCCATGGTAATCCAAGTGTTCATGAGTTAGGTTTGTGAAGAGGCACAGATCAAAGTGGAGACCTTCTAATCGATATTCGGCTAACCCGTGCGAGGAAGCTTCCATAATTACGACTTCATCTCTGCTTTTGTCAATTAACTGATTTAATGTCAGCGCGTTTGGGGTGGTATTAAGTGTCTTTGAATATTGCCCATTGATGACGTTTTGTATGGTGCCTAAAAGGGAACAAGTGTAACCCATATCCTCAAGAAGATGTTTCATTAAGTAGCTGGTTGTCGTCTTCCCATTTGTACCTGTGATGCCAACCATAATTTTGCTTGAGGCAGGATCATGGTAGTAATTGCGTGCGAGAATTCCTAATGCCTGTTTGCTGTTTGGAACTTGTATATAAGGAACGTCCGAGCTTAGATAATCCTGATCGCCTACAACCACTGTGGCCCCTTTTCTAATGGCGTCTTGAATATACGTATGTCCATCAAATTGATAACCTGAAATGGCAACAAAAAGGAACCCTGGCTCTACCTCGTTAGAAGAATCGGTCAATCCACGAATGTCTAAGTCATTTGATTCAAGCCTGTCCTTATATTGAAGGGGTACGTCTTGTAATAGTTGGTCAAGTTTCATTTATATTGTGCACACCTTTTTTATGTTTAAAATTAAGAAGAGTTTTAATGCTAATTTTACCAAATAAGAAGCAGTCTATGTTATAAAAACAAAAAATAAGCTAAACGATTCATAAATAAGCCATAAAGAGGGAATAGGATGTTTATAAAAATATTCCTCTCAATTGGAAATATAATGGTGTGGTTTTGTTAATGAAAACTATCTCCCTTTATATCCTTTACGGAAGATCTCTTGAACCCCATGTACCGTGACATAGGCATCTGGGTCAATATTCAGGATGATTTTTCTGAATGGTACGATTTCGTGTTTGTTAATAACAAGATATAAGACCTCTCTTTGCGACCCTGTGTAGCCACCTTTTCCGTCAAGCACTGTAATACCGCGAGCCATTTTGTTGGTAACAGCATCCAATACTTCATTCGGGTGGTTTGAAATGATCATAACGGCAGTACGTTCATTGGCTCCTTCCACTACGACATCGATGACTTTTGCACCGACGTAGACAGAGATTAGAGTGTACATAGCTTTTTCTTGGCCAATGATAAAGGCGGAACCGACGATAACCGCAATATCAATCACAAGCATTCCTTTCCCGATGCTCCAGCCTAGATACTGGTTTCCAAGCCGAGCGAGGATTGCGGATCCACCTGATGTACCGCCAGAACGGAATATAAGTCCAAGACCCAGCCCAACTGCCAGCCCAGCGAAGAGAGCAGCAAGCAGCGTATCATCATTAATTTCTTTGCCCCAATCGACCGTGAAGTGTAAGAAAAGTGAAGAAAAAATGATAGCGACTATTGTATAGATGATCACGCGCTTATTGAAAAATTTATATCCGACGGCTACCAGTAACGTATTCAATACAAAGTTGACAATACCGGGTGACCACTCAAATAAATAATAAGTAACAATCGTGATCCCGATGACCCCACCCTCAGATAAGCGGTTAGGAATGGCGAAATAGTTGACACCGATTGCAAAAATTAGTGAACCGATAATGATCAGTAAGATATCTTTTACTATTCGTGTCACGTAACCCCTCCTTTTCCTCTTATTGTATAGTAAATGGATTATGGAAATATACCGGAAATATTCAGTTTTTTATATGATCCAAAGGTTTAATAATATTTTAGAAAGTGCAAATAATATACGGAAGAAAAGGTCGGTACTTATAATCATTGCGAAGACGACTAAAAACACACATGAGTGAGGAATAACCATGATGATAAATTTCGATCAAATCAAAGGCATTGCAATAAAACAAATATTTGGTCCGAATGCACAAGCTGTATCTAGTCTAGCATTCCATTCCAGACGTGTTGTTTTTTCCTCGCTTTTCTTTAGTGTGAAGGGGGAGAATGAAGACGGCCATCAATATATCGAAGAAGCGATTCAAAATGGGGCTTCTGCAATAGTTGGAGAAGATGAGGTTCAGCTCTCAAGGCTAAGCGAGCGCTATAAATCTTGTTCATTTGTAGCTGTCCAAGATGTAAGGAGCGTCATGGCTTACATGTCTAAACACTTCTTCAACAATGCAGATGAGAAAATTAAAACCATTGGGATAACGGGAACGAATGGTAAAACGACCGTTGCCGCCTATGTGCGTTCTTTGCTGAATCTGCTAGGAATTCGAAGCGGGTCCATTGGAACGACAGGTATATGGTCTTCTAAAGAAAAACTCAATTACGTAAAGAGTACACCAACGACTCCTGAAGCCATTGACCTCCATCAAGTTTTTCATGATTTAAAGGAGGCGGGAGATGAAGCGGCTGCAATGGAAGTTTCTTCAATTGCTTTAGATCAAAAACGAGTGGACGGAATGGTGTTTGATATAGGTATTCACACAAACTTTTCAGAAGAACACCTTGAATATCACAAAACGATTGACCATTACAAAGCATGTAAGCTGAAGTTATTTGAACAATCGAGACAAGCCGTTATCAATCTGGATGATGATGGGATGGGCATGGACCTTTTCAATTGTTTTAAAGGACCAAAACTTACGTATAGCTTATCTCCATCAAGTGAAGCTGACCTGATTGGAACAGGTATTGAAGTAATGGACACAGGGTCGATGTTTACGATTCACTATAAGGGCAAAAGCATCCAAGTATTTACACCGGTGTTCGGAGCATATAATGTAGCTAATGTGCTGTCAGCCATAGCCGCTTCTTTAATGTGCGGTTACACAATGGATGCGATTGCTGCTGTATTACCGCATCTGGAAAGCCCAGAAGGACGTTTCCAGGTTGTACAAGCCCCAAATGATACGAAGGTTATTCTCGACTATGCCCATACACCTGTTGCATTAACGAAGCTTGTTGACGAAGTGAAGAAAATGCAGCATCGACGTCTGATTGTCATGATCGCAGGCATTGGAATCCGGGATTTTAATAAAATGCCAAAGATGGCAGCGACAATTGAAGGGAAGGCAGATGAAGTCATCGTCACCGTTGATCACCCAGGCTACCATGATCCACAAATCATCATAAATCAAGTCATGAAGGGATTTAATGAACCTCGAGCAAGCAATATCCACTCCGCCTTAACTCGGGGGAAGGAGTCAGGCGTTCCCTCGGCCTTGGACAAGCTGGTGATATTGTTGTGTTAACGAGCGGGTGCATTAATAATGCGCAAATTGTAAAGGGGGAGCAAATCCCACATTCGGATGAAGCCATTATTCAAGAGCACTTTTTTCAGTCCCAATAGATTACAATAGAAGACCAGAAGTCTTGCTGCTTCTGGTCTTAGTTACGGAAAAAACGGTCTACAGCGTTTTGATACGTATAGAAGAAGTCTGGAATACAGTTGCGGGCAACTCCTGAGGTCATATTGGCCGCAATCGCTTGATTGTACCAGCTCTGATGTTCAAACCCAGCGTTAAATTGTTTCCACAACGCATCGCCATCACGCTCAAAATCTTTTTCCAGTGAAAGTAAATTATCCAATTTGTCAGCAACAATTAAACTTTTTACTTCTAAATTACCCGTTCGAATTGTGTCAATCGTATGCTGTTTGCGTTCCTGCCACGACTTCGATTTATCTTCACTATGGGCTGCCACAAGATCACGCACTTCTTGGTTAAATTCACGTTCGATATCTTCAAGCTCATAAGCTGTATCCTCAACTACATCGTGCAAGTAGCCGGCACAAATAACCACAGCATCACAACCTGCCGCTTCTAACGTATGAGCCACACGGACGGGGTGAACAATATAATCAACATCTGAATTCTTCCGCTTCTGCCCTTGGTGGGCTTTTGTAGCAAAAGCTTTCGCCTTTTCGATCATAAACAACACTCCTTCTTAAGCGTAAAAGTTGTCTCGATATATCCTTTGCAGATACCATAGGAATAGGTGAAATACGAACGGAGCGGAGGAGTCGCAAATAATGAAAATCGATCACATGGACGATCAGCCAATCATTTTAGTCGCAGGAAAATTCGACGGTCTTCATCGAGGGCATCAACAGCTTATTCAACAAGCTAAATCCTATGTTACCTCAGGCGACCAACTAGCCGTATGGGATCTGTCAGATGAGCAACCAGTCATCACCTCCCTTGATGATAAACTACGTATTCTGGAAGGACTCGGGACAGACCGATATTATTATAGTGATGTACAGGTGCAAAAATTACATTGTAAGCGAATCGTCATCGAAGAAGATATGGAACAAGTGTTAGCTAACCATTGCGATCCACATCACCTCCCTGTTACCATTTTACCGCACACCACCCTAAATCATGAAAGGATTCATGCTGCCGACATTCAGGCTTTTGTGCAAAAAGGGCAAATGGAAGCCGCCCAAGCACATTTGGGGCGTCCATTTCAGACGACAGGCACCGTTGTCCGTGGGGATGCACTTGGACGACAGCTTGGCTTTCCAACCCTTAACCTTGGTGGTATCGAAGAATATGCCGAGCCAAAACCTGGTGTTTATCTGGGCATTGTAGAAGTTCATGGTGAGACACCGGCCTATTATTACACATTGATTAGTGCTGGGTACCGTCCAACCGTGAATGGCCAGACATTTAAAGTGGAAGCTTATTTAATGAACTTTTCAGGTGATTTATATGGGGAGAAGGTGACTGTCAGTTACTTGCGCCATATGCGCGATGAAGAGAATTTTGACGGGATCAATGTTCTCGTTGAACAAATGAAACAAGATGAACGGGATGCACGAGCCATTTTAGGAATGCCGGTCATTTAATTATAAAGGGGTAATCATCATGGGGTAGTCGTAGTTGAAATTTGTGATGGAAATTTGATTAACGAACTCGACGTCGAAACCATTATAGAATCAGAGTATCCGGATGTCGCTGTGCTGATAAATGAATGTTTATCGTTCTGCGGGCTATGTGCCATTAAGCCTTATGCGATCGTCAATGGATCTCGTATTTTTGGCAAAACGCCTGAAGAGGCTTTAGATAAAATCAGGGAGAAAATTGAAGAGGAGTTAGCGCTTTTCGCTGAGTAGAGGCCGTGAGGATGAACGGCCTCTTTTTTGTTGTGGGTGAGCGGTTAAGGGGCATAAGTGAGCGGTTAGTTAAAGAAGGGGAGCGTTCGGAAAGAAAAGTAGAGTGCATGGTCTGAAAACTGAAGCGACCAAAAGGAGAAGTAAGCGCAGAGCGTTTGAGTAGCTGAACTGGTCGTTTAGCGCAAATGAGTGAAGCGCTTGTGGCAAAAAGTGAGTGAAAGGCTGTGAAACTGGATCGTTCTTGATAGAAACTAGGCGCTGACCATTTCCGCTATTTGTGGTCGGGGATATTTATAGAAAAGAAGGATTGAAAGAGGATCATGTCGAATAATATTTTATTCCAATTAAATAAGGAGTTGAATCAATGGTTATCAAAGAAAGGGAAATATCTGCAAGAATGAGGGGTTTGATGGGATTCTCGCGAAGACTCTCACATACAAATCCTAAGTACAAGCGCATAAACGAAGACTATAGTTTAATGGAAGCAGGGTATAAAGGAGAAAAATCTATTGAATTCCCCCTAAATTACTTAAAAGGGGAACATTATATATTGCATGATCTGCGTCTATTTGATGGAAAACATTACTTCCAGATAGATACGCTGGTGCTAACCGCCTGTTATATCTTAATTATTGAAGTTAAAAATTATTCTGGTGTGCTAACTTTTGACCGACGATTTCACCAATTAATACGGATGAAAGATGGCGTGGAGGAAGCTTTTCCAGACCCTACTGACCAGGTAGAGAGACAAGTCGAATTATTGAAAAAGTGGATTCAAGAACACGTCGACCAATACATTCCTATTGAAGGTTTGGTTGTTTTCGCCAATGAGCGAGCTGTTATTAAAACGTACGGGCATTATGACGAAATGGTTCTAGAGAGAGTTGTGAGGAAAAATGCTATGCCCCGAATTATAAATGGGTTTGCTGAGAAATACACAAGGCGATTTTACGAAACGGGTGATCTCAAGCGAACCTCTCTGAAATTATTGCATCATCATGTTGAGTTGGACTCTGATTTATTAAAACTTTATGGTGTTAAGAAGTCCGATATCATAAGTGGCGTTCAATGCCCACGTTGTCAAACCATACCAATGAAACGCTTGCCTAGAAGGTGGTATTGTCAAAATTGTGATACCTATTGTCGAGAAGCCCACCACCGAACCCTCAAAGATTATGGCTACTTAATATCCCCTCTCATTTCAAATCAGGAAGCACGGAATTTTCTCCATATCAGTTCACGCCACGCCATGAAGCGTATACTTAAAGCTTATCCCTTGAATGAGACTGGTATGCTCTATAAAATACGTTAAATATGTTCTAATCATGTCTAGGCGCTCAGATTTCATTCTGAACGCTCCAGGTTTTGTCATGAACGTTCGAAATTTTAGACCAAGCGCTCGGATTCTTTGCTAGGCGCTCCCAATCCCCTCCTAATCGCTCAGCACCAACAGTGTGTACTACTCCTTCAAGCAAACGATACGCTTCAGCAACTCATTCTGTGCTACACTACCATTGTATCCCTTTATTGGAAAGGAAGAGATCCAAATGAAAACAGTACAACTACATGATAAGGTCGACATGCCTCAGTTGGGATTTGGTGTATGGCAAGTTGAGGAAAAAGATGCTGTACCTGCTGTGTCAAAAGCGATTGAGACAGGCTATCGCTCAATTGATACCGCTGCAATTTATGGAAATGAGCGCCAAGTGGGGGAGGCAATTGCGAACAGCAATGTGCCACGTGAAGAGTTGTTCATCACAACAAAAGTATGGAATACAGATCAAGGCTATGACAACACACTAAAAGCCTTTGACGTGAGTTTAGAGAAGTTGGGTCTTGATTACGTAGACATGTACTTGATTCACTGGCCGACGCCGGAGTTTGATGATTACGTAGAAACGTATAAAGCACTTGAACAACTGCAGAAGGATGGTAAGGTGAAGGCCATTGGTGTCTGTAACTTTAACATTGATCATTTGCAGCGCCTACTTGATGAGTGTGATGTTAAGCCTGCCGTCAATCAGGTGGAATGCCACCCTTATTTAGCACAAAATGAATTAAAGGAATTTTGCCGTAAAAATGGGATCCTGCTTGAGGCGTGGAGTCCATTAATGCAGGGAGGAGATGTGCTAACTGATGATGTTGTTCAAGCAATCGCGCGTAAGCATAGCAAGACTTCTGCTCAAGTGATCATCCGCTGGCATTTAGAAAATGGAACGGTTGTTATTCCGAAGTCCATCACACCTTCTCGTATTGAGGAAAACTTCGATGTTTTCGATTTCGAACTTAGTAATGAGGAAATGAAGGAAATCAATGAACTCGATCGCGGAGAACGTAAAGGCCCTGAACCAAGTGAGATGAATGTACGATAAGGTATAAGTAGGGACGCTTAACCGAGCGTCCTTTTTTATATTTAATATGTTAACCTTATAATTTAATGGTTGACATATAATGAACTTATCTTCTATGCTTATTCTATAATTAGAGAGGAGGTAAATCATGGAACCCTAAGAACAGGTGGAGTCCATTAGATTTAACGATGGGGAGTTTATTTGTGGCAATGATGGCAGTCGGCGCTAATATTACGTCTATTGCTCCGTTTATGGTGGTTGGCGGTGTCCCCATTACACTACAGACGTTTTTTGCAATATTAGCTGGATTGATTCTTGGGAGTCGATTAGGAGCTCTATCCATGTTTACATACATGCTGCTAGGGTTGGCTGGTGCGCCAATATTCGCCCAGTTTAAAGGGGGCTTTGCTATCCTTTTATCTCCGACTTTCGGGTTCATCGTATCGTTTATCTTGATTGCCTACATAGCTGGTAAAATGGCAGAACATAAACGCAGCTTGGCTGTGTACATTTCGGCAGCACTCCTTGCAATGGCTACCAATTATATTTTCGGTACCAACTGGATGTATGCAGCCTATGTTCTCTGGTTTGATGCCCCAGAGGGGTTTACCTACAAAATGGCCTGGTACTGGATGGTTTTTCCTTTGCCAAAAGATATCGTCCTATCAATATTTGCAGGAGTCATGGCTCATCGTCTTGAGACAAGCATCGTTTCAAAAAGTGCTTTTCGAAATCAGAAAAAGGCTGCTTAAAGGTGGGATTGTATGCAGAATTGGAAACTGTTAGCGGATAAGGTTCTTCAAGGTGAGGAAGTAACTGATCAGGAGGCACTCGCTGTTCTAGAATGTTCTAATGAAGAATTATTGGAACTGTTACATAGTGCGTACCAGGTTCGTAAGCGTTATTATGGGAACCGGGTGAAGTTGAACATGATCATCAATACAAAATCAGGATTTTGCCCAGAGAATTGCGGCTATTGTGCACAATCAAGGGATTCTGCCGCACCTATTCAAAAATATCGTATGATGGACAAGGACACGATCATTGAAGGGGCAGAGCAAGCCCATCGTCTAAGGTCAGGCACCTATTGCATTGTTGCGAGTGGCCGTGGACCATCGAAACGGGAACTCGATATCGTCACCTCAGCTGTCGAAGAAATTAAAGATAAATATGATATGAAGGTTTGTGCATGTCTTGGTTTACTGAAGCCTGAACAAGCACGACAGTTAAAAGAAGCTGGAGTGGATCGCTACAACAATAATATCAATACCTCTGAACAGCATCATGATAACATCACTACAAGTCACACGTACCATGATCGGGTCGCCACTGTTAATCATGCAAAAGAAGCCGGCATTTCACCATGTTCGGGTGTCATCGTTGGAATGAAGGAATCCAAGCAGGATGTCGTTGATATGGCACGCGCGTTAAAAGAACTTGATGCGGATTCCCTTCCCGTTAATTTTCTGCATGCCATTGATGGAACATTATTAGAAGGAACGAATGAACTAACGCCGATCTATTGTTTAAAAGTACTTAGTCTATTTCGCTTTATTAACCCTACAAAAGAAATCCGCGTTTCCGGCGGAAGAGAGGTCAACTTAAGGAGTCTCCAGCCACTCGGGCTATACCCTGCCAACTCGATTTTTGTAGGAGATTACCTGACTACAGCTGGTCAAGAAGGAACAAAAGATCACCAGATGCTCGAGGATTTGGGATTTGAGGTTGACTATGTAACAACTGAAGAGACGGTATGATTATGGAAAAGGGCGCCCACATTGCGTCCTTTTTATGTGTTAAGAGAATATAAATCCTGAACTTTTATGGCAGTGAGGCAATAAAAACCTGCAAAAAATACCGATTTGCCTTCGTAAGGAAGGAACCAATCATGGAGGCAAACACTTATGTGTGACCTCGTTTGTATTAGAGTATAGGACGACGTGCCGTTCTCAGTCGAGTGCACTTAGGAGGGCGTTTCCATATTTATTAAGTATAGATTCCGCCGTCGATCATCTCAGTTAAATACCGAGCAAGTTCCTCTGGTTCACCTGGAAAGTCTTCCTCAATCCACCATTTAATTGTGCCGATAATGCTCATCGATATAAACGTACGGGTGATTTGTTCAGTACATTTAATTTTATGATTGTAATTCAGTGCGATATCAAGGATGGAGGAAGAGGAATCCTTGATGAATGCTTCAAATCTCTGCTGAAAATGAATGTTGTTCTGTTTCGTTAACATCACTGAGAAAAATAGAGCACGTTGTTTAATGGAAGTGAGTAGCTGGACAAACCTTGGGTGTGGCTGTTTAGATGACACAAAGTCAACCTCAGTATCACACGATTGAATTTCAACCATCAATTGCGCAAACAATTCATCCACCATTTCACGCAGCAAATGGTGTTTATCATGAAAATGTTTATAAAAAGTAGCACGGTTAATGTCAGCTTCAGCAGTAATCTCCTTAACCAATATCTCCTCATGAGGGACCTCTTCAAGTAATCGCAAATAGGCTTCCTTAATCCACTTTTGAGTGCGTAAAATACGAGCATCTTTTCTTCTCACCAAAACCCACTCATCCTTTCCTTGTTATAAAGTTAAGCAACATCGGGCAGAAATCTGTTTATTATCTCTGAATGCTATTGAAGTTATTTTTTCCCTTGATACAATAAGTATGATCTCACTAAATGATAATGATTTTCAATTTCATTATAACAAGAAAAATGCAAATGGGACAGAGTTAAGGGGAATATAGGCATGAAATTTAGGTACACACTTTCCATTCTTATCATTTTAAGTATTGTTTCCCTGTTCGTTGGCGTGTCGGATGTGTCGATCTTGGATGCTTTTCAACTAACCCCGGAACAGATTGATATTTTACTGATCAGCCGTTTTCCAAGATTAGTGAGCATACTTATTGCTGGAGCCAGCATAAGTATTTGCGGACTGATTATGCAGCAGCTGACAAGGAACAAATTCGTCTCACCCACAACGGCGGGTACTTTTGATTCAGCACGACTTGGTGTATTGGTATCGTTACTTGTTTTTACATCGGCAAGTCCTTTGGTGAAAATGATGGTGGCGTTTGGCTTTGCTCTTTTAGGCACGTTTATTTTCATGCAAATCTTAGAGCGGATTCCCTTCAAGGACACAATTTTCATCCCTCTCGTTGGTTTAATGTTTGGGAATGTGATCAGTTCAATTTCTACATTTTTCGCGTTGAAATACAACCTTGTTCAAAACATGTCGTCCTGGTTGCATGGTGATTTCTCGATGATTATGGAAGGTCGTTATGAAATGATGTTCATTTCGATCCCTTTTCTGGTGATTGCCTATCTATACGCAAATCAATTTACCATAGCGGGAGTAGGGGAGGATTTTGCCAAAAATGTGGGATTGAACTATAAGCAGGTCGTGAACATTGGATTAGCTATTGTTGCGATGGTGACGGCATCTGTTGTCTTGACAGTAGGCATGATCCCGTTCTTAGGCTTAATCGTTCCAAATATCGTAACGTACTACTACGGGGATCATTTGAAGAAGAGTATCATTCAAACAGCGATTATCGGTGCTGCATTCGTCCTGGCCTGTGATGTCTTAGGTCGAGTGATCATTTATCCTTATGAGATTTCAATCAGTGTAACCGTTGGCGTCATCGGTAGCGGAATCTTTATTTACCTACTGATGAGGAGGCGGTCGTATGCAGCTTAGGAGAAAGACCATAGCGATTGGTGTGCTTGCACTTCTGCTCATTGCCATCTATTTGTTCACGGGAATAAGCAGCAACTGGGATTATATCCTGCCTAGTAGAGGGATGAAGGTTCTGGCGATTATTGTTACAGGAGGGGCGATTGCCTTCTCAACGGTCATTTTCCAAACTATCACCACGAATCGAATCTTAACTCCGAGCATTCTAGGTTTAGATAGTATGTACTTGCTCGTTCAAGCAGGTGTGATCTTTTGGTTTGGATCTGGCTCCATCGTAATGATGGACAGCCAATATAACTACTTGCTTTCTGTCGGAGCCATGATAATCTTTTCCTTCTTGTTGTTCAAATGGCTATTTAGGAGAGGAGAAAATGTCTACCTTTTACTATTAGTTGGTATCATTCTCGGCACATTTTTCTCGAGTCTGTCTTCTTTTATGCAAGTGTTGATTGACCCTAATGAGTTTATGATGGTCAGAGACCGTATGTTTGCAAGCTTCAATAATATCAATACCAATTTACTGTGGATTTCCATTCTGCTCATGCTCATAGCTTTCGTTAGTTATTTGCCATTGCATAAATACATCGATGTGATGGCACTCGGCAAGGACCAGGCTGTTAACTTAGGTGTCCCTTACGACAAGGTCGTGCAAAGGCTGTTAATTATTGTAGCGGTTCTTATTTCGGTGGCGACAGCACTCGTTGGCCCAGTTACGTTCTTAGGCTTGCTCGTGGTCAACCTAGCCCATGAATTTATGAAAACGTATAAGCATCGTTATTTATTTCTCGTATCGATTTTCTTCAGCATCGTAGCACTCGTTGGCGGTCAGCTTATCGTGGAACGCGTATTCACTTTTTCAACGACGATTAGCGTGCTGATTAATTTTGTTGGTGGAATCTACTTTATTTATCTATTACTAAGGGAGAATAAGGCATGATCAAACTAAAAAATTTATTTAAAAGATATGGTGATAAACCTGTGGTAGACAATGTCTCTGTTTCAATTCCTAAGGGGAAGATCACCACTTTCATCGGTCCAAATGGTGCTGGGAAAAGTACTTTGTTATCGATGATCAGCCGGCTCATTACTAGAGACGAAGGAGAGGTGTATATCGAAGAAAGTGAGATTGGTAATTGGAAAACCCAATATTTGTCAAGAAAACTAGCCATTCTAAAGCAAAGCAATCACATCCATTTAAGATTAACAGTCAGGGAGCTCGTTTCATTTGGCCGGTTTCCTTATTCAAAAGGGCGATTGACAAAAGAGGATGAGGAAAAGGTCGATGAGGCCTTGGAATTTGTGGCCCTACAAGATAGGGAAGATCAATACCTTGAACATTTAAGCGGCGGGCAGCGGCAACGAGCTTATATCGCCATGGTGATCGCCCAGGATACTGATTATGTGTTACTTGATGAGCCATTAAATAACTTAGATATGAACCATTCCGTGCAAGTAATGAAAACATTGAAGGGACTTGTTCACGAACTCGGGAAAACCGTTGTCCTTGTCGTTCATGACATCAATTTCGCCTCAGTCTACTCCGACTACATTGTGGCTCTAAAAAATGGCGAAATTGTCCGGGAGGGTTCCACCGAAGAGATGATCCAGTCCAATGTCTTGCATGAAATCTATGATATGGATATTGCTATTCGAACGATTAATGACAACAGAATTTGCGTCTATTTTTAATGAAAAGGATGAGGTGATTTTTTATGAAAAAATGGTTATTGTTGATGAGTGCAGCATTGGTTTTGGTGGTTTTATCAGCGTGTGGAGAATCCGAGGAAACCTCCGCTGCTCAAGAGGGCGAGACGATTACAGTTGAACATGAATTAGGCGAAACAGAGGTGCCTAAGAATCCGGACAATGTTGTTGTGTTCGATTACGGTATCGTAGATAGTCTTGATCAATTAGGTGTAGATATTGCAGCTGTCGCAAAGAACTCACTTCCAGAATACTTAAGTCATTATGATAGTGATGAATATGAAAATGCTGGGTCATTGAAGGAGCCTGACTTTGAGAAAATCAGTCAAATGGAGCCGGGATTGATCATTATTTCCGGCCGCCAAGCCTCTGTATATGAGCAGCTTAGCGAAATTGCCCCAACTGTCCACTTAGGGGTGGACACAACCAATTACATGGAATCATTTGAGCAAAATATGATGACACTTGGTGAAATTTTTGACAAAAAAGATGCAGTAGAAGAAGAAGTAGCTAGCATTAAAGCTGATATCGAAAAAGTAAACGATAAAGCTTCAAACATGGATGAGGAAGCATTAATCATCCTAGCAAACGATGGAAAAGTGAGCGCATACGGGTCCTTCTCACGCTTCGGGATTATTCATGACGTATTTGGAGTCAAGCCAGTGGACGACACCATAGAAGCATCGACCCACGGACAAAGCATCTCCTTCGAATACATTACTGAGAAAAATCCGGACCATCTATTTGTAATTGACCGTGGAGCCGTCGTTGGCGGGGAATCTTCGGTGAAACAAGTAGTGGAAAATGAGTTGGTCATGAAGACGAACGCCTATCAAAATGACAAGATCACCTACCTTGATCCTGAATATTGGTACTTGTCCGGAGGAGGACTGCAATCCGTGTCGGCAATGGTTGATGAAGTAGATGCTAGCTTAGAATAACGAATAAAAGGACGCGCCGTGCGCGTCCTTTTATTGTGAGCGCCGATAAAAGCGGAGTGAGCGCCGATAAAAGCGGAGTGAGCGCCGATAAAAGCGGAGTGAGCGCCGATAAAAGCGGAGTGAGCGCCGATAAAAGCGGAGTGAGCGCCGATAAAAGCGGAGTGAGCGCCGATAAAAGCGGAGTGAGCGCCGATAAAAGCGGAGTGAGCGCCGATAAAAGGGGAGAGAGCGCTGATAAAAGCAGGTCACACATTTACTTTTTCAAGGAAAGGATTATAATTACAAATAAAAAGGAGAAACGCATGATTATTAAACCCCGGATCTATCCTTTGAGATTGAGAAAGTTAGAAGCTCTTCTGAGAAGACTTCCTCTGCACCATCCCAAGAAAACCCTTGTTCAGGATGCAATTGCTCGCACGCGTGCTGGTTATCAGGGGGAAAGGTCATTAGATTTCCATCTGAATTTTATCCCTCCTAAAGACTACCTCATTATTAATGATCTCCGCATATTTGACGGTCAGCACTTTTTTCAATTGGATACCGTTCTTCTCTCAAAGAAATTCATTCTCATCCTAGAAGTGAAAAATATTTCAGGTTCTCTATATTTAAACAGTGATATTCACCAATTAATTCACAACTCTAATGGAAAAGAAGAGTCTTTTCCAGATCCCATCCTCCAGATTGAACGTCAACAGCAACAACTAACTAAGTGGATAGAAGATCGCTTCTCAACTACTATCCCTGTTGAAGCACTAGTTTTGTTCACGAATAAACATGCTATTCTCCATTTAAAGAATGATAAAGATTCAGCGAGCGTTATGAAAAGTGAAGGATTAACGAATCGATTAAATAAGATAGAACTAAGACATGACACATCTCAGCTCACTGCGGATCAACTAAATTCAATGGCTTATCGGTTAATCCAGTCTCATCAAGACTTACAACAAAATTTATTGGAGTCGTTTGGCATAAGGGAGTCTGAATTACTGCTCGGGGTATATTGCTCCACGTGCTCTGCGCAAATGGTTTGGGTGAAAAGAAAATGGCAGTGTTCGTCATGTGGAATGAGATTCACTGATTCTCATATTCAAGCATTACAGGATTATGCTTATCTCTGTCACCCCCAAATATCAAACAAACAAGCCAGAAAGTACTTAGGTATTAGATCGGGAGACACGGTCAAACGTTTGTTAGTCAAATTAGGGGGTAAGAAAATAGGGGCCAATAAAGATAGAGAATATGAAATACCACTTCCAATGGGGTGAAAGCATGGGCAAGGGAGTAGGGGGGCTACTGCTTAAAAAGTTAATCCAAATTTCGGAACAGGAAGGCTACTGGACATTAACTGCAGGAATTTTAGTTGAAAATAGGAAAAGTATTGCTTTGCATAATACAGGAGCTAGGTATTCGTGAAAAAATAGGATGCTTGCATGATAGATGGCGATGTGCTTCTGTTAGAAAGAGGAGTCGGACAGTTTATTGGGATTCTTTTTTAAAAATTGGGGAATAGCTGGTTAATAAAAGGAGTTTTACTTATGATTATTCGTTTTGGCTATGTAGCAATGGCCACTTCACTATATGATGCAAGCCCATCTAAAACGATGACCTTTTCCCGGTACAAACAACTTGGCAAAGAAGAGCGGGCCGAGCAACTTAGAGAAATTACCAGAGCAAATTTAGAACATACAATACGTGCGCTTCATTATAATATTGCCCATGAAATTCATCTCTATCGATTTTCCTCATCACTCGTCCCACTTGCCACTCACGAGGAAGCCGAGTGGGATTACATTACACCCTTTCAAGAAAAGTATAAGGAAATTGGAAAACTTGTAAAAAAGCATCAAATGCGGACAAGTTTCCATCCTAATCAATTCACCCTTTTTACAAGTGATAAAGCACATGTGACGACGAATGCAGTTAAGGACATGGACTACCATTATGCATTACTTGAGGCGATGGGACTTGAAAAAGAATCGCATATCAACCTTCATGTGGGAGGGGCATATGGGGATAAACCCTCGGCTATAGAACGGTTTCACGATAACCTTAAGCAGCTGCCACCCCCTATTAAAGGACAAATGACTCTTGAAAATGACGATAAAACCTACACAACTACAGAGACGTTATCCATCTGTGAAAAAGAAAAAGTCCCAATGATGTTTGATTATCATCATTATATGGCCAACCATGAGAAGGAGGAGGAGCTGGAAGATATACTCCCACGCTTCTATCAGACATGGTCGAACAATCCTTTTCCTCCTAAAATGCATGTTTCTTCACCAAAATCGGAAAAAGCCTATCGCAGCCATGCTGATTTTGTTGATATTGAATTTATTAAACCTTTGATTAAAGTGTTGAAGTCTCAACAGGTGGATGTTGATTTTATGATCGAGGCGAAAAAGAAGGATAGGGCTGTTCTGCAGTTAGTTGAAGATGTAGCGAAAATTAGAGGGGCGAAGCGGATCGATGGGGCAACGATAGGGATATGATGGAATATAATGCCTCGCTAACTTATATTTTTAAAAAATTCCAACAAATTGTTTGCAAAGTCCTATATTTGAGATAAAATATACGTGTGGGTTGGGGAACCCACTTATCGTATCATACCAAGGTTTACAGGAAGTTATTATGGTAAGGCTTTATAAGCCGAGGCGTTGGGGATCGCCTTGCCGGTTCAGCCGGCTTCTCCCCGTCAAAATGACTAAAGCAATTTAGTCATTTTTTTCATATCTAATTGTAATTTTTATCCTTAAGAGGGAGCGGATACTATATGAAATACGATATTGGACTGGATATTGGCGTCACCTCCGTTGGCTGGGCTGTTATTAATTTGGATAAGAAGCGTCTGGAAGATTGGGGCGTAAGGCTATTTGAAGTGGCCGAGCACCCTAAGGACGGCTCCTCCCTGGCTGCCCCACGCCGTGAAGCACGTTCAGTGAGCCGACGTCTAAGAAGACGAAGACACCGAGTCGATCGTATACATAATCTAATGTTAGAAAAAAACCTTCTTATTAAAGAAGAACTTGACGAGTTGTCTCCGCTAACGAGTGAAGACCTTGATGTATGGGAAGTCCGCAAACAAGGAACCGAACGACTTCTGACCAATCGCGAATTTGCCCGCATGCTCATCCACTGTGCCAAACACCGCGGCTATCGCTCCAATCGTAAAAGTGAAGAAGGCAGCGATGAGGAAGGGCGCGCTGTTTTATCTGCCGTCAAAGAAAATCACAACCTCATGATCGAAAAAGGCTATCGTTCCATTTCACATATGCTTATTGAAGAGAATAAACCACTTCGTAATAAAGGCGGAGACTACTCTGGTGTATTATTACGATCTGATATCCAAAAAGAGATTGAGGCTATTTTTGATAAACAACAGGAACTAGGACATCCCTTTGCAACAGAAAAACATAAAGAACATTACATAACGACATGGGGATCGCAGCGTCCTTTTGCTTCAAAAGACGATATCTTTAGCAAAATTGGAACGTGTTCACTCGAAAAAGGAGAGAAAAGAGCTCCAAAAGCCTCCTATCGTTTCCAACGATTTCGTTCCCTAGACAAGCTTAATCGCTTAAGAATCATTACGCTAGACAAAAATATAAGAGAACTCACAAAAGAAGAGCGAGAACAAGTCCTTAAACAGTTTTTTGCCAAAAAAGAAGTGAAATATAAGGACATCAGGAAAACATTAAAGCTAGATGATCAGGAACGTTTTAACGAACTTTACTATGATGAAAAAGAAACAAATGCTAAAAATGAGAGCAAAACTTTCGTATCACTAGAGGATCAATACAAAATTAGTAAAGCGATCGAAAAATCCCTGGTGAAAAAGGCGCCAACTACATTTACAAGTCTCGATTACGATACATTAGGCTATGCGTTAACCGTATATAAAGATGATAAAGATATTCGGGATTATTTGAAGAATGAATTTATTACTGGCAAGGGCAAACCTGTTCAAAACTTAACTCAGCGTTCCTATGACGATGACTTAATAGATGCTCTGCTAAAAGAATCATTCAACACGTTCAGCCATCTCTCATTTAAGGCATTAGACAAGATTCTTCCTTTTATGGAAAAAGGACAATCCTATACAGATGCATGTCAAAGCGCCGGCTATAACCTTCAAGCACGAAAGGATCTACCTAAACAGCGTCTGCTGCCTGTTATTCCAGAGGATGAGATTCGCAACCCAGTTGTATTGAGAGCACTTACTCAATCAAGGAAAGTATTGAACAGTATTATTAAAAAGTATGGTTCGCCGGAGAATTTGTACATTGAGCTGGCGCGTGAAATGGGTCGTCCATATAGAGAGAGAAAGCAGTTAGAGAAAGACTATAACAAGAATCGTTCGATAAATGATAAAGCAAAAGATAAAATTAGCGAGTTTTACCCTGAAAGGTCAAAGGTTCGTGGCCATGACGTTTTGAAAATGAAATTGTGGGAGGAACAAAACGGCGAATGTGCCTACTCTAGAAAACCTGTTTCACTAGATAGGCTACTAGAGGATGGATACGCACAGGTCGATCATATCCTGCCATATAGCCGAAGCTTTGATGACAGTAATACTAACAAGGTACTGGTGTTATCAAAAGAGAACCAGAACAAACAAAATAAAACTCCTTATGAGTGGTTCGGTCATGATGAGAAACAGTGGAGTCAATTCGTTTCCTACGTTGATAGTTTAAAAGTAAATAAACGCAAGAAAAAGAATCTCAAAAACCAAACCTTTGATGGGCGTAATGAGGAAGAATTTCGTGAACGCCACTTAAATGATACACGCTACATTACACGTTTCTTAAAAAACTATATCGAATCCCACTTGCATTTCACTGGAAATCCAAAAGAACAACATGTATATCCGGTAAATGGGCTTATACTTCTGTGATGAGAAAACGGTGGGGTTTTAATAAAAATCGAAAAGCGAACACGTTACATCATGCTCTGGATGCAGCGATTGTAGCAGTGAGCCGTCCTTTTCGTAAGCGAGTGAGTGAGTACTTCACACAGCGGGATAAGAGTTTCAAGCAGGCTTTGAAAAAGATGAATATTTACTTCCCTCAGCCTTGGGAGGGATTTGTCAATGAATTGAATGTTCGATTGGAGCAAGATCCTGATCAGATGAAGGAAGCGCTCATAAAATCTGACTTATATGAGAGTGATCCCGATTTTAGAGAATCCGTGATGCCCATCTTCCCGTCCTGGATGCCAAAACGATCCATTAAAGGCCAGTTGCATGAGTCTACTTTTAGAAGAAACCGGGGAAAGACAGAGGAAGGTTTCACACAGGTGGTTACGAAGACTAAGCTAGAAAATATTCGATTCGATAAAAACGGGGACTTTTCTATGTATAGGAAAGAATTTGATATGGCAACTTATAATGCAGTTAAAGAACGGTATCTAGAGTTTGAGGGGAATAAAGAAAAAGCCTTTGAACAACCATTGTACAAACCTTCTAAAAGCATAAAGAATGCCCCAGTTATTCGCTCAGTGAAAATCGTAGATAAAAGGAATCTCTATGTATCTGTTAAAGGTGAAGACATGATAGCAGATAACGCTAGTATTGCGAGGACAGATGTCTACCAAGATAGAGAGACCAAGAAATATTATTTAATACCGGTGTATGTAGCAGATGTGAAACAAGGTAATCAGCCTGATCGATTTATCGCGGCGTATAAACCATATGAAAAATGGCCTAAAAAAGCTGAAAATCATAGCTACTTGTTTAGCTTGTATTCAAATGACCTTATTTACATCGAGTTGCCTAAACCAAAGGTTACCAAAAGAGAATCTATAGAATGGAAAAGCGGTTATTTTTATTTTAAGGGTGTTGACACTGCCACAGGTTCTATTTCTATAAGTAAAAATGACAGTAAATTTTCAGATAGAATTGGCGTCCAATCCCTTGTTAATTTTAGTAAATACAACATCACACCAATTGGCGATCTTCAAAAAGTTCAAAAGGAAACAGCTTATGGCGTATAGACATATCATTATTCGTAATCCAGCCAAGCTTTCTGTGAAGAACCATCAATTGGTCATCAAGCAGGAAGAAACGGTGCAAATTCCTATTGAGGATGTTTGCACTTTAACAATTGAGGATCCTGCTATTACGTTAACAGGGGTTTTACTCAGTGAATGCGCTGCCCACCATGTCGAAGTTATTGTTTGCGATCAGAAAAGGACTCCCAGTGCCCTGTTACAACCTTTTCACCAACATTCTCGGCAAAAAGCTGTATTAGATATGCAAGTAGGATTATCTAAACCCTTTAAAAAAAGAGTATGGCAAAAAATTGTGCGGACGAAAATAGAGAACCAGGCTAGATGCTTAGATTTAATGTTTCAATCTGATAAGGCGAATTTACTTTATTCCATTTCAAGGCAGGTAGAGTCCGGGGATCGATCCAACCGTGAGGCTTATGCTGCTAAGTACTACTTTAATCAATTATTCGGCGGCGAATTCACAAGGAGAAGAGAGGATGTGCATAACATTTCTCTTAACTATGGCTATAGTTTGATCAGATCACTTGTGGCAAGAGCCCTGGTTCGTTATGGTTATACACCTTCCCTTGGTGTTTTTCATGATAGCCAAACAAACGCTTTTAACTTGGCTGATGATTTCATGGAGCCATTAAGGCCATTTGTCGATCTTACAGTAGCCATGTACGTGGACAAGGAAGAAGAGTGGTCCAGGGACATCAAAGAAAAGTTATTTAACATATTAAGCTATTCGGCCTTCTGGAAAGGTGAAAAACAAAGCATTACTAACGGAGTGGATTTGATGATGAAAAGCTATGTAGCAACATGTCGGAACGGGGATGTAAGCATGCTTGTTCTACCTGAATTAAGAGCACTGGAGCAGCATGTGTATGAGTAGGTTTATGAGAATCATGGTATTTTTTGATTTACCTGTTGTGTTAAAGAGGGATAGAAAAGCTTACACTAAGTTTAGAAAGTTTCTACTGAATGATGGTTATGTGATGATGCAATACTCCGTCTATTATAGAGTTTGTAACGGAGAAGAGGCCGTACAGAAACACATGAGACGTTTAAGAGAAAATGTCCCTCCTGTTAATGGGGCGATTCGTACTTTGAAAATTACAGAGAGGCAATTTGAAAAAATGGACATTCTTTTAGGGGTAGAGACTCCCGTTGAAAAAGTGGGTTCAAATATTACAGATTTTTTCTAAAAAGGGCTTGCCAACGCAGGCTCTTTTTCTGTTTTTGTACAATTTCCACAGAAAAAGTGGGGAAAAGCCTGGGGAATGCATTGGACTTAGCTCTTTTTTTAGAAAAAGAAACTTCTGAAAACCCTGATATAAGTGGGTTTATAAGCCATGTATCGTATCATACCAAAGTTTACAGGGGAATTATGGCTCAAGAAACAATGGGCTATGTGATCCCTAAATCGTATCATACCAAAGTTTACAGGGGAATTATGGCTCATCTGATTGCTTTTCCAATCGTTTAACGATCGTATCATACCAAAGTTTACAGGGGAATTATGGCCTTCCGGATCCTCATCCGAGAAGGTGTGATATCGTATCATACCAAAGTTTACAGGGGAATTATGGCACCACTTTAAACCGATGCGACATAGCTTGGATCGTATCATACCAAAGTTTACAGGGGAATTATGGCCGTTATACCTTCCGTACCTTCCAAGTGCAATCGTATCATACCAAAGTTTACAGGGGAATTATGGCTGTCACTTCCCTCTCGAAAAAACAGATTTGATCGTATCATACCAAAGTTTACAGGGGAATTATGGCACTAGGTTCATATACTTGATAGCCCCGTTAATCGTATCATACCAAAGTTTACAGGGGAATTATGGCCAGCCATACGTCCGACAATGCGGAGAATATATCGTATCATACCAAAGTTTACAGGGGAATTATGGCCGAGTTAGGCATTATAACTCACCGTATGGAATCGTATCATACCAAAGTTTACAGGGGAATTATGGCTTGGAATCCAAATCAAGTACATAAAAAATCATCGTATCATACCAAAGTTTACAGGGGAATTATGGCAGAAGGATAACACCACGCATCTTGTACGGAATCGTATCATACCAAAGTTTACAGGGGAATTATGGGAAGGAGATGCGAGGACAGTACCCTCTTTATTCAATAATTGCAAGAAAAGGAGTTATTGGTCTGATGTAGACACTTGCCCTTGATTATCTCATTTTTATCTTTGATGGTTTCTATAATTACACTGAATCTTGCGCTAAGAATCGTAAGTAACTGAAATGACGGACACTTACTATAGTGATATGGAAGTTTTTATAATGGAGGATAATAACTCTTTAGAAAACAAACCCACTCAATACCTTTATAAGTAATGGGTGGGTCTAAAATGGTTTAGTCTTCTACAATAAACTCAAAGTCACCTTCGAATTTAACATCTTTACCAAGAAGCATACCGCCAGTTTCAACAGCTGCATTATAAGTCATGCCATAAGCTTCACGGTTTACTTTCCCAGTAACCGCGAATCCAGCAACTGTGCTTCCGTCAAGTGGACTCTTAGAAGTACCGTTATACTCAACAGTAAATGTTTCTTCATTTGTCTCACCTTTAATAGTAAAATCACCAGTTACTTCATATTCATCATCAGATACTTTTTTAATGGATTTACTTTGGAAAACCATGTTCGGATATTTCTCAGCTTCGAAGAAATCACCAGTTTTTAAATGACCATCACGGTCTTCATTACCTGTATCAATAGATGTTACAGGGATTGTTACTTTAAGGCTTGCTGATTCAAGATCAGAAAGGTCGCCGTTGAAGTCAACATCGAAGTCTTGGAATTCACCTTTAGCTTTACTTACAACCATATGCTTGATTTGAAAAGCCAAACTGCTGTGTACTTTGTCTAATGTTAATGTTGCCATTTTTATTCCTCCTAGTGTTATTGGATACACCAATTTTCTTAATTTCTCTCTTTTTTTGTGTTGGAGTAAATAACCCCTAATCACTTACCTTATGTAAGTAACTTTACAATACAGATCAAGCATCGTCAAGAAAAATATCTCGAATTCGAATCAAATTTATTGAAATGTTAGTGAAAACAATTCGAGTAATGCATTTGATACTTCTATTTTCCCTTCTGTACAATGTTTTTAAACCTTTCTTTTAGCCGACCTCTTAACAGTTGGGATAAGGTCCATTTCCATAACAAAGAATGACCCCTATAAAGAGGCCATCCTTTAAATTATAATTTGGTTTTAATAAATACGTGGTATTTACTTTAAGTGGTTTACTATTGTTGCCGTTTTTGTTCTGGTTTGATTTCTCATGGCTTGGAAGTATGAAGGGGGTCACTGTCAGTCTTCACCTTGGTATCCTTACGATAGCTGTAGCCTATTACCTGTTCGTTAAGGGGCTGAAGTTTGTGCCTTCATCACAGCCGTTACCCTTGCTTTGGCGGAGCTTGGGTGTGTTTCTCGTTGGGGAACGCTTGTCAGGAGTGTCATGGATAGGTATCGGATTACTGCTTTTCGGAATTATAGTATTAACATTGAACACAAATCAGCGAGGCATAAAAAAGGCTGAAAGATAAGGGTTTCAGCTTCAGGTGATGAGTGAAAGGATGAATGAGCAGGCTGGTCGGTCTAACAATTTACCCACCTACATGGAAACAATGGAAATAATTAATAGTGATAACCTGTAAATACATGTGTTACCTTGTAAAAAGATTAAACATCAAGGAGGTAAATCATGATAGTAAAACGAATGATGATTGTGTCTGTCGCAATCGCCTGTTCATTGACGTTTACAAGCCAAGTTTTCGCACACAGCAGCACTCATACCGTTCAAAAAGGTGAGTCTTTATATAAAATTGCCAATCATTACGGAATTCCTGTTCAGCAGCTTAAAGAAATGAACAACATGGAGAGGAATGAAATTTATCCAGACGAGCAGTTGGAACTGCCTGTTCTGCCTAGTGAATCTGAAGAAGATCTGCTTGCTAGATTAGTAGAAGCAGAAGCTAAAGGAGAAAGCTATGCTGGTAAAGTTGCGGTCGCTACGGTTGTTTTAAACAGGGTGTCTAGTGATAAGTATCCTGATTCTATATATGGTGTGATTTATGATGGGTACCAGTTCTCTCCTGTAATGAATGGTACAATTAATCAGCCTGCAAGTGAAGAATCTAAACGTGCTGTTGAAGAGGCATTGGATTATCAGGGATATGATCGTGAGTCACTGTTTTTCTATAATCCTGATAAAGCGACTAGTGAGTTTTTGAGTGATCAAGAAGTAACAACAGTTATCGGCGATCATGTTTTTCTAAGATAGTTTTATAGAAAGCGAGCACATTGATGTGCTCGCTTTTTTTGTTACCTTATTTTATACTTCGCCTGGTTTTGCCTCTGTAACATAAGTTCCAGCTATAAAGTCATGAATAGAGCGGTTGTCTTCCCTGATTCCGACCATAAAGGCACTGACAATGAGGCCAATTCCTAATGTTAAGGCATACACGAGTCCGCCTACGATCAAACGCATGAACATCGTTCCGACTCCGACGTTATTCCCATTAACCTTTATAATACGTATTCCCATAATTCTTTTACCGACAATATACCCCTTCCATAAAACTGGAAGGAACAAAGAGTAGGGGAGGGTAATCCAGTTAGAATAAGGGCTGTCGAACTCCCATCCAAATAAAAGCATTCCTAATAGGGAAATTGGGAGCATCACAATAATAGAATCTAAAATACCTGCTACGAGACGTTTCCAAAAACCTACTGAACGATACATAAAATCTTCCTTTCTAGTCACATAAGACTATTGTACGTAGCCATGTTAATGTATGCAATGGTTTCAGTTATAAATAGAAAGGTTATGGAAAGACATAGATAAAAAGGAGGTCAAATCGAATGAGTAGTATTTTTTCAAATGAAGCTCTTAAGGACAGACATATCCTAATTACCGGAGCTACCGGGGCATCGGTTATGAAACGACAAAAGCTGTGGTGCGATCAGGAGCCAACGTAACGATAACGGGACGAAGGGAGGAAAAGCTGAACAACCTTAAAAAGGAATGTGAAAAGTTGAATGACTCTGTAGAAGTATATGTTCACACCGCCGAACTTAATGACGAGGAAAGCCGGAGATATTTGGTGGATGAGGCAATCCAGACAAATGGAGCTATTACTGGACTTGTCAACTCAGCCGGGGTGGTCGGGGGAGGCACACTCGACAATCTAACGGAAGACGAGCTTCGTAACGTAATGGAGCTGAACTATTTTTCTACAGTGTTACTGACACAGCTTGCTTATGAGAAGATGAAGCCTCAGAGCGAGGGGGCAATCGTAAATCTATCCTCTTTATCAGGCTTGCGCGGGACGCATGCGAACATCGCCTATAGTGCTTCGAAATTTGCGGTGACTGGGTTTACTCAGTCGCTTGCAATTGAGGCGATTGAGCACAATATTCGGGTTAATGCAGTTTGCCCTGGCTATGTGGATACAGAAATGGGGCGGGAGTCGATTCGCTCCAAAGGCGAACGGAACAATCGTAGTTTTGAAGAGCAATTGAAGGTTGCAGAAGAAGGGATTCCTTCGGGGCGGATTTCTACTGCTGAAGAAGTAGCGAATACGATTGTGTTTTTATTATCTGAGACAGCTGGGAATATCATTGGAGAGTCTATGAAGATTTCTGGGGGAAGTGTGATGAGGTGAACAAGAAAAAACTGGTTCACAAACTGGAAGAGTTTTGCTATCCTTAAGAAAAGGTTTTCAATAATTGAACAAGAAAAGAGCTAGGGGTGCCATGCATGTGGCTGAGAGGAAAACATTTCCGACCCTTTGAACCTGACTTGGTTAGAACCAGCGTAGGGAAGCTTTCGAGGCTGAATGTAAACGTGTATTGCATAAGGTAAATCGAAGCTCACCCATAACGCGGGTGAGCTTTTTTTAATGGAAACTTAACGAGGGGGAGATGTTATGAGAGATCCGTTAGTCATCGCGGGGATAGAGCTTGAAAGTCGTTTGTTTACAGGAACAGGGAAATTTGCTGACCATAGTGTAATGCGGGATGCGATTGAACAGTCTCATTCACAGGTTGTTACGGTTGCGATTAGGCGGGTGGATCTAGATGGGTCTGGCAAGCATATCGTTAATGATATTCCAAAGCAGGCAACGTTAATGCCGAATACCTCAGGGGCGAGGACGGCTGAAGAAGCGGTGCGGATTGCACGACTTGGAAAGGCTAGCGGAATGGGAAACTGGGTCAAGATTGAGGTCATTTCCGATCAAAAATACCTTCTTCCCGATAATGAGGAGACGATTAAAGCCACGAAAATCTTGGTAGACGAAGGATTTGTTGTCCTGGCTTATATGAGTCCTGACTTAATGGCAGCGAAACGCATGGAAGAGGCCGGGGCTGCAGCGATCATGCCGCTGGGATCTCCAATTGGTTCGAACCGGGGTATTCGGATGAAGGAAATGATCCGGATTATGATTGATGAAATCGATGTTCCCATTGTCGTAGATGCAGGGATTGGCAAACCTTCTGAGGCAGCGGAAGCGATGGAAATGGGCTCGGATGCTGTCCTTGTGAATACAGCGATTGCAACAGCGAAGGACCCTGTGGCTATGGCGAAGGCTTTTGATATGGCGGTTAGAGCAGGGAGAATGGCTTACATTTCAGGACCCGGGCAATCGTCTTTTCAGGCAAAAGCCTCCTCACCGCTAACGGGATTTTTAACTTCAACAGGAGGGGTTAATAATGAGTTTCTATAACGTGTATGAAAAGTTGAAAGATCAGCCGTTTAGTTCATTATTTGATGAGGTGACGGCAAGGGATGTCGAGAAAGTTTTACAAAAAGATTCTCTAACTGATCAGGATTATTTCACTCTATTGTCGCCCGCTGCAGAAGGTTACATAGAAGAAATGGCTCAGAAGGCACACCAGCTCACAGTGCAGCACTTTGGCTATACCATGCAGCTATTTCAGCCGCTTTATGTCTCCGATTACTGTGTTAACACATGTAAGTATTGCAGCTTTAGTGTAGAGAACGTTTTTCCTAGAAGGCGTTTAACAATGGAAGAAGTGGAGGAAGAAGCTCAGGCGATATCCACGAAAGGAATTGAACAAATTATCATCCTTTCGGGGGAATCCCGTGTGCATTCATCTGTTGATTACTTAACAAAAATCATGAAGGTTCTCAGAAAGTATTTTTCATCAGTAGGACTCGAGGTTCAGCCGATGGACCTCGAGGATTATGAAGCCTTGGTGGCGAGCGGAATTGATACGCTGACGGTTTTTCAGGAAACATACGACGAAAAAATTTATCGTGATCTTCATACGAAGGGACCGAAGCGGTTTTACAAGTATCGCTTGGATACACCTGAGCGAGGGTGTCAGGCTGGGATGAGATCTGTTACGATCGGAGCTTTGCTTGGTCTTGAAGATTGGCGCAAAGAAAGTTATCTCACTGGTTTACACGGAAGTTACCTCCAAGACAAATACTTAGATGCGGAAATTGGCGTTTCGTTTCCGAGAATACAGCCGAATGCAGGAAGTTTTCAACCTGAAATTCATGTAACGGATCAAAATATGGTTCAAGCTATGCTCGCCCTTAGGTTATTCCTCCCACGGGCAGGAATTATATTGTCAACTCGTGAAACTCCTCAATTACGTGATCAACTGATCCCGCTTGGAGTGACGAAAATGTCTGCCGCTTCCTCAACTGAAGTAGGCGGCTATGCCCAACTGGAAAATACACAAAGCCAATTTGAAATTTCTGATGAACGTTCAGTAAAGAAGATTCGCCAATTGCTTCATGAAAAAGGCTATCAACCAGTTATGAAAGATTGGCAAATCGTTTAAAATGGAATTTCATGTGATCTCCAACGGTAGATGGCCGATCAAGCAGTTTGCTGACAAAATTGCTCCGCTTCATGACGAGGATGCCTTTTTCCATATAAGGGAAAAACAGAAGACTGCAAGAGAAATTTCACTGGGAATTTTCGAGATGCGAGACCGAGGCACAGCACCTGAACGGATTGTGGTAAATGACCGTATGGATATAGCTCATTGTTTCGGTGCTGGAGGTGGGCAGCTCTCGAGTCAAAGCTTAAGAATAAGCGATGTGCGTTATTGTTTTCCTTCTTTACGAATTGGAAAGTCCGTGCATTCCATTAACGAAGCTCAACAAGCAGAAAAGGAAGGGGCGGATTACGTTATGTTCGGCCACATTTACTCGACATCCTCAAAACCGGGTAAGGAGCCACAGGGGTTGAAAGGGTTAGTTGAGCTGACTGATTCGGTTACGTTGCCGGTTATTGCAATAGGCGGGATTAACCCGGAACATGCTTTAGACATAAGAAAAGCGGGGGCAACAGGGATTGCAGTCATATCCGGTTTGTTAGATGCAGACGATGTCGTGAAGCAGTATCAGTCTTATAAGAAAGGGTGGTGTTCATGATGACCATACAACTAAATGGAGAACCCTTAGATTGTCCTGAAAAAGTTGTGACGGTGACAGATCTCTTAGATTTTTACAAATTGGATAGTCAAATGGTCATTGTTGAGTACAACCAAACCATTATTCAACGTAATCAGTACCCTGATGTTCATTTACAAAAAGGGGACCAAATTGAATTGGTCCATTTTGTCGGGGGCGGTTAAGTTCAATTCCTGTACACTCCATTAAAAAAGGGGGAGATTTCCTTTTGAGATCTCCCCCTTACTCTTTATCTAGTTACATTTCACCATAATACACCATCTAATACGTTACTGTTGAACAGGTTTGTATCGATATTACACGTTTGGGCCTCGATCCCATACTGCCAACCGGCTATTAATCCATCTTCCGGCGCAGATGGCTGGTAATCTGGAGCATTTGCCTCCGTGGTGATCCCCACTTTTGGTACAGCTGTCCAAATGTACGTGTTCTCCTTGATTTCGGCATTCGTTTCAGATGCTTGCTGGAAAGCCTGATATAGTGGTGTATCAGAATCAAATGAGCCGTAAATACCAGGGTTGTATTCAGATTCACTCATAACCTGGTACCAGCCTCTAATGAAATCGGAATCTACTGGGTAAGTTGGTTCTATATCGGCAAAGAGGGCAACTCCCTCGGGTACCCCATCTTCTTGAGCTTTCTGAATAGCTTCTCTAGCTACATTCTGTCCGTTTTCAAAACCTGTTGCGTCAGTAAAGTGGTTCCATATGACAAGGATTTTTATATCGTTTGAATGGAGTAGATCTACTTCTTCAGGTGTTATTCCTGTGGAAACGCCTTCCTTATCACCTAGATAACGTCCCCATATTTCAGGTGTACCATAGTTTTCTTGAACACAGGCCAGCAAATTGTCAGTAGTAAGACTTGCTGAGTCGACACCCCAAACAAGTTCATTTCCACTGGATTCATTGTTATTATTCCCATTGGTATTATCTGTGTTATTGTCTTGATTATTACTTTGATTATTATCCCCTTCATTGTCATTGTTATTAGAATCTTGTTTATGCCCATTTACGTTATTAGCAATATTGTTTGGGACTGTCAATAATTTTGTGTAAATAACCATATACCTCTTCTTGTAGCTGCTGTTACTCGTTAAACATTTCTGCTATTTCAGACCTTGCTTGATCAAAACCAATGTGGCAACGTGTTGCGAAACGCTGGTTGTATTCTTCGAACTGAGTGACGAGAAATCGGTCCAGTGATTCTTCATTGGGGAACTGCTCTTTGCGCTTGCTGTATTTCTTGATCTTCTTATTGAAGGACTCGATTAAATTGGTGGAGTAGATACTCTTTCGAATGGACTTGGGGAAGTCATAAAACGTGAAAAGATCCTGGTTATCGCTAAGGGATTGAGTGACCTTCGCATATGATTTCTTCCACTTCTCTATAAATGCTTCCATCGCTTCCTCAGCCTTCTCTTTATTATCCGCACGGTAAAGGGTCTTCAGGTCTTCACATATTTCTTTTCGATCTGAAACACGGACTTTATGGGCGATATTACGGGAAACATGGACGAAACAGGTTTGGTACTTGGCCTTGGGGAACACCGAATAAATGCTTTCTTTGATCCCTTTTAATCCATCCGAAATAAAAAGGAGCACCTCCTCAACACCACGAGCTTGAATATCCTCAATTAACTCTTTCCAAACGTACGCAGATTCGGTTGGAGCAATCGTGTAAGCGAGCACCTCTTTAGATCCGTCTTCCCGAATTCCAACGGCAATATAGACAGCTTCCTTGGATACGGTATCTCGCTTGACGGGAAGAAAGGTCGCATCTAAATAAACGCATACGTAACGCTTGGATAAAGTTCGTTGGCGAAATGCTTCTACTTCTTCGCCGATCGCTTTGGTCATGTTTGAAATCGTTTGGGGCGTATAATGGTGGCCATACATTCGTTCAATCAAATTGGATACTTCGGACATGGTGACACCCTTTTGGAACATATGTATGACGAAGGACTCCAGGGTATCGTTGGTGCGCTTATAAGGAGCCACTGTTTGTTGTTTGAACTCTCCATTTCGATCACGAGGGATGGAGATCTCAAGCTCACCATACTCGGTTTTTAAGGTACGGGAATAAGAGCCGTTGCGAGAGTTTCCGGTATGAAAGCCTAGACGATCATACTTTTCGTAGTCTAAGAAGGCTGTCAATTCCGTTTGAAGCAGCGTATTCACCGCGCTTTCCAGGTGGCTGCGAAAGATTTCCGATATATCCTCTTTTTTCACTAGAGCTTGTATAATATCTGATGTAAAATGATCCATAAGGGAAGACCTCTTTTCTTTGGATTGGTTGTGGTGACTTAATTCTACAAGAAAAGGTCTTCCTTTTTCTATTTGGAAAGAATTCTATTTACACAAAATATTTTACACTCTCTATTGTTTGTGACATTTATACCTACATTAACATTTATATTATTCGTTATATTATTCTCTAGTTGGTTGTTATTACTGTCATCTAGATGATTATCAATCGAATTGCTCACATCTGCATGCTCACCATTTACGTTATTTTGTACATTATTGCTAATATCGCTATCGGAGCTTGCGTTTTCACTTTCCGCTGAATCATCCTGCTGCCCATTTAATCCGCTAGTACCTGAACCAATAAGGAAGCATATAGATATAGAAAAAATAACAGCCGTGATTGCTGTTATCACTAATGGAAACAGTTTTTTATTGCTCACAAAAACCCTCCCTCTCACTCATCACATTTTATGAAACCAGGTATATAGTAGTGAGGACTTGGCATGGAACTGGACTATAGTGGAGAAATCAATGGTTATTTCGCGCTGATCCCATTTTGATAAAGAAAAAACGTCAAATGCATACTTGAGTGCTTTTGACGTTTTTTGGTATGGATTTGGTTCATATGAATAAAAGAAAACAAAGTTCAAAAGCTAATACAAATCTGCCAACTAGGAAGGAGTCAAAATAATGGAGAACAAAGACAAGAAAGTGGACAATCAATTTAAAGAAAATAGGAACCATGGAGAACATCGAGATGGTCGGCTTAGCCAATTTAAAAACCACAATGATAAAAATGGAGAAGAACCGAACGAGTATCTTAACAGAGAGCAAGATTAATATGCAGTATGATGTGCGTATGTTTTAGAAAAATAAAATAGACCTCTTTTTTATAGTTGAGGTCTATTTTAAGATTTTTTTTGCTTCAAGAAAACGTTGTACTCCGGTAAACAACTCAACAGCGAAGAATGTCAGTGTCGACCAATATAAAATGCTTGGAAATAATAACATGATACTGAACAAGATAAATCCTTCCGACCGTTCCGCGAAGCCTGCTTGGTAGTAAAACGATTTAACCCCGGATTTTTCAGACACGTTTCCAACCACTAAGAAAACGGTCATCGATATTACGATGGATACACTAAGGAGCAATAGCGGCCACATCACTTCAGGATGAACGTAGGCAAGGGCCACAACCATGGAGACTTCTACGATACGGTCAAAAGTAATATCCATGACTGTGCCAAATGGAGAGGTTTTCGTGTGTCTTGCCATTGTGCCGTCTACAGCATCCAAAAATCCAGATAGCCATAGGAAAATAACGGCGATAATCGGTAAACCTAATACATATAAGATGCTTGTGGAGATTCCTATTAAGAAGGCAAGGATAGTAACTTGATTGGCCGTTCGCCCCTTTTTTAACAACCAGAAGGCAGCTTTATCTATGGGAGGCTGTACAAATTTTCGTGCATGTGTGTCTAACATAAATTCACCCCAAACCTTTTATGGATAACCTAATGAAGTGGTCCCTCTATTATATCAAGGAAAGAACGGAAAACCCATGTTCATGGGGAATCCTTCCACCTCAGGTCATCCATATTATGGAGGACCTGAGGTGGAAGGATATGGGTGATTCCATAAAGAAAAGCTGCTTCCTGTGGGGAAAGCAGCTTTTTCTTCGTTATTCATTCTCTTCTACGAACAGCTGTACCTTTTTCTCTTTTGTCCTTTTCTTAAATACTCGGTTGACATAGTCATCGTTAATGGCAGCAATTTCTTTGTGCAAGAAGAGCATCGGGATAATGTTTGCTATGACCACAAATGCAAGAAGAAGGTCAAGGAACTGCCAAATGAACTTAAGGCCACCAAGAGCCCCGATAAAAGCCGCTATAATATAAACGACCCTCATAACTTTTGCACCCTTCAGGCTAAACAGGTATTCTGCTTGTTTTTCCCCGTAAAATACTAGAACACCAACTGTTGTGATAATGAAGAACAACAGGAAGATTGCCACAAAGATTCCACTAAATGCGTCACCTAACACACTTCCAAAAGCGACATTAATCATATTAGAGGAATTTTCTGCATTAACTTCTTTCCAGGCGCCTGTAACTAAAACAACAAGTCCTGATATTGTACAGATTACAATTGTATCAATAAAAACACTGAAGATCCCCCACATGCCTTGTTTGGAAGGGTGGTCGGTTTGTGCTGCGGAGTGGGCGATGGGCGCTGTACCAATTCCAGCTTCATTAGAATAAAGTCCGCGAGCAACACCAAAGCGAATGGCTTGTGCAATTCCGGCACCGGCAAACCCTCCGGCAGCAGAAATAGGGGTAAAGGCGTGTGTAAAGATCAAGGCGAATACACCTGGAATTTCTTCAATATTTACAAAAATAACAAATAGCCCTACACCTACATAAATAAGTACCATAAATGGTACGATTTTATCCGTTACTTTAGCAATCCGTTTAATCCCGCCAAACACAACGATTGCAATCATGGCACATACGATAATCCCTGTTAAATAGACAGGCCAGCCAAAAGCGCCTTCCGTTTGTGTAGCGATTGAGTTGGATTGCACCATAACACTTGGGATTAATTCAATCATGAGTAAAAAGGCAAAAGCGGAAGCAACCCATTTCCATCCCAGCGCCTTTTTTATGTAATATTGCGGTCCTCCGACCCAAACGTTTTCCTTATTCTTTTCCCGGTATTTCATTCCAAGTATAATTTCTGAATATTTTGTTGCCATTCCAATTAGAGCAACGACCCACATCCAAAACAGAGCGCCAGGTCCACCTAATGCAATAGCTAGAGGCACACCAACAATATTTGTTGCACCTGCAGTTGAAGCCAAGGCTGAAGTAAATGCCTGAAAAGGAGAAATAGTGCCGGGGTGCTTGTTTTTCTTGAAGATTTGTCCGACTGTTTGGTGCAGCACATGACCAAAATGGCGGAATTGGAAAAACTTTAATCGAAACGTGAGGAAAAGTCCTCCGATAATAAGAAGAATGGAAAGAAGGTAAGTCCATAAAAATCCTGATGCACTTGCTACTGCTGTCTCAATAAAACTCCAAATTTCACCCAAAAAATTGGCTCCTCTCTAAAAATGGTATAACCTCATATTCCCGATTCTACATAAATTAAACTAACTTTGCGAATTTTCTGTCGGAACAAGGAAATAATCCCACCTCAGGTCATCCATAATATGGATGACCTGAGGTGGGATTATTTGGGTGTGTTATGATTTAGGTGTTAGGGGGTTGTGTATGATTATTCAAAGGGATGAGTTTCATGAACATAATATGAGCAAACTTATTAAGGGAGCGGTTGTGCCAAGACCGATTGCATGGGTTTCTAGTCTTTCTAATCAAGGAATACGTAACTTGGCCCCATTCAGTTTCTTCACTGTCGCTTCAATGGACCCTATTACCTTATGTTTTTCAGTAGGATCAGAAGGACGCGCGAAGGATACCTTAACGAATGTTAGAGAAACAGGGCAATTCGTCGTCAATATCGTTTCCGAAACTCTCGCTAATCAAATGTATGAAAGCAGTAAAACATTTGAAGCAGACGAAGATGAGTTTAAAGTCGCTGGCTTAAAGGCGGCGAACAGTACGAGCATTCAGCCGCCAAGAGTTAAGGAAGCACCGGTAAGCATGGAGTGTGAGCTTGATCGGATTATCGAGATTGGAACGAATCATCTTATTCTTGGAAAAGTGGTTTGCTACCATATTCAAGAAGATATCTATACTGAAACAGATAAGGTTGATCCTCACAAGCTGGCTCCTGTTGGACGTATGGCTGGTGATTACACGTATGTTAAGGAATTTTATAGGCTGCCAAATGATAAGCTGCCGAAATCAAAGTAATCTAAAAGCACTTGAATCTTAAGAGGATCAAGTGCTTTTTGTGTATATAAGAACTTCCCGAGACTATGTGAAAAAGGATTCTTCCTAAACCGGGTGGGATTCTGACCAAAATTAAAAGGATTCTACCAAAGTCTGGTGATGATTCTGACGAAAACCAGATGGATTCTGTCTAAATTCAAAAAGATTCTCCCCAAAAGCAAGAAGTTTCTTCCTAAACACGAATCTTCCTACATGCTGATGCCTCTTATCATTTTAATAAAAAAAGTACTTCTCAAACGCCAGACAGTTCTATATACTATTACTGTACTACACATACTAATACGGTTAATACAGTTATGTCTCCTGGAGGTGTATTTATGTTTGAGTTAGATATAAGGAGCCGCATTCCCATCTATGAACAGCTTGTTGAGAAGCTCAAACATCTGATTATTAATGATGTCTTACAGCAGGATGAGAAACTTCCGTCTGTTCGTGAACTCGCTCAGCAATTGACGATCAATCCGAATACCATTCAAAAGGCTTATCGTGAGCTCGAAGCACAGGGATACACCTATTCTGTGAAAGGGAAGGGGAGTTTTGTTAACCCTGCTTCTCCATCTAGGGATAAAGAAAAGTTGGCCGAAGTACGATTGGAATTAAGGAAACTTTTTGCAGAAGCCATGTACATTGGGATGACTGCACAAGAAATAGTCGAATTAATTGATGAAGTGAAAGGGGGAACTCCGCATGATTGAAGTAAAGAATATTACGAAGTCATTTGAAAAAGAAACGGTCGTAAATGATGTGAGTTTTCATGTGGAAAAGGGATCGATTTACGGACTGTTAGGATCGAATGGTGCAGGAAAAACAACAGTTATGCGCTTGATCAGTGGAATCTTAAAGCGAGGGGCGGGATCCATCCATGTTTTCGGTGAAGAGATTTTTGAGAATGTATCTGTCAAACATAGACTCGTTTTTATCCCGGATACCCCTTATTTCTTTCCGCAATATACTGTAAAACAGCTTTCAAGGTACTACCGGGAAATGTACTCAAATTGGAATGAGGAACGTTATCAAAAGCTGAAGAACGTGTTTAATTTGAATGAAAATAAAAAAGTGCATCAATTTTCTAAAGGGATGCAAAGGCAGGTAACATTTTGGTTGTCGTTGTCAGCGATGCCTGATGTCTTAATCTTGGATGAACCATTTGATGGACTGGACGCTGTAATGAGAAGAAAAATTAAAAGTTTAATCATCCAGGACGTGGCTGAGCGCGAAATGACGGTGCTTATTTCTTCACACAACCTGCGTGAGGTGGAAGATATATGTGATCATATTGGAATCTTACATAATGGCGAAGTGTTACTTGAGAGAGAACTGGATGATTTGAAAACAGATATACACAAAATCCAAGTGGCATTTGGAAATACCGCTATAGGGCCGCTTCAAAGGAGACTGGATATTTTGTATCAAGAGAAGCGCGGAAGTGTCCATCTCCTCATAGTTAGGGGACAAGAAGAGATGATTAATAAAACGGTTGAAAGGTATTCACCTATTTTGTACGATCGTCTGCCTTTAACATTAGAAGAGATATTTATCTATGAAATGGGGGATGCAGGGTATGCCATCGAAAACATCATCGTTTAAAAGGGAGATCTTTAAACAAGATCTCAGAAATGTAGGATGGGTCAGTTTAGTTTACTTTGCGGGTCTAGTTTTCATCTTGCCGCTCCAGTTAATGATGGATATGAGCAGCCCAAACAGTAGGGAAACTTACTTGGAGAATGGCTTATTTGATCCATTGTTTTTATATGGTATTCAGTTGATTCTGTTATTAATCATACCTGTACTGATGGCCATCTTTTTATTTAGGTATGTGCATGTAAGAGGAGCGGGTGACTTTATTCATAGTCTGCCGATTAAGAGAAGCTCCTTGTTTAACCATCACATGTTCTCAGGAATTCTCCTTTTACTTCTCCCTATTTTAATAATAGGTTTGATTCTATTGATCACGTCTTTTATCTGGGATGTGGGAAATTACTACACGCTCGGGGTCTTAGTTACTGGATGGTTGTCTTTTCGGTGTTTTCGACCTTTCTATTTGTTACAAGTATCTTCGTTGGTTCATTAACTGGATTGTCGGCTGTACAAGGTGTACTAACTTACATTTTATTGCTGTTTCCCGCTGGTATTTACGTGCTGATTTCTTTTAACTTAGAGCTTTTTGTGAGAGGGTTCTCAGATGAAATGGTGACAGCCCAAGCAATTGAAAGGTTTTCCCCAGTAGTTGAGCTACTGATGTACCAGCCAGCTATGATAAATAGGGACGAGGGAAATTTGCCTGTCGCGTTTACAGGTCTGTTTATTTATCTAGGAATGGCTGTCTTATTATACATTGCTGCTCTATTCATCTATAAATATCGTAATTTAGAGAACGGTTCCCAGGCCCTTGCTGTTCACCTGCTTAAACCAGTTTTTAAATATGGTGTGACCTTTTCATTCATGCTGCTTGGAGGCGCATATTTTGGCAGTTCTCAACTTAGTTATTATTGGTTGTATATAGGATATACAATCGGTGCGGTCATCGGTTTCGTGATCTCTGATATGCTCCTGCAAAAAACTTGGAGGGTGTTCAGTGTAAAGCAGCCCAAAGGTATGGGAGTTTATGCAGCAGTGATGGTCGTGCTCATTTTAGCGATACCTATTGCAGCTAGCGGATATGAATCAGCTGTACCAGAAAAGGCTGATGTTAAAAATGTGTACATTGGTTCCAGCTTTCATGATTACCAAAGGAAACTTGAACTAGAAGCTCCCTTTATCAATAAGTCGGGGAACGTTGAAGCTGTACGTGAGATGCACAAGAGGTTAATAGATAAAGCAGAACCTATGGAAAAAGATAACCGCAATCAATCAATCTTCTTAGCTTATGAACTTAACGATGGTGAGAAGGTATTTCGTGAATACCAAGTGGATCAACTAAAGATTCCATATATAGAGGAGGTATATAACAGCGAGGAGTATAAATTACTTGCGAGTGATGTAGTGCACGTAGAGGCATCCAAAGTCGACCGAATTACTCTCCATTCCTCTGCCTCACGGGGAGGTTCTGTACAAATAATCGATTCTGAAAAAATAAAGAAAGCTCTCAATCTTATGGAGAAGGATATAGTAAGTCAAACGTTTCGGAGTATGAGCGAACCGAGGGGGCTTGCAGCAAATTTTGAGGTTATGGCTGGACATGAGTTTTACCATGCTGAACTTCCCTTAAGCTATACCCATTTTAATCAATGGTTAAAAGACGAAGGGTTGTATGATCAAGTGTTTATCCAGGCAAAAGATGTGCACAAAATAGAAATTATTAAAACGAATCAAGGGCTTAAACCTGAGGAAGATTTGTATCAAACGATCATTCGCGAAAAAGGTTTAGAAATAACGGATAAGAAAAAGATCGCGGAGACTATTTCAACTGCCAGCGAGTCTTCAGGAGGAACCTATCTAGTCGGTTTTTATTTCGATGGGGAAGAAATTTCAAGGGTCACCACATTGGAAGCAGATAAAGCTCCAAATTGGATGACAGACCATTTTAAATAACTTTCAAGGAGAGGTAATGAAAGATGGACGGTGACTTTGAGAAAATCTATCAACTTTACTACAACAGAGTCTATCATGCAGCCTTTCGATTAACAAAAGATCATAAACATGCGGAGGATATCCTTCAGGAAACATTTATAAAAGCTTATCAAAAGATAGATCAAATCGAGAAGATTGATAAAATAGGTGCTTGGCTTTCAACGACAGCAACTAGAGCATCAATAGACTTTTTACGCAAAGAAAAGAAAGTTGTCGTTGCGGAAATTGATGAACTCCCTTTGCCGAAGTGTGAAGCACGTTCCATTGTGGAAGAGCATTGTGAAGAAAAAGATATGGAAGAAGCTATCCGCCGAGAGGTGAGCACCTTGTCTCCGAAGTTGAGAAAAGTATTTTACTTGAAATATTATGGCCATTTGAAGGAGTCTGAGATTGCTGAGAGGCTAGAACTATCTGCATCAGCCGTAAAATCTCGCCTTTACCGAGCAAGAATCTGTATGAAAAAGCAGGTGGCAGACTTGGTGGAACAAAATCAAACAGCATGAAAAAACCCGCTCCTAGGCGGGTTTTTATACTTCTGGAGTTGGGGTTGGTTCAGCGTATCCATCTTTATAACGCTCATCAATTTGCTCACGAATTTCCTTTACAGACTTTCCGTTCTGGTATTCAACCATGGCTTCAGCAGCAATCTCTAAACAGACCCCGCATTTCGTTCCATGTTCATCCCAAACAATGGCGCCACTTTCTTTATTTTCATGAATGAAGCAGTCGTAGTTATTTTTATGGCCGACTGAGTCGCCACAGCCACAATAGCATGGAATTTGCTCTAACAAATCTTTATGCTGGGAGGCTGATGTATAAATAAGCTGAATATCCTCTGACTTGCTTTGTAAAAAATCGGGCATTACCTCATAGCTAGGCGTTTCTACACGCTTATCACCATTTACTATGTGGTTTTCTAAATGCTGTGTTGACTGAGGTTGAGATTGAGACTGTGGAGAGGAAGGTTGTGCTTCTTCTTCTGTATGATTGCTCGAGCAACCTGCCATCAGGCTGCCGAGTAAAAAGGATGTAATGATCAATAGCTTAATTTTCATTCATGTATCTCCTTTCAAAGTTGTACTCGCTTTTATCTTAGTCGTTATAGCGGCAGAGGACAAGTGTATGGAAAAAAGTTCGTTATTTAGACATAGAAAAGAGGCAGATCAAATGTCTGCCTCCAGTTTATTTGGTGATTGCAGTGAACCTGTTTCTCCAACAAATTATTTTCCGAATGAGGACAGGAACTTGACGCGGTCGCCCATTGGCGGCACACGGTCATCAACCAAGGCCACCTCTAAAATAGCCGGGCCGTCGGCATTTAGTAGATTCTCAATCGATTCTGCATCAAGATCGCTCATTTCATCAACCCGCATGCTAGGTACACCTAGCGTCCTTGCCATTGCAGCAATATCAACAGGTTGCTGAGCAAACCGTTCATGAGCCCGTTTATACTGAAGAGAGTGGCCATGGTGCACCATTCCAAGGCGGGCATTATTCATAATCACAAATAAGACGGGGATATTGTATTCCTTGGCTGTTAATAGCTCCATCCCATGCATGAAGAAGCAGCCGTCTCCTGTAATACTGACAGTGGGACGCTCCGGGTTAGCTAATTTCGCGCCAATGGCACTGCCGATTCCGCTTCCCATTGCACCAAAATGAACATTTATATCGAAGGAGTCCTGGTCAAGTACGTTCATATGATGGATCACATAAGACATAAACTCGCCAATATCGATTGTATAACGTGTCGTAGCAGGCAGTTTCTCCTGAAGGGTAAGCAGTACATTTTTCGTACTGTACTCTCCATTGATTTCCTCCACTTGGCGCGGCTGAGGATGATACGTTTTTCTATCATATCCCATTCGCTTCAAGCCATTGTTAAGCTCCGACACACACATAGATACATCACCTAGGATAGGCAAATCAACCGGATATTTACGGCCGAATACTTCCTTGTCAAAATCGATCTGGATTGTGAATTTATCTTTAGTGATGTTTGGATTCCAGTTGTTTGTTGCTGTTTCACCAAGGCTCGATCCGAGCACGATCACCGCTTGTTTATCTCCTTCATTGACTAGTTCAGATGCCGATTCATGACCCGCAAAGCCGAATACTCCTTTAAATAGGGGATGCTCATCAGTGAATAGTCCCTTTGCCTGAGGAGAAGTGATGATTGGCCAGTTCAAACGTTCAGCGAGTTCTAGAACATCTGCCACAGATCCGCGTACTCCTTGTCCCGCAAAAATGTAGCCTTGGTCAATCGAAGACAGTTGTTGAAGAGCCTCTTCAATCTGGCGGAAGTCAGGGATGAGCGGCGTGCGTACAGGAAAAGCTGGCATTGAAGAATCAGGAATATCCTCAAGCTGAACATCGATCGGCAAGGCAACATGAACAGGTCCAGGAACACCAGATAGTGCAATTTCACAAGCTTTGTGCACCTCAGACAATAAGTCCTCCGCCCGATCCACACGCACACTGTATTTCGTTATGGGTTGATAAAGAGGAACAGCATCGAGCTCCTGGGAGGCATTCAAGCCCACAGTATTGACTGGTACCGAACCCGTTAAGAAAAGAATAGGCAAGTGCTCACGCATCGCATTAGCTGCGCCCGTCAACAGGTTTGTCCCACCAGGACCGCTGCTTGCGATACAGACAGCAAGCTCCTGTGAGTATTTGGCATAGGCGGCAGCCATATACGAAGCGGCACCTTCATGCTTGGCTACGATCGGTGTGATCGTAGGTATATCATACAATTCATCAAAAAACGCGTTTACAGAACCGGCTGGAATTCCAAAGACATAAGAGACATTACCAGATTGCAAGTAATTCAATACACTGCGAATAGCTTTCATTAATTTGCATCCTCATTTCAATTAAGAGATTTATGGTAAAACCTTTGAATAAAATCATCAGCTGGGACCGGCTGGCTAAAGTAGAAACCTTGGATCATATAGCAGCCGTGTTGTTGAAGGAAATCGATTTGCTCCCGTGTTTCTACGCCTTCAGCGATCACTTCTATTTGCAAGCTGTTTGCTAAGGTAATAATAGTGTTCGTGATTGCCGCATTGTTTTCATTCGTTGAAATATCATCAATGAAAGACTTGTCAATTTTCAGTGTGTCTACAGGGAAGTCCTTCAAATAACCTAAGGATGAAAAGCCTGTTCCAAAGTCGTCAATAGAAATCTTAATGCCTAAAGCTTTTAATTGATGAATGGTGGCTAAGGTGTTGTTTGTATTATGGATAATCAAGTTCTCTGTAAGCTCAAGTTCTAAGCAATGGGGAGGGAGTTCAGTTTCTCTAAGTATTTGTTGGACACTTTGAACGAGTTCGTCTTGATTAAATTGCTGCGGCGATAAGTTCACAGAAACGGCCATTGACGTGTACCCATGGTCATGCCAGCTTTTTGTTTGTTCACAAGCCCTCTTAAGAACCCATTCACCTATATCTGTAATGAGGCCTGTTTCTTCGGCTAATGGGATAAATTCATTTGGAGCAACAATGCCTTTATTGGGACGCTGCCAGCGGATTAATGCTTCTACTCCTACAATTTCACTCGTACTTGTATTGACCTTCGGCTGATAATGTAACAAAAACTCATTGTTCGCAAGCGCTTTATACAAATCATTTTCCAGTTCGATGCTTTCCAACGAACGGTCTTCAATATCAGGGGTATAAACTTGGAAACGGTCCCCGAGAGTGCTTTTGCTTTGTACATAGCGACATCTGCGTGTTTGATCAGCTGCTCGGAATTGATGCCATTCTGTGGAAAAAGACTGACACCAATACTTGTTTTAATAGTGATTTCCTGTCCATTTATATAGAAAGGTTCAGAAAAGGCTTTCAAAATTTCACAAGCACAATCCTCAGCATCCATTACAGAAGACACTTTTGGCAGCAATATGATAAATTCATCACCTCCCTGACGAGAAACAGTGTTTTCTTTAGAAAGGGTGGCTGTGAGACGTTCAGCTATTTTCTTTAGGACGATATCCCCGAATGCATGACCGAATGTATCGTTAATTTTCTTAAAGCGGTCGAGGTCTAAGAATAAGATGCCAAGGGAACTGTGGTTAAGCTCAGCAAAAGTTAAGGCTTGACTTAGTCTGTCATTGAATAGTATACGGTTAGGAATGTTCGTTACACTATCGTAATAGGCGTGATACTTAATTTTCTCTTCCATTTGCTTGCGACTGGTTACATCTTTAAAGGTAATGACGTAACCGACCGTTTTTTCATGTTCGATTTGTGGTGTGATGACATATTCAACTGGGAACTTAGACCGGTCTTTTTTGTAGAAGTAATCCTCGTTTCCTGTTTTATTGTTTAAGTGATCCTCAGGGAAACAGTTGAAAGGGAATGGATCTTTGATATCAAAAATTTCCTCACATGTTTCCCCGATTAATTCCTGTTGGTCACAATAGCCGAGAATTTTTGCAGCAGACGGATTGCAAAACGTAATGGTACCTGCTAGATCGAGACCGAAAATGCCTTCACCAGCAGAATTTAAGATAAGCTCTTTCACTCGACTTATTTGTTTGACTTCTGTAATCATATGCTCAAGCTCTTGATTCTTCGTGGTCAGTTCAGATGTTCGTTCCGAGATGATCAATTCCTGCTTTTCAATATAAAGCAAGTTCGAAAGTACAGGGGCTGTCGCATCGACAATCGATTCCGCAAGCTGCATGACAGATTTAGAGTAGGCTTTCCCTTTTTCCTTAAGGTTTACGATCGCTACCATGCCAAGGACTTCCCCGACTGCTACAAACGGAATCACATATAATCCTTTGATGCCAAAGTTTAGACATAATTCGTGGTTCGGCCTTGGATCGTTAAGAGTATCTGGGATGAGGATGGATTTCTTTGTTTTAGCAACTTCTTGAAAAACGGGATCCTCATGAATATCAACACCTAATCGGTAATGGGTCTGCTTCCAGTCTTCTTCTGCCCAATCACTATGTTTGCTTAAACTGGCTGGTTGTACATGATGGGAGGCGACAGGGTCAAGGAAATGTGCCCCGATATTTGGGTTGCTTAACACTTCACCTAAATAGGCAAAGCACTGGTCCATAACCTCTCTTAATGTAGAACAATGGGAGAGGTCACGGGTGACATTAAGCAGCAGCTGCTTTTCCGAAATAAGGTCTTCCTTACGAGTTAAGTTATTTGCATTTCTAACGGCAACAGCTGCCATATTCACATAGGCCTCGATCGATTCAATTTCAGAGTTTGTTAGATTCATGGGGATTCCATAATCAAATAGGAATACAAGGCCATAGAGTTCTTGTTCATATGACATAGGCAGCACAAGTAATGACTTAATTTGAAAGGCTTGAACATTACGCGGGTCTGGCCTGTCGTCCACCGATGTATCTGGTATATAAATGGCTTCCCTTGTCTCAATCACCTCTTTCGCAAGGTGGTCCATATCTAAATCTATGACGTGCCTATCCAGGGACATCTCGTTGATCAACTCAGGCTTGCCGACAAAACCTCGATACGTTCCATCATCTTGAGGTAAATAGATCCCTACAGAATCACAAGAGACGATTTCCTCAGAGATCGCTGTGACGACGTGTTCAAGGGCCTCTCTTAACTCGAGATTGGTATTAATCAATTTAGTAATTTGCGCAAGGCGAGAATATCTAGTTTGTTCATTTGCCACAGTCACCCCTCCAATGACCTAGTAGTTTAGGAATGTAATGCCCTCCTTTCTTACATATAATAGAACCTTTTTACAAGAAAGATCAGGAAAATTTACGTTGACATGGAATAATTTGTACTTGCCTTGGTACTATCATAACAGATTAATAATGTATCCTGCACCAACACCGAGAAGAACGACTGCCCATGCTGGAACTTTATAAAAATGCAGACAAACAAATAGGATTGCAGCAAGTGCAAAGTCTTTGCCATCCATAATGGAACTCGTAATTACTGGATCATAAAAAGCAGCTAGTAGAATCCCTACAACACTGGCATTAACACCCATTAGTAATCCTTGAAAGGCTGGACGTTTTCTTAGTTCATTTAAAAAAGGTAATGCAGCAATCAGGAATAAGAAGGATGGCAGAAAAATACCAGCTGTAGCAACGATCATCCCAGTAAATCCTTCAATCATTGTTCCTAAATAACTGGCAAATGTAAATAATGGACCAGGAACAGCCTGTGCCATCCCATACCCAGCCAGAAACTCACTGGCCGTAAGCCATCCTGTTGGTACAACTTCCCGTTCGATCATCGGTAAAACGACATGGCCGCCCCCAAATACAAGGGATCCAACACGGAAAAACGTATCGAATAGCTGCACGAGAATGTGGTCTGTTGCATTTGCTATAATCGGCATCACGATAAGAAGTCCAATGAGAATCGTTAAAGAAATAGCTCCTGCTTTTTTAGAAAAAGTAACCGGAAAAGGGGTGACTTTTGCATCAGCCAATTTGCTGAAAAGCTTTAAACCGATAAGTCCTGCTGCAATAATGATTAAAATTTGCATCCATGCGGAAGGGTACAGAAGCATGACGGTGGCTGCGGCGATTGCGATTGTTATTCTCGGTTTATCAGGTGTGAGTTTCTTCCCTAAACCAATTAATGCATGCAGGACAACAGCTGCTGCAACGACCTTCAAGCTACTAATGAACCCAGCGTCCCCGAGGTCGAATGTTTGATAGAGCAGTGCAAAGATGGTTAAAACGATAATGGATGGGAGGGTAAATCCAAGAAACGATATAATACCTCCGAGTAGTCCCCCACGCAGCATTCCGATTGCAATCCCGACTTGACTGCTTGCCGGCCCAGGGAGAAACTGACACAAAGCAATAATATCGGCATACGTTTTGTCATCCAGCCACTTCTTTCGATCAATGTACTCATCTTTAAAATAGCCGAGATGGGCAACAGGCCCGCCAAAGGATGTGAAACCAAGTTTTGTCGATGCTAATAAGATTTCCAATAAAGTCCCCTTAGGTTTATTCATCATTCATTCCTCCTATGATTTTCATTTAGAACTTCGCGAGCAAGCTCACGGACCTGCTGCTTTCCTTCTTCAAGAGTCAAGCGGCCTTTGTCCGTAATCGTGTAATACTTCCTCACCTTGCCATTTACCGTTTCCTCGTATTTATGGAGCAAGCCATTTGTGTACAGCGAGTTTAACGTCGGGTAGAGAGTGCCAGGGCTGATTTCATATCCATGTGAAGCAAGCTCTTCCATTAAAAAAGCACCATAAATCGGCTCGACATCGGCATGATAGAGGATATGTATTTTAATAGATCCTAGGAAAAAGTCCCGTAAAATAAGTCATTCCTCCTTTGATATCGTAACGCGATATCAATATACGATATTGGAGTGAAAAAGACAATGACTTCTTCGGAGAATTTACGTAGGCTTTACATTTCGCAGGGGTTTGAATTTTTTTGACGGAGAAGAGGTGAAATTAATATTAACTTTTCGATAGCGAACAATTCGCCTTCGTTAAAGAACAATCCCTATGAGTTAGGGAACAATATTCCAAGTTAGGGACCAATCGCATAGTGTTAGGGAACAATTATCTTGTACTAGGGAACAATCCTCAATCATCTTAGTCTAGGGCGTATCTAATCTATTTCTTATATGATCAGATGTTCACCTACATCTATATAAGGGTATATCAATAAAAGAAGATCAATGCATAGGAAGGTGGTCGTATGAAGGATATCATAAAAAAGGGAGACCAATTTATTGCTAAGGAAGAAGGAGAGCTTATCGCGGAGATTTCTGTTGTTCCCGCTGGAAGTGACCAGCTTATTGTAGATCACACTTTTGTTTCTGAGGAGCGTCGCGGGGAAGGGATTGGTGAGAAACTCATTAAGGAGGTTGTACAGTTCGCCCGTAACGAGGGGAAAACGATTATTCCACTCTGCTCTTTTACAAAGAGTGTAATAGACCGAAATGAGAACCATCAGGACGTATTAGCAAAATAATCTAATGAAATATGAAAAAACTCCTAAAGCTATCCGGCTTTTCCCCGTTTAGCTTTAGGAGTTTTTTTATTTCGTAAGGGTTTCGACGATTTTGTCGATTGACATACTGTGAGCAATCACACCATCAATTGTCCAGTGGCTCGGTTCATTCATTACATAGACCTGGCCGTTTTCAACCGCAGGGGTGCTCTGCCAAACCGAACTGCTTTTAAGTGTTTCAAAGCCGGCTTCGCCTTCCTTTCCAATCAAGAAAACATGATCAGCATCGAGCTGGCCTAACTTTTCTAGTGACATTGGGTTCCACTGACCTTCCGCTTCAGGAAGATTTTTAACAAATTCAGGCTGGGTCACACCCATTTCGTTGTATACAATTTCAGCAGCATAACGAGTATTTTCAAAGACGAAAAATTGGTCACCCATTGTCCAGACAAATGCTACGGATTCATCGCCAATGGATTCTTGCAGACTTGCTTTAGCTTCTTCTACCTTTTTGTCAAAATCAGCGAGGGCTTGCTTGGCTTTATCTTGCTTACTTAAAATTTCGCCCATTTGCGTAAGTTGTTTTCTCCAGTCTGAGCTTACCTCATCTTTGTACACGTATGTCGGAGCAATTTTATTGTAATCTTCATAACTTCCGTTTTGCAAAGAGGATGGGGAGCTGAAAATAAGCAGGTCCGGATTATGCTTAATCACCTGTTCTGGCGGCAGATCCCAGGCAATTTTCGGAACATCTTCAAGCTGTGGCTGCAGGTAGTCAAGAACGTCATTACCTATCGACCATTGTGCTGCAGGTGTTACACCCAAAGCAACAAGGGAGTCTTCTAAGTATGGAGCAATGATTTTCTCGGGGTTGGCTGGTATGGTTACCTCACCTGACGCATGCTCAAGTGTGCGTTCTTTGTCCGCAGTTTCTTCTTCATTACTTGCATCTGAAGAGCTTTCGCCGTTCCCACTTCCGCAAGCGCTTATGATAGTCAGGACGAATAGCAAACTAAATAGTAAAAGTATTTTCTTGTTAACCATGACTTACCTCCTAATGATGTATAATCTGCGTTTCACCTACGATAATGATAATCATTTTCATTTAATCAGTCAATTATTATTTTAGTATTTGGATAAAATCTTGAATTATGAGAAAGAGAATTATATACTGGTTTAAGTGATAATGATTCTCAATTTAGTTTACATAGAATGATCGTTGTCTGTAGGAAGTAGAGAGGGTTGAATGACGTTGAGCGAATTAGAGAAGTCTCATATAGAAGGATTAACGAGCCGTTTTTTTCGTGCGGCGATTATTTTTATCTGCGGGGTTGCTGCACTTATCGTATCAATAGGGTTATCGGTTACCTTAGGTGTAACAGACATTAAACTTGCGACGGTATGGCAAGCTGTTTTTGTATTTGATCCGGAGCTTACCAACCATCAGGTTATTAGGGAGTTAAGACTTCCAAGAGCCATCGGTGCAGCGCTTATTGGGAGCTTCTTAGCCGTATCTGGTGCCGTTATGCAGGGGCTTACGAGAAACCCGCTTGCTTCTCCTTCCATTATGGGGGTGAGTCACGGTGCGGCCTTTGCTTTAATTATCGCGCTTATCTTTTTCCCTGCTGTCACAAACCTTGGCATGACATTTGCTTCCTTCGCAGGGGCAGGGATAGCGGTGATTCTTGTGTTTGCCGTTGGATCTTTTTCAAAAGGTGGACTTACCCCAGTTAAACTTGCGCTGGCAGGTGTCGCTGTAGGTGGTATGCTCAGCTCACTTTCCTCGGCGTTTTCCCTTCACTTTCAAGTGGCCAAGCAGATGAGCTTCTGGTATGCCGGAGATTTATCTGGTACGAATTGGCTGTCAGTACAATTGTTATTAGGCGCTGGAGTCGTCGGTTTACTATTAGCCTTGATCATTTCGCGGGCTGTAACCATTTTAAGTTTAGGAGAAGAAGTGTCAAAAGGGCTTGGCCAAAACACGCTGGTCGTTAAAACCCTTGGTGTGATCGTTGTGCTTGTCTTGACGGGTGCAGCTGTTTCTGTAGCAGGAACCGTAGGGTTTGTCGGTCTTGTGATTCCGCATATTGTACGCTTTCTCGTTGGAACGGATTACCGTTTGATTATTCCGGTGTCGGCTGTTCTTGGCGGATTGCTTCTCGTCATTGCTGACATTGGTGCCCGGCTCGTTAATGCGCCGTATGAAACACCGGTTGGCGCCATTACGGCTTGTATTGGGGTACCGTTCTTTCTTTATCTCGCTCGCGGAGAAAGGAGCGGGTTATAATGAAACATTTTTCCGTACAAGGCCGGAGCCGTTTTTGGTGGACGATGAGCAGCTTATTCATTCTTATCCTGGTGATGCTATTTGTCAGTTTGAATACGGGAGTTGTGCAAATTGCACCGAATGATGTGATTCGTACATTAGTAGGATTAGGAGATGAGAGGCAAGAGCTTGTATTATTTGACTTTCGACTGCCACGGATGGTGTTAGCGTTGCTAGTTGGCGCCGGCTTTGGCATTTCCGGCGCCATCTTACAGGGAGTCACGAAAAATGAACTGGCTGACCCTGGTATATTGGGGATCAACACGGGAGCTGGCTTAGCGGTTGTTGTCTATATCTTCTTTTTTCAAAGCTCAATGGCCAGTATCAGTGGACTTGGTGTCTACATTCTTCCGCTATTTGCCTTGATTGGGGCATTCACAGCGGCCATTCTTGTATACTTTTTAGCATGGAAAAAAGGGGTTAATCCTGTACGGCTGATTCTCGTTGGAATCGGTGTCAATGCTGGGTTTAGTGCGGCCCTGATCGTTTTTCAAATTAAAATGAACCCACAAGATTTCACGAAGGCGCTAGTATGGCTGTCCGGGGATATATGGGGATCAAGCTGGAGCTTTGTATTAGCCTTGTTGCCGTGGATTGTAGCCTTGATCATTTACAGCCTATATAAATCCCCAGTCATCAATATCTTAAACTTGGGTGAGCAAATGGCCGTTGGCTTAGGTGCTCGGGTTGAGAGGGAGCGCCGGTTTCTACTATTATTAGCCGTTGCTATAGCGGGATTGTGTGTAGCTGCTGCTGGTGGAATTGCCTTTCTCGGTCTTGTCGCTCCGCACATCGCTCGAAGAATTGTTGGACCTAAACATCAGCAACTCCTTCCGGTCACCGCATTACTAGGTGCCTTGATTTTACTTGTTGCAGACACAATCGGAAAGAATATTATCGCACCAGCAGAGATTCCAGTTGGTATTGTCGTAACCATTGTAAGCACACCTTATTTTATCTATCTGCTCATGAAAACGAACTAATAAAGGAGACGGGGCCAATGAGTGAACTCTATGATGTGACTATTATCGGTGGGGGAACAACAGGATTATATACGGCTTTTTACAGTGGGATGCGTGAGATGAAAACGAAGGTGATTGAATATCAGCCAGACCTTGGCGGAAAGGTGTCCTTTTTCTATCCGGAGAAAAAAATTTACGATGTCGGCGGATTCCTTGGAGTGCTTGGAGATGATCTCGTAGCTGACGTTAAAGAACAAGCCTTAAGCGTCCAGCCTACGTTCGTGATGGGACAGAAAGTTGGAGCCATCGATAAGCAAGAAGACGGAACATTTGTGTTGACATCGTTGACTGGTGAAAAGCATTTTTCCAAAACGGTGGTTGTTGCTTCAGGTTTAGGAACTTATGATATGCGCCCTCTGGATGTAGAAGGAAGCCATCTTTATGAAGGGAAACACATTCATTATACGATCCAAAATCTTATGCAATATACAGGACAGAAAGCCGTTGTGATTTCGGAGAACAGGGTTGGTGTCGATTGGGCACTTGCGTTAGAAGACGTGGCCTCAGCAGTCCATCTCGTCAATCGAGGCTCAGAGTTTAAGGCCGTTTATGAAAACGATGTGGAAAAACTTAAGCAATCCGGTGTCCATGTTCATATGGAAGCACAAGTGGAACAGCTTGAAGGTACAGGAGTGGAACTAGCAGGTGTCGTTCTCACCAATGGTGAATACATTCAGACTGACCATCTGCTTGTTTATGAAGGATTGCAGATTGACAAGAGTTTGTATGACCAATGGGGGCTTGCGACAGAAAAGGGGCGTATTCCTGTAGGCACCGATATGGCGACATCCATTGAAGGTGTGTTTGTGGCTGGAGATGCGGCGATTTTCCCGAGTAAAACGATGTTGATCGCTTCGGGATTTAATGAGGCAATGGCAGCTGTCAACAGTGCCAAATCATTTATTGATCCAAAGGCGAAATCCCAGGTGTATAGTACAGTTATTTACAAGCACCTTGAGTAACCTTCTTGCTCTTTCAACAATTTTCCTCTGTTAATGTCAGGGTAAGTAAGATAATGTTAAAATATTCCTTTTCCCAATAAAAGAGGAGTGTTGCAGTTATGAAGCGGTATGATTTTCATGTTTGGTCATATACAAAAATGTTCAGCCGTCTAAAGAAACTTCCAGGGGACATTTTTTAAGAGCAGCCGAATATTTAAAAAAGCTTGTAGAAAAACAGAGGCCGCTGAAAAAAGTGATATCTGTTAATTCTAATAAGGAATCCACTCGACATATTGACAAATAAAAGAAGATGAGATCACCTATATATAGTAGGTGGTTATCTTCTTCTTCTCTATAAACAAACTTTTTCAGTGCTCTCTGAAAAACACTATCGTTTTTCTCCAAGCTTATAAATGATTCCACGTTTTCAGCGGTTTGCCTATTATGAGCAAGTTCGCTATAATCTCACTCCCCGACCTAGTGAAATATATCACCTTTGTCTACATGAAGAGCACCATCCTGCTGAACTTCTGCATAAAAAACATCCGAAATAGAATTCACTCCGGCTTGTTTTAGTTGTTCGTCTAACCAATTTTGATAGACCCATCGGATATAACTTCAGTAGCAATTGGATAAATCCTTGATCTTGTATTTAAAATATTCATATCACCTTTGGTTAGAGGCTGTTTAGTATCTTTTTTTACCACAGAGAGTTTGCCATTCGTTTCAAAAATGGCGTAGTCTACATCCTCTATTTTAAAAGTGTTATGCTGCCTCAGCATTGTATTTAAAGTATCCATATCTAACCGAGACTTACGAAGCGAGTTAACCATGATTTGCCCATCCTTAATCACAATCAACGGGTCACCTGAAGTGACTTTTCGAGCTTGTTTAGATTTAATATCAATAAATCCAATAACGATTGTGAAAAAGGCCCATCCAACTAATGCAATAACCCCGTTACGGATACTTAAATCTTGGCTAACAGCAAGACTTCCAGCGATGGTACCAATAGCAATGGCTGAAACAAAGTTGAAAAAGGTCATCTGACTAATTTCTTTTCGACCCATAATTCTGGCTAAACTGAATAGTACTAAAAATGATAGTGCAACCCTTAGTAATAATTCCCACACACCCATGTAGACCCCGTCCTTTCTGAAACACTGTTCGTTGATATTTATTTGTTAAGTTAATTCCTTTTGAAGGGTTTTCATAAAGAGTGAGGTGTGTATATAAATTTTAGTATGTACTTTCGGTACGGAACATATTTAACTTCAGATCCTTAGATAATTTCTTAATAAGTGCTCCTCCAGCTGTACTGTTTCCTTTTTTATCAATAGCCGGTCCAACAATTCCAATGCCCATACGACCTGGGACCACCCCGATAATACTGCCGGAAACTCCACTCTTACACGGGAATCCGGCATCAACTGCGTATTCTCCCGATGAATTATACATACCCGAAGTCATCATGATGGCCTTCACTGTACGTAGATGGTGGGGAGGGATCAATCTCTTTCCGGTCGAATCGATTCCATCGCGTGCTAGAAGCAGTCCAACCCTGGCAAAATCGTCACAGCTCATCATCACTGCGTTTATTCTAAAGTACAGGTCTAGTGCTGCCTCAACATCGAAGATCAACGCTCCTGTGCTTTGCATGAAGTAGGCCAATGAACGATTGCGAGCGCCGTTAGCTATTTCCGCTTGATAAACGGATTCATCCATAGCCAATTCGTTATTATTGGTTATTTGTTTTAAAAAACGTAAGTAACGATCAAAACGATTGTCATTGTTCCCCCCTTTTATCAGTGAACAAACAGCGATCGCCCCAGCGTTAACCATAGGATTAAATGGTTTAACCTTGTCATGGGATTCAATGGCACCAATGGAATTAAACATCTCATCTGTTGGTTCCATGCCTACTGCCTGAAAGACGCGTTCTTTTCCGAAATCATGTAAAGCCAGCATGAGCGCAATAACTTTTGCAGTGCTTTGCATGGGAACGCAATGAGTTGAATTTCCTGCAGAGTAGACATTTTGGTCAGTTGTCATAATGGATACTCCCAGTTTATCTCTTAATGTATCATCAAAATTAGGGAGGGAAGTGTTCACATTCCCATTAACCGCATAGGGTCTGCAGTCTTCAATGGCTTCGTTTAGGTATTCATTTGATAATTGTTCCATAAGACACTACTCCTTACCTAGTGAACTGAAGAATATCTTTATTTAATTTCCCCCTAATTAATTTGACAATTCGTGGATTTGGTATATTATATAGTTAAATAAATTTTACCGTGTAAAAGGAGTTTACTTATGAAAGACATACAACTGCTGACAACCCATGAACAGTTAAAGACCTTAAGTGACCCGTTTCGTTCCCAAGTGCTGCTTCGATTAATGGAAAAGCCAATGACAGGGCAGCAACTATCAGAAGTTTTTGATCTATCAAGGGCGCGTATTCATTATCATCTGAAAGAACTTGAGAAAAATAATCTCGTACAGATTGTTAAAAGGGAGGAAAAGAATGGGATTATACAGAAGTTCTACCAGTCTGTAGCACTCGGGTTTGTAGCGGATCGTGATCTGCTTCCTCATCCAGAGGAAATGAGTGAATCAGTTCGCCAAATGATGATTAATATGCTTGAGCGATCCCAGAAGCGTGTATTGAGTGCATCGGAAGAAGCGTTGCATGATGAGATTGGTTCACAGGACCCCTCGGAGTGGAAGTACTTATCAGGTGCATTTGAATTTAAGGCGACAGAGGATGACTTTAAAGCATGGCTGAAGAAATATTTTGCATTGATGGAGGAATTAAGTGAAATTCAGAAACAGAACCCCACGCAAGATGCGAAGCTGTATTATTTCCATTCGTTGGGGATTCAAGTCGACGAACCATTGTTTGATCGTCAAAAGCCTGAAGAGGAAGAAAGCTGATTCAGGCTTTTCTTTTTGTGGACCCTGTAAAATTATTTTTACTGAATAAATTAATTTTAGAAAGGAGTGGTTAAAGGTGCCGGAAAAACAAGCAGTCGGTGCATCGGGGCAAAATGAACGTTCATTGTTTAAAATGCTTTCCTTTGTCATGTTATGGGTGGCAACACTATTCTCAAGCTTAAGTCTATCGATGTTTATGTTTACACAGTCATGGTATGTGGTGCAAGACTTAGGTTTTGAAGCGGCATTGGGGGTAGTGTTGATTTCCTTATCGGTTCCGAGAATCATTTTTATGATGGTAGGGGGAGTGCTTTCGGATCGAAAAGATCAGGCACGGATTATGTTTTGGTCTGACTTATCCCGAGCGATTCTCGCGTTGATGCTTGTTTTTGAATTTGTGTTTGTCCATCCGCTTCCGATCTGGATGCTAGTGGTCAATGCCGTTTTATTTGGCACATTAGGAGGAATCTTTGACCCAGCCCGTGATTCAATTTTGCCAGTAGTGGTTGATTCTGAACTGCTGACGCGTGCAAATTCCGTTATTCAAGGAACGATGCAGGTGGCGCTTTTTTCAGGGCCGTTACTTGCGGGGATAATGCTTGGAGTAGCGGGTTATAGGGGGACATTTGTACTGGTCAGTGCTTGTTTATTTATTGCAGCACTTTGTGTCTACTTCGTTAGGACGCAAAAAGCAGGAATAGTCCAGGCGGAGGTTTCTGCAGGGTTTTGGCAACATTTAAAAGATGGGTTCTCGTATTTATGGGATTCTGCTTTGCTTAAGGCGTTGTTCATCATTTCGGTTGTTGTAAACTTCTTTTTGTCAGGTCCATTATTCATGGGATTGCCAATTTTCGTTGAAGGAGTTCTTAAAGGAAGCGCAATTGATTACAGTTTTGTTCAAGGTGCGCTGACATTTGGGATGATAATTGGTTCTATCCTTATGGGAGTCATCAATCTTCGTAGAAAACGTGGTTCGTACGCCCTTTTTTTAATGGCGACTCAAGCCGTATTTGTGTTAATCCTCAGTCAATCAAACACACTTTGGATGGCAGCGGGAGCGATCATTTTTGTAGGTTTGTTGATCCCTTCGATTAACATACCGCTTGTTTCAATGATTCAGGAATACACGGATAAAGATAAAATAGGCCGAATTATGAGCCTGATTCGTACGGCATCTTTCGGACTAACGCCACTTTCCTATGCAGCTGCATCTTTTATCCTTAGTCTAGGAGTTCCCATCCAGTCCATTCTATTTTGGAGTGCTTTCCCACTGATGATCAGTGTGGCGTGCTTGTTCGTATCCTTTCCTGTTTTACGAAAGGCAGATTAAGTTCAATTAGTTGTCTCCTTTTTAAACGTGTAGTAATATAACCAACGAACTTACTAGGTTATGGTTATATAAATAATCACAGAAGGAGGAAACAACATGGCTAAATTATGGAAGTCTTATCGCAATGTTTCACTCATTTGGAAAATTGGCGTAGCTTTTCTTTTTGGGATCGCTGCTGGGTTTACCTTTGGTCCCTCTATAAATGTCGTGCAGCCGTTTGGTGACTTGTTCTTGCGCCTGCTGAAATTTCTTATTATTCCGATGCTCCTATTCACTATCATTACAGGCCTGAACCAAACAACACCAAAACAGCTTGGCCGTATGGGTGGGAAAGTACTCGGTTTTTATATAGTAACTTCGGCGCTCGCATTAACAATTGGTTTGATGATAGCGTCATGGGTTAACCCGGGAATCGGGCTCTCTATCCCGGGCGGTGCAAGTGTGGAAGTCCCGGATACACCATCGTTCGTTGACATCTTGCTTGGTATTGTGCCAACAAATATGGCGACAGCCTTTACGGAACTAAACTTACTGCAAATTATTTTTATTGCGATTGCCTTCGGCTTAGCGATAGGCTCGATGCGCGATTCTAAAAAACCGCAAATTCGCGGCTATGGTAAAAAACTTCATACGGCCTTTGAGGCAGGGTCAGAAGCCACGTTCCGCATTATGGATTGGGTTTTAGAATATGCTCCAATTGGTGTTTTTGCCTTAATCGCAACGACCATCGGGACACAAGGGCGGATTCTCTTAGTGGATTGCTTCTGTTTGTAGGTGTTGTGTATGCAGGAGTGCTTATGCAGTATGGGCTTTACTATGTACTCCTGTTTTTCTTCGGAATTTCGCTAAAGAAATTTTTTGCACATTCACGTACAGCGACGTTAACAGCCTTTGTTACTCGCAGCAGCTTAGGTACACTTCCTGTCACGATGCGTTCCGCTGAGAGACTTGGGATTAGAGAGAGGTTATACGGATTCAGTCTGCCGTTAGGTGCTACGATGAATATGGATGGTGCTGCTATGCGTGTCGGAGTCTCCGTAGTGTTTGCTGCGAACGTAGTAGGGTTAGATTTAACGATTCCACAAATGCTTGGCATCGTACTTACGGGTACGCTAGCCTCGGTCGGTACAGCTGGAGTGCCTGGAGCGGGGTTAATTACACTTGCGACTGTTCTCGTTCAAGCAGGTCTTCCTGTAGAAGTGGTCGCTTTAATAGCTGGAGTTGATGTGCTGCTCGGTATGGCAGCGACTTCCCTAAATGTAACCGGAGACCTCGTTGGTACAATGATTGTAGATAAAAGCGAAACAAAAAAACAAGCATCTTAAATATAAAGAAGAGGACCAGGTCATCCTTACATTGGGTTTCACCCCAAATAATGTATGACCTGGTCTTCCTTTATTTACTAGCCTTTTGCCGTCATCTGTTCATAGTTTTCTTGCCATGACCATCCACTCATCAATCGAAAAATCAATGATCTCATCTTCCTTCTTTTGAAAGGCAAAGTATGCCTTCACGTGATCTTCCGCATCTTCTACAAAGCGTACCACTTGTTTTTTATCTTCATCATTATCAAGTGTCCTGTTAAGCCAATCTGAGAAAGGCAGCTTTTTCTTACGTTGCAATTGATCTTCCAGCTGAAGATCGTACTTAAGAAGAAGTTTCTCCCACTCAGATATTTTCAATGCCCTGACATGGCTTTGGTCCCGCACTTTTTCTAATGTATTATAGAAGTGGTCTAGGTCATCGTTTTCTGATGCTGTATTATCAATCATTAAAAAGTATCCGCCCTGTTTAAGTACTCTCTGTACCTCTGAGATAAATTTTTCGGGATGTGGGAAATGGTGAGGTGCAATTCTACAAGTCACTACATCAAAACTGGATTGAAGAAAAGGCAACTCCTCCGCATCCGCAATCACATAATGAATATTATCGAATGAGGCGAGATGGGATGCCGTATTCTCAAGCATCTGTTCTGTTAAATCAGTTGCAAACACTGTTTTCACATATGGACTTAATTGCCTGGCGACATGTCCTCCTCCTGTAGCAATATCCAGAACAGACCAAGAAACATTTGGTTTGAGCCATTTCGTAACTAAATCCAAGTCGGACTGATTGTTGTGAACTTTGCTTTGGACATAAGCTTCGTTATTTTTAGAAAAGGTTTCCCTCACACGCTGTTTCATTTCCTCAGACATTCCATCGCCTTCTTCCATAAAATTAAGATACTCCTATTGTAAGCCTAAGAAGGGGATAAGGATAATATTTTATTTGAATAGAATATGATAACCAAAGTCAATCGGTTCATTATGAAAGGAAATGAATGGATGACCTGGTCTGTGATTTTCCTTGCACTTCTTACGATGAAGCTTTATAATTTTTAGTGATAATGATTTTCATTATCGTGAATATAATCATAACAGGCTTACATATAAATAGGGAGGACTTTTGCATGGCAAAGTTAACGACTGAACATGTCGACATTGCTTATGGTGACCATCAAGTTGTGGGAGATTTGACTTTAGATATTCCTGAAAATAAAATCACGACGATCATCGGGCCTAACGGGTGTGGTAAGTCGACCATATTGAAATCACTTGCAAGGATCCAATCTGTAAACGGCGGCTTTGTTTATTTAGATGGCAAAGCGATCAAGAAAGAACCTTCTAAACAAATTGCTAAAAAAATGGGCGTCCTACCTCAATCACCTGAAGCCCCTAGCGGATTAACTGTAGCTGAGCTTGTATCTTACGGGCGTTTCCCACATCAAAAAGGTTTTGGTAAACTAACGAAACATGACTATGAAATAATAAAGTGGGCGATTGATATTACAGGGGTGGAGGAATTTGAGAATCGTTCAATCGATTCCTTATCCGGTGGCCAGCGGCAAAGAGTCTGGATCGCCATGGCATTGGCACAGGAAACAGAAATTCTCATATTAGATGAACCGACCACTTACTTAGACCTTGCGCATCAGCTGGAGGTGCTTCAATTACTTGAACGTTTAAATAAAGAAGAAGGTCGGACAATCGTGATGGTGATTCATGATTTAAATCAGGCGGCTCGATTTGCTGATTATATTGTGGCCATCCATAAAGGAGAAATTGTCAAAGAAGGTAAACCAGAAGAAGTGATTGAAAAGCGTGTGCTAAGGGATGTCTTTCATATTGATGCAGATATCGTTACGGATCCTCGGACAAATAGGCCGGTTTGTTTGACTTACGATTTAGTAGCAGAGCAATCGAACAATCGCACAGAAGAAAAAGTAGTTGCTTTTATGTAACCGTTCAAAACCCTAAGCCATAGTGGCCTAGGGTTTTTTTGTAGTTTTTTTGATTACCCGCTTAACGGTCCCGTTCTGCTTTTTCTAACATCATAGCTTGTCCCTTATTCTCATAAGCTACTAGGAAAGGGGGGAGGGCCATTGCAACTATTTCAAGAATTTCGTGAGTTTGCGGTGAGAGGGAATGCAGTCGATATGGGAGTGGGGGTCGTGTTAGGTGCAGCATTTGGTGGGTTCATTGATTCGTTTGTTTCCGACATTCTGTTACCGCCAATTGGTGTGATTCTCACCAAGATGAATTTTGAGAACCTTTACATTAGTTTAAGCGGAGGAACTTTTGTTTCTTTAGCTGAAGCGAAAGCCGCTGGTGCCGCAACAATTAATTATGGCTTATTTATTACTGCATCCATTCGGTTTCTACTCGTGCTGTTTGCCGTCTTTCTCGTCGTAAGACAAATCAACCGTTGGAGAAAGCCCCACAAAAGCCCAATGGCATCGTTGATGAAAAAGGAATGTCCTTTTTGCTGTATGCCCATTCCTAAACCGGCAGTTATTTGCCCAAACTGTTCAAGCACCTTAACAGAAGAAGGTATAGAAAAACCTCCACGATGGCATATCAAATAACGGGGTTTATTCGAGATCTTGCCTAAGATAAGTCTTTATTGATGGAAGGGGCGTTTATTTATGCAGTTATGTCCCCTTTCGGTTGTCAGTCCATTATCCTTATTTTAACATGAAGGGTATATCCCCATGTACACGTCTTATATAAAATCTGAAACAAGTATAAACCACCTAGAAAAACCAGAAAGGGGCTGGGACATAACTAGCCTGAAATAATAAAAAAGGTTCCGATCATCGGTTTTTGATGATCGGAACCTTTTTTTATTGAATGAGGAAAGTTATTGGCCTTACTCTGCTGCCTTTGAGCGGTGTACTTTCTCAAGTTCACCGCCATGAAGGCAAATCCTAATTCATTCTTCACACTCTCCTGACCCCTTACGGACATTCGAGTGAAACGCAAATTAGCCTTCAGAAATCCAAAAAATGGTTCTACATCGACTTTACGTTTACCATAAAGTTCGCCCATTTTCTCTTCTGAAAGCAGTTCTCTGACCATATGTTTTTGTTCTTCCCATTTTTCATTGTAATAGATCTTGCGATTGTTGCCTTCTTTAGCCTTGGTACATTGACTACGGAGAGGGCAACCGGAACAGTCTTCACACTCGTACACCTTAAACTTCCGGACAAAGCCATAACGATCAGTCTTGTGGGAAAAATACCGGAACGTCAGTTGTTTTCCGTTCGGACAAATGAATGCATCATCTTCTTCGCTGTACTCCCAATTGGCTGAATGAAATGCCTTCTTTTTAAAACTTTTCTTCTTCTCTTTGCGGTACGTATTGTACGTGATCAATGGCGTGCGCTTGCGATTCTCCTGGACTTCTTCATAATTTTCTTCGCTTCCATACCCACTATCGGCGACAAGATGATCGGGTAGTTCAAAGAAGTGTTGTTCGATGTGATCCAGGAAAGGAAGGAACGTGCGCGTATCCGTTGGGTTCGGAAAAACATCATAAGCGAGCGCATATTGGCCTTCGGTCGCCACCTGTATATTATAACCGGCTTTCAGTTGCCCGTTCTTCATATAATCATCTTTCATTCGCATAAACGTGGCGTCATGGTCGGTCTTGGAATAACTGTTTCGTTCTCCAAAGATTTCCGTGTCGCTTTCGTATTTCTGCTTGCGCGCCGCAAAATCCTGAAACTGTTTATGGGATTGCTTTGGCTCTTTGCGCTCGGAACGAAGTTGTTTCCGTTCGCTCACTTCTTCGCTCTCTTCGATTTTCTGGCTCCATTCTTCGACCTTTTCTTCCAACCTTTCAGCTATATCTGTAAGCTCTTTGACCGATAATTCTTCCGGATTTTCCCGTACGATTTCTGGGATGATTTCCTTTTCAACCAATTCATCATACATGCGGTTGGACTTTTCGATCAGATTGGCGTTGTAATTTTCCACAGCCTTACGCCAGACAAATGTAAACTTATTGGCATTGGCTTCAATCTTGGTTCCATCGATGAAAATCGCTTCGTCATCAATCAACTCTTCCTGAACAAGTTGGCAACGGAACTGGACAAAGCACTCACGGAGGAGGGCTTGCACGTCGGGGTGGACACGGAATCGATTAATGGTTCGATAGCTCGGTTCATAACCTTGAGCTAACCACATCATGCGGACACTATCTTGGAGAAGCGCTTCGATTTTCCTTCCGGAGAAAACCGATTGCGTGTAGGCGCATACAATGATTTTCATCATCATTCGGGGATGGTAAGCCGGACAGCCCGTCTTCCGTAAGAAAGCAGCGAAGGCTTCGTTTGGAATCTGTTCGACTAGATCGTGGACGGCATAGGCGATATCATTTTCTTGGAGTTTCATTTCTAAATCCAGGGGCAAAATCACTTGATTCATGTTATACTGTTTAAACATAAGGACACCTCCGATGGTTATTGTGTGGTAACTATAATTTTATCAGAGTGTGTCCTTATTTTGTTTTCAAAATAGAATTTATTTAGATTAAAATAAAAGAGTAGCCCGCCGAACAAAAACTTTGTTCGGCGGGCTACTCTTCGTTTAGGAGACTGGGTTTTGTCCCACCCTCTTTATTGGAAGTAAAGCTAACGGCTCAATGTCAGAATGTGAATTTTTATAGGCATACTGCTGCTACATAAGTTTATAATGATTTCTTAAGAAAGAAAGTCAAACCTTTTATTAAATCTCATTGCTTCTAATATAAATCCTCTTTAAGTTTAAGTTATTTTATTTTATTAGGTCCGAACGATCTGGAGCTTGACTTGGTTCCTCTAACCACCCGTTTTTAATCATGAGGTCTAATCCATCCTTAGCGAATAAGGAAATTTCTGCAGACAACTTCTGGTAATTAAATATGATATCGTAACGAAAACTAGCGCTCGATCCCGCTGAGTAATTAGCCTGTCCAGCTGAGCTTAACATCGTCATAAGGAAAATGATTAATCGGTTAGAAAAAACCGGTGTTGTTGAAGTTGAAACCATACTGCTGGATGACATAGGAGGGTAGATATCTGACTCTTTTAAGGTATTCGTAAAAGTATTCAGATGTTTTTTCGATATTTTTTTCCCTTTCTTAAGGTAAGACTTAATTTCCGGTGATTTTGTTGTTTGTGCAAATCCAGTACATAACTTTTCACCGATAACATTTGTTTTTACGTTCTCAAATAGGTGGGAGATTTCTACTGTATTTAACGATCTTTTTTTAAACGGACTTGAGTATTTCTTTCCTTGCACGTACTCTGCCTCACTCTGAACATCAACCTGGGGAGCACGGATATATACGTCTTCTGATAGCGATGTGTCTATGCAATGATTGAATAAATCGATCGTTTTTCTGGTGGTTTCACTCAGGAAGTCTCTAACATCTTTTCTAACCGAGAACCCTAAAGAAAGTCCATTAGTAGCTACTCCCGCTTTTCCTATATGTTCAATAAATGTCAACATAAAGGAATCTGTAAAAAGCTTTGGTGAGTTAAGGTCAACATCTTGCTCATTGAAGCCCTTAGGAGCAGGTGCTCCATCCTCTACTAGTAAACGTTTGCTCTCTTTAGCTGTATCTATTGAGATCGCTAATGTTTCTTCAATAACAGATTTAGTTTTTTCATTTTCTACTGTTTCTAAAAAATACCTTAATATTTGGTCGACCATACTATTTTGAACATACTGTGTCCAAAGCATTCCGAGTTCATTGGCCGTTAAAGGTAGTTTATCCAAAATAATCCCTCACTTTTACATGGTTTTAACTATTTTTGCCCAAATAACCAGTACTATTCCGGGTTTATTTTCACGGGAATCGTCTACCAAATCTCGTCTTCTGTATCTTTTCTTTTGCTAATCTTAACTTCTTCTCTATAAAGAAGGATGAAAGGTATTGTCATAATCCAAAGTATATAGGTAAACAAAAAAAACTTCGCCAATCCATCCATTAAGAAAAACACAGAGATAAAGAACGATAGGATTAAAACCAGTGGACTTATATATATAAGGATCTGTAACACATTACTTCCTCCTCTTAGCCAAGTCACCATTATCCTCTCCTAAAAAGTATAATTTATAACCTTTACGTAAAGGATAAAAGGCAGACAAATCGTTTACTTTTGCGGATGCAATTTAAAACCGACGTGTTCATACAATCGAGCTAGTTTGCCACCGTACATATTGTATGATAAGGAGATTTCTAATGTTTAATTGGACGAGGAAAAAGAAGGAGAAGGGCAAGGGAAATCATCAACCACAAGAGACGCTAAAACAGCAAGGTCAAGAACAAAAGAAATCGTTTCAAGACTTATACGAAATGTTGAAGCAGTCAAAGGACTTTATTATCTACCAACACAGCAGTCGGACTAGCTGTGTTCTTTCCTATTATAAGACATTGAGTGGTTCAAAGTTTCTGAATGAATCAGTATTGCCTATCTTAAAAAAACATACGTTATTGTCTTTGGAAGATATAAAAGAGAGGCTGCCTGTTGAGAACATCTATATTACACAACAGTTGACAGAAGTAAAAGAAAAAATCACACGCGGCTATATCGTGATTCAAATGCAGGAAGGGGATGAGGAAGCGCTTCTTATTCCTGCAACCAAAAATAAAAGCCGTAACATTAGTATTCCGGAAGTAGAGTTTAGTGTCGTAGGGCCTAAGGAAGCGTTTGTTGAGTCATTGGATACGAACATAAACCTTATTCGTAAACGTTTGCCGATACCAGAATTAACAATGAGAGAAGTAAACGTTGGCAAATTAACAAAAACACGCATTGCAGTTGTTTACATCGATGGTATAGCAAACAAAGAGAACGTGAATACGGTTTTGCAACGTTTAAATGATGTTCAATATGACCAAATTATCGACAGTTCATTTATCACTCAAATGATAGCGGATAATTCGAGTTCGCCGTTCCCGCAATTTCTAGACACCGAACGACCAGACCGTATTGTTGGGACCCTTGTAGAAGGCAAAGTTGGAGTGGTTGTAGATGGTTCGCCTCATGCCTTAGTTTGCCCAACAACAATCGTTGAGTTCTTCTCATCCTCGGATGATTACTTTTTACCCTGGCATTTAGCGACAGTATTCCGTTTGATTCGACTATTGGCCATCTTATTTTCCGTGCTTAGCACGCCTTTATATGTTGCGGTATTAACCTATCATCATGAGATGATACCACAAGAGTTACTAGCAACAATTATTTCTTCAAGGGCTGACATACCGTTCCCTCCGATTCTCGAGGTTATCATTCTGGAATTAACGATCGAATTACTTCGAGAGGCGGGAGCGCGGCTTCCAACAAAAATCGGACAAACGATTGGTATCGTTGGTGGTATTGTTATCGGAACTGCTGCAGTTGAGGCAGGTATGACAAGTAATGTGTTGTTAATTATTGTTGCGCTAGCAGCGCTTGCCTCGTTTACCACGCCTGTGTATCAAATTGGTAACACGGTGCGGCTTGTTCGCTTTCCGTTTATCATCGGGGCACAAATGTGGGGATTAATCGGTGTTACGATGTGCATGGCATTCTTTATTGGACATCTAATGAATCTAAAGTCTATAGGGAGACCCTTTTTTGCACCCTTGTATCCACTAAGGTTTAATGATTTAAAGGATGCATTTATCCGATTGCCTTTTAGCAGACAAAAGAAAAGGCCTATGCAAACTCGTCCAGTTCATTCAGCCCGTTTTGACCCAAAACGTGTCAAGGGAAAGAGGGATATTGATGAATAAGCTAACAACGCCCAAAGAAGGTCTCTCTATACCTGAAAATTTCTTAGTTACACCCACCTATGTCTTTTTTTTAATCCATGCTATGCAGGTCGGTGTCGGTATTCTTGGCTTTGAAAGTTATATTGCCAAGTATGCAGGTTTTGATGCTTGGATTTCAATATTAATCGGTGGCTTATTTATTCATATTCTACTATGGATGACCTATCACATTCTTCAAGACAGTAAAGGAGATATTGTATCGGTTCATAAGAATATCTTCGGTAAGTATATCGGTGGTTTTCTCAGTCTGATTTTTAGCATCTATTTTCTTTTACTGACGCTTACCGTTCTAAGAACATTTATTGAGGTTATCCAAGTTTGGATTTTCCCAGAATTACAAGTTTGGCTTTTCTCGTTTGCAACTATCTTACTTGTATATTACTTCGTAGCTAGTGGATTTCGGGTGGTAACAGGCATGTGCTTAATTAGTGTCATCTTGGGCCTTCCGATTTTACTTCTTAAATTTTATCCGATCCTAGAGGGTGATGTGACTAGTCTTTACCCTGTTGTTGAGCACAGTATTCCAGAGCTGCTTGCTGCTACTAAACAAAGTATCCTAAGTTTTCTCGGTATCGAATTACTGTTGATTTTCTATCCTTTTATCAAAAATCCGCATGCCTCTAAAAAGTGGGCACATTTCGGGGTGTTTTTTACTGTTTTAATTTATTTAATCACAGCAATTACTTCGTTTATTTACTTCAGTGAAGGACAACTCCAATACGTTATTTGGGGGACGATCACCCTGTGGAAGATTGTCGAGTTTCCCTTTGTTGAGCGTTTTGAGTATGTCGGTGTAGCAATGTGGTTTTATGTGGTGTTGCCGAATATAGCCTTGGCTTTGTGGGGAGCAAGTCGTATACCAAAACGTGTGTTTAAAATAAAACAAAGATATGTCCTTTGGCTGTTTTGTGCGATTCTCTTCGTTGCGAGTGGATTATTAAAAACCCGACATACGATTGACACTCTCAACAGTTTCACAAGTCAAGTCGGCCTTTATGTCTTGTTATACATCCCAGTCTTGTTCTGTCTTTCGAAGATCATAACTAAAGTGAGGAATCGAAATGAAGTATAAATGGTTAGTTCCCTTATTAGTTGCTTCTTCAATGGTACTTACCAGTTGTATGCCCAATGTTAGTATAGAAGATGCCGCCATCGTTCAACTTGCTGGATACGACTATATTGATGAAAACCAAATTAAAGGAACTTTTGCTATTGTCCAGTACACAAAGGGTGAACAAAAAGCAGCAGCCAGTGAAATCTATTTAACAAGTACAGCAGATACAGTAAAAAATATCCATGCTAAGCTGCAGACAAAATCATCTAAACCAGTATCTACAGGGAAAATGGCTGTCACCCTATTTAGTGACAGACTCGCCAAGCACGATATTTCCAAATTCATTGATTCTATAACTCGTGATCCACGGATCGGCAGAGACATCCTTCTTGCAATTGTAAATGGCGAACCGCAGGGAATGATCGAAGGGAAATATGAACAAAATGAGACTACTGCAAAGTATATAATGGGTATTATAGATCACAACATGCGGAGCAACTTCCCGAACACTAGCTTGCACACCTTTTTACATTCCTATTATGGAAATGGAATTGACGGGTTTCTCCCTTACCTGAAAAAATCAAAGGACCATATTAAAATAGAAGGAATTGCCTTTTTAGATGAAGCGAAGTTAGCCCTTACTATTCCTTATTCAAAGAGCTTATTCTTTAAGATGATGAAAGAAAGAGTGACCGATGGGGTGCAAGAAATTCAATTCCAAGGAGAAGGGATTATGATAGAAAATATCAATTCAGAAGTGGAATATTATATAGAAGGCGGGGCTGAAAACCCCAGATTTTTGATAGAAATTGACATGAGAGGAATCTTAAACGAAATTTCTAACTTGGATGAAGGTTCAGATCCCAAGCGTATACGTAATATGGAAAAGGAATTTAACAAGTTTTTTGAAGAACAATGTCTGGCATTGATTCAACAATTCCAGGAGAATAATATTGATCCTCTAGGACTTGGAATTACGTTAGAAAACCGCAAAAGGAATGTTAATATGAAGAAGTGGAGCGATATATACCCTGATACACCCGTGGATGTAAATGTGACACTGGATATTACTGAAACAGGGATCTCATCATAAAAGACAGACACAATTCCAGAAGCTGAATTGTGTCTGTTTTTGTCTTTTTCTAACCTTTTACATACTGTATTTGGCATTTTTGATATGTTAAAAATGGAAGTATGATTTTTGCGTAACAAAGACCTCAGATATACAAGCTGATGAATCCCTTACTATACCCATATCATCACATTAACAGACATTTCCCGGGAAATAACGACGAAGCCTAACAATTTTTTTGGAAAATAAAAACCGCTACCTTAGAAGGCAGCGGCAATGATAGCCTTAGCAATGTTCGTTATAAGCAGAGGTTAAATTACTTACAATTTCTTCAACGTCATGGTCTTCAATTTCTTCCCGGGGAATAAAATGAAGGACTTGTCCATCTTTTAATAAGGCCATAGATGGAGAAGAAGGTTCATAGCCTTCTAAATAATCACGCATACGACTTGTCGCTTCACGGTCTTGTCCAGCGAAGACGGTCACAAGGTGTTCCGGTTTTTTCTCATTAGCCAGTGATTCCCTAGCGGAAGGACGAGCTAGTCCTGCTGCACAACCGCACACAGAATTGACTACCACAAGGGATGTTCCTTTCGTTGAACTGATGAATTCATCAACAGATGCAGGTGTTGTTAATTCGGAAAAACCTGCTTTTGTCAGCTCATCTCTCATCGGTTGGGATATTTCTTTCATATACGCTTCATATGGATTCATAATAAGCCTCCTATTATTTTTGTTTAGTAGCTTGTGTCATTTGGTGCCAGACGGAACCTTTTGCTGTTTCGCCGCCTTCAATTCGTTCAATCGCCATATTGATTTGCATGCGGACTTCAAACTCGGGATCATCGGATGCCTTTTTTAAAGCAGGAAGAGCTGTTTCGTCCCCCAGTTCATAAAGGAACATAGCCGCACGCCATCTGACTAATCGGTTACTGTCAGATAGGGATTTAATTATTTCAGGCATGGCTTCTTTAAAGCCGAGATCAGACAAGCAATCTCCGGCAGTTCGCCTTACTGTTACGGTTTTGTCCTTTAAGGCTTTGTAAAGATACGGTAGAGTGTCTGGTTCTTCAATCATGCCTAAATAAGCCGTAGCTAAACGCCTTATCGAGGCTTTGGCATCACCCAACGCTTTGTCTAATACCGGTAAATCTTCTATCGTTGGATCCATTCTGTCAAGGGCAGCATAACGGACTTTCCAATCAGGATCGTCCAGCACCTCGATAGAAACTCTTTGATTGGGGGCCGACTCTGTTTCACTCGTATCTTCTTCAAAGGCAAGTTTCACCAGGGTCTTCAATCGATGAGTATCGTAACTGGCTGTAAGTTCTTCTTTCACTTGCTCACCGATTTCATCTGGATCGCCATAACGTGGGTTTTGTTCAACCCATTTTCGCTCCATAATCATGTTTGGAGAGGCAGGGGCCGCTTCCATCGCTGCTTCCATAAACATATCCGGCAGACCGATACGTTTCTCTTCATCGCCATCTTCAAGCTTTACTTGCATCGGGATACCGCGGAACATTTGGACAAACACCTTTACCTCACCGAAAGAATCATCAGGGGTTTTTTGATTGTTTTGAGGAGCAAGATCAGACGTTTCTTCTGAACCAAAAATGGAACGAACCTCTGGCAGGATGGCCTCCCAGCTTACTTTAGCGTGGCGTTCTAAAGCAATAAAGTTTGTAACATGATACAGACCTTTCACACCTTCAATGTCAAAAAGCTGTGCAATGAAGTCAGGGGCCGCTTCCAAACGATCCCCCTGTTTATAGTTACGGGTTTCCCCGTTTGGTAATTCTTCATTCAAGTTAATTTTCATTGAGTTAGGGCTGGGTGTCGGCTCTATGGACACGATCTTCATTTTCATTCCCCCTCACTGCATTCATTACATTGATTTTATCAAAGAATGATGGTTACTTCCATTGTTAGGCACATAAGGTAAACTAGATGGAAAAAACAGGTTGATCATCCTTGTTTGTGGGCGTAATATTACAATTAGAAAACAATGGTAAAGGGGGAGGAATGAATGGATGGGTTTTCTCGTCAGCAACTTGCAGCAGCGTTTCGTAAAGAGTTAAGGGGTCTGAGGGAAAAACAATACATAACTAGAGATGAATATAAGCGGTTAACCGATGCACACGATCATTATGTGAAGAGTCGGCAGGCTGTAAGTGAACCAGCTGTTAAACAAGAGACTCTATCCCAAGTGACAGCCCCTGATGAGAGGGAAACGCAGCCAAAAGAGAAACCTGCTAAGCAGCAAAAGCCTAAGAAAGTCCGTACCAGAGAACAAGTAAGGGAACGAAATATCACTTGGTCGCTAATTCTTGGTGTTGTTCTCTTGCTGATTAGCGGACTAGTTTTAGCGACAAGCCAATGGGAGCAGATGGGGTCAGTTATGAAGGTGTTCTCGATCTCATTTGTATCGTTGTTTTTCCTAGGTTTAAGCTTTATTTCAAGAAAATATTTACGTATTGAACAGACGGCATTCGCCTTTTTGACACTTGGAAGTATGCTAGTTCCTATTGTTATTCTGGCGATTGGCTATTTTGAACTTCTCGGAAATTACTTATCTCTATATGGCGACGGCAGGTACGTATTGGGGTTGATGGGAGCAGTTCTTCCGCTTCCATTATATATTCGAAATGCCTATATGCACCATTCCCGTCTATTCGTATGGATTTCGTTTATTTTCTCCTCCCTTACAGTTGGGTTTGGTTTAAGTGCCTTAGAGCTGCCTGTAGATGCCTTCTATCTTTTGCTTATGGTGTTTAATGGTGTTTTATTATTATTCCACCATCAGTATAAAGAAAGGAAGCAGTTACAGCTTTTTATGACAGAGGTTCCATTATATACACAGGCAAACTTGATTTTATCCACATTGCTCATGCTGGTACTTTTCGAAAATGAACTGTTCTACAGCTTCAATTTATTGCTGACAGCCAGCCTTTATATGGCGATGGTGTTTGTCTACAAAACGAAGGAGTACCAGTTTGTTTTTTCTGCCCTGCTTGCTTACGGAGTATATCAGTTAGTTGAGCACTCAGTGTTGCAGAGTGTTGATTTAGTCGTTTATGGTGCGGCGGGATTGTTATACATTGGGTTCGCGTATGCCTGGAGAAGCCACACGTTTGTTAACAAGGCTTTCATGTACACGAGTGGGGGATCTCATTTTTCGCCTTCATTTATGTGAGTTATAAGGGGATTCTTATCCAAGCTGAAGATGGTTCATTGCTACTGTTTCTATCCTACTTAATTGTCGCGCTTAATTATGGTGTGCTTTCCTACCTTGTTAAACAACAGGTCTTCCAGTACTTAACGCCAGTTTTTATTTTTGCTGCTGCCTGGCAGTTATGGGTGGTAGCGGTTAGTGATTTTGTGAGTATTGAGTTGTTCTTGTTTACGGTGGCGAGTGCGTTCCTACTTTACTTTGGTCTATGGGCTAAGCACCGGTGGTTCCTGCCCATTAAGGAAAGTAGTTTTTATACGTCAGTCATTATTATGATCATTTGCATTGGTTTTTCCGCTCAGACGAATCAATATGGTGAAACGGCGGCTATGTTGTTTGCATTAGGAATATGGGCTTATCTGGCATTTAAGAAATCAAATGTAAAGGAGGTAATGGATACGGCCGTATGGGCCCAGCCTCTCAGTTGGTTTACGGCAATGGTTCCTGTTTATTTCCTTCTTGTTGAACACATTGACGGCTTACGGAATGTTTACGGAGAAGCCGCCCATTTTGCTGTTACTGGATTGTTGCTATTAGCAATCAGTGAAGGGTTTAGCAGGGCGAAGGAAGAAGATTTTTCGATGTCGACGTTTTATATCGGCCAATCTTCGTATGCGTTATCCATTTTCTTTTTGCTAAATGGTACAGGTGTTAAAGCTGATTGGATGCGGGCTATTATTCTCGCTGCAGGGATCGCTGTGTTTATATGGCTTGTTCGCCGATCGAATGTATCACAGCTATGGATTGTCGTCTCACTCACTGTGCTGGCCTTTTATGTGTCATTGCTTCCATTGCTGACATTACATGAATTACCGGACATTTTAATGTTTATGATTGCCGCTCCGGTGTTACTCATTGCCATCGGTTCTTTAGGCGGTAAGAAGTGGCCTGATATGAACCCGTATTTCTTTTGGCTTGCTCATGGATCGATGGTTATCCTTACAGCTATCATTTTGCTAGAACTAACGATTTCTATGAGATTAACTCCATTTATCCTAATAGTTCCGATTGCCGTGTATGTCTATAGCAGTTTAGTGAAAAGGCAGGAGTGGCAAGTGAAAGTCTTTCTCTATGCTAGCTTTACTACCCTTTTCTTCCTAATTACAAATATAGGTGGCTACTATGACATATTTCAGGCAGTACCCGCCCCTTATTCATTTATGATTACGAGTGTGGTTCTATCGCTCATTTGGCTAGGATTACCTGTCTTGTGGAGGAGAAGGGTTGATTGGTATCTCATACCGTTTTCCCTTATCGGGGTGTACACGATCATTTATCAGCCGGATTTACTGCAAGCAGCAGATCTAGTGCCGATCATTGCTTACGTGGCACTTACCAGCTTTTTCATCTTGTACAGAAAGTGGTCATGGGTCAATGTTCTTCCTTTACTGGCGATCCTGTCGATGTGGGAAGAATACCGTATGATCATTGACCGTCAAGTGATGCTCGTGTTGTTAATTGCCAGTTTTGCCGTGCTGGTTGTAATGGGACGGCTTATGTACAGTCATTTAGTTGAAAAAGAGAAGAACTCTATCATCTTAGACAGCTTTACATGGGTGGCCCTGCTTTACATTCCGTTTTTTGCTACCTTTCTACAGGTGAATATGACAGTGTGGCTTCAAATTGTTCCATACCTGTTACTAAGTTTATGGTTTATGTTGAATCGACTGAGATCGGGCATTCAAATCGCTGCAGCCATTTTTGAAACGCTAAGTGTACTAAGCATCTATCCAGCTTATTTACTTGTCATTTATGAATATAGTGAGCTATGGACTAATTTGATACAGGCGGAACTAGAGGTTCTTCCGCTAATAGGTGTGATGGTTTATCTGCGTCAGCGTACGTGGGTGGATTATAGAAGAATCATTAACTATGTACAACTGTGCTTATTGTTAGGGATCTCGGCTTATTTAGTGGTTGATGCTATTTTCAGTCATACCATCTGGGATGCATGGATTATTGGCAGTCTATCATTGCTTTCCATGATTGTCGGTATGCAGCTCCGTATTAAGGCTTACTTTTTCGTGGGAATGGGTGTATTGATATTCAATGTTATTTATCAAACTCGTCCGTACTGGGGCAATATGCCATGGTGGTTTTACTTGCTCGTAGCGGGACTTTTGCTTATAGGCATTGCCAGCTACAACGAATGGCAAAAGCAACAAGACCAAAATCTAGTGGGGAGAAAGCTTAAACGACTCTGGGCTTCCTTAAGGAAATGGGATTGACACAGATTCAATCAGCTTTTCATAAAAAATAGTAATTTTTTGAAACGTGTTCCAATGATGATCGTAGAATAAGTGGACGTGTTAAGAGAGGGAGGGGGTTGGATATGGCAGAACCCGTAATGCAGTTAAAGAATCTGACAAAGTCAATTCGTAATAAACCAATTATAAAGGGCCTGGATTTTGAAATCTATAGTGGAGAAGTGTTTGGTTTTCTAGGTCCGAATGGAGCAGGAAAGACGACAACCATTCGAATGATGGTTGGGTTAATGAGCATGACAGATGGAGATGTCGTGATAAAAGGACATAGTGTAAAGAAAGACTTTAAAAAAGCGATTCGTTATGTTGGCGGCATCGTTGAAAATCCAGAGATGTATCCATTTATGACGGGATGGAAGAATCTTATTCACTACTCGCGTATGGTACCGGGGATCAGCAAGGAGCGGATTCAGGAAGTTATCCGTCTTGTTGGGCTTGAAAAAAGGATTAAGGACAAAGTGTCGAAGTACTCGCTGGGAATGAGGCAGCGGCTTGGTATAGCCCAGGCATTGCTCCACAATCCTTCCATTCTCATTCTGGATGAACCGACGAATGGCCTTGACCCGTCAGGAATTCGTGAAATCCGCTCATACATAAGAAGACTTGCTGAAGAAGAGGGTGTGGCGGTCATTGTTTCAAGTCACATTCTATCTGAAATGGAAATGATGTGTGACCGGATCGGGATTATAAAAAATGGCGAACTTGTCTCCATCCAGTCTGTTCATGATGCATTGCAGCAATCCGATCAAAAGGAAGTGACCATTGAGGCTCTACCAATCATCGATGCTTATGAGATTTTGCAAGAGTTTGTAGGTGGTTCCGTCAAACAGCAACAGAATGAGTTGACGTTTTCTATAAAGAGAGATGAGGTACCTGTGATCATTAACAAGCTTGTCGAGCAAAATATTGATGTCTTCAGCGTGAATGTGAATCGTTCCACATTAGAGGATAAATTCCTTGATTTGATTGGAGAGGGAGCCATTGAGTAATTTTATCCAGTTAGTTAAAAATGAACAAATGAAGACATATTCACAAGTTGCAACATGGGTCATGTACATTGTTCTTGCTGTCTTTATTATCGGGTTCGGTGTATTTATGAAGATCGATCAATCCATCACAGATGACAATCAAGCGACAGGAGATGATTGGAAACAGGAACTTCAGGCTGAGAACGAACAGCTTCAAAAGCAAATGGAGGAGCAAGAGTTTGCGTCGCCCTTTAACGAGCAAACGATGGCTATGAATGAATATCGGATCGAAAACGATATTAAGCCTGGTGGCTATGACGTATGGAATTTCGTGCAAGACAACCGTGCGAATATTTCCATCATTAGTTTACTGACGATCATTGTAGCTGCAGGGACGGTTGCGAATGAGTTTAAGTGGGGCTCAATTAAGCTGTTACTCATACGACCGATTTCACGGACAAAGATTTTGGCATCAAAATATGTTTCTGTACTTATTTTTGCGGTTTCCATGCTATTATTTTTATATGTGCTATCTTTTTTAATAGGTTCGGTCCTATTTGGGTTTGAAAGTTTGACGGAACCATTTTTGTATTGGCAGGGTGAGGAGATTCAACAGTCGCCAATCTTTCAGCTTACGTTATCACAATACGTATTGAGCTCGGTCAATTTGCTGATGATGGCAACGTTTGCCTTTATGGTTTCTGCCATTTTCAGAAATAGTTCTCTTGCGATTGGGGTGGCGATTTTCCTAATGATGTCTGGAAATGCAATTGTAGCGTTCTTTAGCGGAAAAGAGTGGGCGAAGTTGATCCTGTTCGCCAACACGAATTTGAATCAGTTTTTCACGGGTACTCCAGTTATATCTGATTTAACACTAGGCTTTTCTGTGACAGTTCTGATCGCCTATTTAATCCTGTTCCTTGGGTTGTCGTGGTTTTTCTTTTCTAAGCGGGATATAACGAACGCATAATATCTAAAGGAGCGTGAGTAGAATGAAGCGAATTGTAGAAATCGTTTTTACAGTTATTGGTTTGGTTATTTATGGCCTGACAGCAGTGCTAAGTTTAGTCTTTCTAAATGTGCAAGATAATCCAGGGTGGAGAGCGGATATGCAAAGTATTCTGAATCAAGATCAAAACATGGAACAAGCTCAAATCTCAGTTGATCAAATAATGGAAGGTGTTGCCTCGGTGACATGGATTATTATTATTTCGGCGCTAGTAGCGGTCATTCTTGGAATTGTGGCAGTTGTCTTTCTTAAAGGGAATAAGAAGCCGAAGCCTGCTGGGATTATTTTAATTATTACCGGAATCGTTACAACAATCGGTACCATTGGCTTTGGTCTGTTTGGCGGACTTGCCTTTCTAATCGCAGGAATCATTGCCTTAGTAAGAAAATCAGAAAATCCGATTGATGACGAAAGTTCCTTCGCGAGTGAGTAACGGGGGACGACAAAAAAGCATGAGCAGCTGCTTATGCTTTTTTTGGTATCATGTATATTTGAGGGTTTGGGTGAAGGTTGAATGAGAGTTTTTAGCAGAGATGAGGGTGCAGAAGGTAAGGGAAACCTTGAAGGTCTATTAATTATGTAAATATTTCGATAATGGATTGACAAGAAATCATTTAGGAATTATGATAGGGTCTAATCATTCAATTAAATAGCGAACACTTCTTATCAAGAGAGGCGGAGGGACTGACCCTGCGATGTCTCGGCAACCAGCATTTGCATGGTGCCAAATTCAGTGGATGTGTGTATCCGAAGATGAGAAGGACGTTTCTAGTACGGTTGTTTCCGTCTTATACGCCCTTTCTTGCTTCGTGCAGCAGGAAAGGGTTTTTTATTTGAATGAAAAAAAGACAAAAGGTGCGGCCACACCCTTTGTCTTGTCTGATCGTTTAGTCTATACATGCGCTTAGGTACATGCGGACATTAGCGACCATTATTTTCAATGTACCATGATCGTATAGTGTCCGTCTACTTTACTTTTTAAAAAAGAGGTTGTTGAAAAAGTCACCAAATGATAAGAGGCGAATCTCTTCGTTGGCTTGTTTTTGAAGAGCGTGAGCACCTGCATCTACGCGCCTATCTAGAAGGAAATTCCTCGATGCAAGGTAGCGAAGAAGAAGTTAACCTGAAGTTACCTCGCTACTCACGTATCAGAAAACATCAGTGGAACTTCTACGTTGTGCACGTCCTGTGCAAGTCCGTTCCTTGGAAAAGAAGGACACTTTTCATTGTCGTGCGAAGCCAATTCGGGGAAGATTTCCTAGGTGCTCAAAACTACTCTGCCTCGACTTTCTTGCTTCTAATTTGGCAACTTTTTGAACACACACTAAAAGGAGACGGTTGAAAAATGGGAAATTTACAATTTGCGTATTGGGTTCCGAATGTCAGTGGAGGATTAGTTGTTTCGAAGCTTCCACAGCAAACGGATTGGAGTTTTGAAGCGAATAAGAGGTATGCACAAATTGCTGAAGAATCCAATTACGATTTAGCTTTGCTCCAGACGAGGTTCTTTGCAAGCTATGGGGCTGAGAATCAGCTTGAAGCGATTACGCTGGCTTCGGCACTAGCCGCAGTGACGGATCGCTTAAAGTTGATCTCTGCTGTTCACCCGGGGCTTTGGCATCCAGCTGTTTATGCCAAAATGCTGTCAACGTTAGATCAGATTAGTAATGGAAGAGCTGCTGTGAACGTTGTTAGTGGCTGGTTTAAGCAGGAGTTTACAGGGTTTGGAGAACCATGGCTTGAGCATGATGAGCGCTATCGCCGATCTGAAGAGTTTATTCGTGTACTCCGCGAGTTTTGGACAAAGGAGGAGGCATCGTTCAGTGGCGATTTTTACAAAATAAATGAGGCACCATCGAAACCTAAACCGGTTCAAGGTGGCGAGCTGCCGATCTTCCAAGGAGGAAACTCGACAGCAGCTAAGCAAATGGCTGCCCGTGTGTCCGATTATTATTTTATGAATGGCAATACACTTGAAGGATTCAAAAAACAAATAGACGAGGTAAGTGAGCTGGCTCAACAGGAAGGAAGGGAAGTGAAGTTTGCTGCTCATGGGTTTGCGATCGTGAGGGATTCTGAGGAGGAAGCATACCAGCAGTTAAACGATATCGTCCATGCCGCAGATGAAGACGCAGTCGAAGGATTTAGACAATCTGTTAAAGAAGCGGGTCAATCAACGCAAGACAGCCAAGGCATGTGGGCTAATTCATCCTATGAAGATCTCGTTCAGTATAATGATGGGTTTAAAACGGGGCTGATTGGGACAGCAGAGCAGGTAGCAGACCGTATTATTGAACTAAAAAAAATAGGTGTCGACCTTATTCTTACTGCACATTTCCATTATGAACAAGACCTTGAACGATTCGGAAAAGAAGTGATTCCGCTGGTGAAAGATAAGGAAGTGCAACTTAAAGCTGAGGGAATTTTTGCATGAAGGTATTAGGACTGTCTGGAAGCGTGACGTTAAGTTCCAAGACATGGCTCTCCGTAAAACGAGCTGTTGAAGCTGCTAAATCAGCCGACCCTAAGGTGGTGACTGAGCTTGTCCATCTTGGGGAATATGACACAGTGTTATGTGATGGACGTGAACCTTCACTATATGAAGGCGACACAAAAGCCTTGATTGATTTGATTGTGGAAGCTGACGCACTGATTATCGGGACACCCGTCTACCGTGCTTCCTTGACAGGGGCTTTAAAAAACGTATTTGATCTTATCCCGAATGACTCATTAAGGGGAAAGGCAATTGGGTTTATTGCAACTGGAGGTAGTTTTCACCATTATTTAGTCATTGACCATCAATTGAACCCCCTCGCTAATTACTTTCGAGCACATGTCGTACCAGGCGGTGTGTACGTCCATAACGGTCATTTTGACGAAGGTAAGCTTTTAGATCAAGATGTTCTAAATCGATTGGATCAATTGGGGAGTGCTGCTGTTCAGTTAACCAGCCAGCTGGATAAGAGAAATATTGAAATACAACAGCCTTCGATTCCCAGGCAAAAATTAAATCAATCATAAAAAGAAGGGCTGGCCATCGGACCAGTCCTTCTTTTTCTAATCTAAAATGCGGTTTGTTTCATCAACATCTGCTAGCTGTCTGTTGGCTACATTCGTACTCTGAGGCATAAACCCATTCCCGTCACAAATTTTACAAGTATAATGCCATTCTTCATCATCCATAAGCAATCCTCGGCCATCGCAGGCTAGACAAACCTTATCTCTACTAGGCATGTGAGCCCTCCTTCATAGGGGTATTGTGTTTAGTAATGTGCACCGATGGGTCTAAAAATATACCTGGTCAGGTTACCCTTTTATAAATTCGGGTATATCAGAAGAATTGGAGGATGATACCATGGCTGATGAAGAGAAAAATCAAGCCAAAGAACAAGACGTTACATCTAATGGAAAGGTTGACCGTCCAAGTCGTCAGTTCTATATTCCTTCTCAAATTATTGATGAATTTGGGGAAAAAGGGAGAGATCACCTAAGTAAACCATTCAGCGGCCAGTTTCTACTAGCCATGACAGCTGGATCGTTCATGACGTTTGGGGCAGTCTTTTCTGTATTGTTAGCCGTTGGTGTTGAGACAAAAGGGATCTACCATCTGCTATCGGGATTAGGTTTTGCTGCAGGTTATGCGATGGTATTTGTTTCAGGAGCTGTTCTTTTCACTGAAATTAATGTCCTTCTCCCTTCTTACTTGTTTAATAAAGCGAACCTGATGAAAAAAAGCATTTACCGATTTTGGTATGCCACCTATATCGGTAATATTATCGGCGCTTTCTTAGTTGCTGTTTTAATACAAATATCGGGCTCTCTTGCACCGGAATTCTACTCGGAGCTTTCTATGTACTTGGATCATAAAATGAAATTTCTGGATCATGGTGTAAAAGGCTGGTTTCAAGTACTTGTGTCAGGTATATTGGCCAATTGGTTGATCGGAATGGCTGCCTTTTTAACAACTGCAGCCCGGGATTTTACCGGGAAGGTGCTGGGCACTATACTGCCTGTCGTATTATTCGTAGCCGGGAACTTCCAACACAGTGCAGCAAACATGGGCTACTTTAGTATGGGGATTCTTGCTTCAGATCAATACACGTGGTATGAATATGTTTTTCTCAATCTTATACCGGCAAGTATCGGTAATTTGATTGGTGGAGGTATTTTAGTATCCTTACTGTTTTCCTATGCCTACAAAGAGGATATCCAAACCTCTCTAGGTCAAGGTAAACGTAAAAAGAAAAAAGCCAATCAATAAAACTATGTAATTTTGTATATTTTCCCCACCTCAGGTCATCCAAATTATGGATGACCTGAGGTGGGGTATAATTCCAATTTTAAGCTTCTTGTGGAACGTGCAGGCCAAGGCCTTCTGCTACGCGTGTGCCGTATTCTGGGTCTGCTTTATAAAAGTGTTCGATTTGACGAAGTTTGACTTCATCTCTTTCCACGGGTTTCATGGAACCAACAATATTTTCAACTAGACGTGTGCGTTCATCCTCGCTCAACAAGCGGTACAGGTCACCAGCTTGTGTGTAGTGGTCATGATGATCATAGCTAACACTATCAGCAAGTCCAGACACTTCATAAGCTGCTTGTTTACTGTCAGGTTGCTCCTCGGGGCCACCAAGACTGTTCGGCTCATAATTCGGCTGCCCACCGCCATTGTCGTCAAAGCGCATAAAGCCATCACGCTGATAATTATTCACTTGAGCACGGGGACGGTTGATAGGTAGGGCTTCATGATTTGCCCCAACACGATAACGGTGCGCATCAGAATAGGCGAACAAACGACCCTGCAGCATCTTATCAGGTGACACATCAACTCCAGGAACAAGTGCACCTGGGGAGAACGTGGCCTGCTCTACCTCAGCAAAGAAGTTCTTCGGATTTTGATCAAGTACCATACGACCAACCTCAACGAGAGGATAATCCTTATGTGACCAAACTTTAGTCACATCAAATGGATCAAAGCGGTACGTGTCCGCATCTTCAAGTGGCATAATTTGCACATAGACCTTCCAAGCAGGGTACTCCTCATTTTCGATCGCCGCATACAGATCCTGTGTATGAAAATCAGGATTTTCTCCAGCTAAACGTGTACCTGTAGCTTCATCTATATTTTTAATCCCTTGTTCTGTTTTAAAGTGATATTTCACCCAAACGGATTCACCTTCTGCATTCGTCCATTTAAAAGTATGACTGCTGAATCCGTCCATATGACGAAATGTAGCAGGAATTCCACGGTCAGAATGAAGGATCGTTACCTGATGCAGCGACTCAGGTGAAAGTGAGAAGAAATCCCACACTGCATTCGGATCCTTCAAATTCGTAGCAGGATTTCTCTTTTGCGTATGAATAAAGTCCGGGAATTTAATAGCATCTCTTAGGAAAAAGACCGGAGTATTGTTCCCCACCAAATCATAGTTTCCATCTTCAGTATAGAACTTCAGCGCAAATCCACGAGGGTCACGGACAGAGTCAGCGGAGCCTTTTTCACCCGCAACTGTCGAAAAACGGGCGAACATTGGAGTGCGTTTACCGACTTCGTCCAAAAATTTCGCTTTCGTGTAGGAAGTAACATCATTTGTTACTTCAAAATAGCCATGAGCTCCTGCACCTTTGGCGTGTACAACACGCTCAGGAACACGTTCACGATTAAAGTGTGCTAACTTTTCTAATAGATGTACATCTTGTATTAAAGTAGGCCCTCTAGAACCTGCTGTGATTGAATTCTGGTTGTCGCCGACGGGAGCGCCAGCACTGTTTGTTAAATGTGGTTTACGGTTGTGGTCTGTCATTATTTCGGTCCCCTCTCAACATATTCTACAATAATCATTATAATATGAATCTCATAAAAATCAATATTTATTTATAATAAATATAATTAAATAATTTGTCGAATGTGGACTAGAACCTCTATGAAGCTATTTATAGACAATTTAGTGATTTGTTCTATATTTATAATGGATATAAAGAGTCTCAACTATCAATTGAGTGTATTCATTTTCAATTAAAAAATGCTACTAAGATAAGCGGCCTATTCGAATAATAGTACCTCGGGGTCCTTGTTGTAGGTATGAACGAGCATCGCATGAAGCTGACCGCGGTGGTGATACATGTGGGCTATAATTTCAAGAAGCCATTCATATCGTGTGTATGTCACTCCCCACCACGAGGTAGTTTGTGTGAACAGGTGTTGCTCTGTGTAACTTTCAAATTGAGTTTTTAATAAAGCGAAATGCTCATATAGGGTTTCTGATATTTCTGAAGTTGTCGTTAGCGTAACCGAACTGTAAAAAGCAATCATGTCTTCCTCGGTGGCTTCCTCGAGCACTTTGCCATCTGCTGCTGGGATAATGGCTAAGTGTGTAAGAATTTCTCCAATCGAGAACTTCTCTTGTGTCGGGCGAAAAAATAAGTCCTCATCTTTCAACTGTCCAATAATTTCAGAGAGCGATGCGATGACTACTTCCAACTGGTGAAAGGCACCTTGGCAATATAGGTTCATATGAAATACCTCATTTTTAAATATAGTAGTTAAACTTCTAATTCGCCGACTTATTCTCGAATTCCTTGTCTGGAAGCTAAGAAATTATAACTTTTTGCGTGTAATTAGCTGATTTTAGCACTTGAACACGCAATTCTAGCGGTTCGCCTCTCTGGTTCTTGCGGATAGCAGGGCATTTGACGTTGGTACAGACCCACAAGGAAGTGCGTCCATTCAACGTCGGGAGAGGAAGACGCCCGAACCAAGTCGAAATCACCTCATGTGCCTGGCAAGGCTCTTACACCTTACCTAACTATAAAAAACATAGAAAAGAGGCTGCCGTGTACTCAGCAGCCTCTATATTATAACTAATATTACCCCATGCCAGGATCGCCAGGGTCCATAAACGCTGGTCCTTCACTAGCAGTTAGCAAAATAGAACCCATCCCCGGATCACCAGGGTCGGCAGCTAGTTCAATAGAACCCATGCCAGGATCGCCAGGGTCATACCCAAAGGAACTATAGCCTGAACCGAAAGCACCCAGTAAAATCAACATTAAAAATGCACCAGAAAGTAATTTCTTCATAAAAATTCCTCCTAATTGGTATGATTGATTCGTTCCAAGTAGTAAAGAGGCAGTTGGGCAAAAAAGTGATCACCGTATTCTTTAATAAACCGATTATGAGCCCGGTTTAGCATGGCCCGATCACTTGTCGCTAAGCCTAAATAGCTTTCTTGGAACGGGGTTAATGCGGATAATTTTGAAAGAATGGACTTTGCCGTTTTTACGTCGCCCTTAGCAATAGCTAAATGAGCTGTTTCAACTGGATCAGGTGTTGTTATATTCTGTGTTCTCCTATGGAAAGCTGAAATGAAGGGGATTGTATAATTTTGGATAGATTTAATTGCCTTCACTAAGTTATTCTCCTTGGCAATGCTAAGCCCTGTATAAGCATAGCCAATTGCTAAATCATAGTCTTCGTAGAGATGGCATAATGCCAGATTGTGGTTCATACTACTGTGTTTTCTTGGTGAAAGATCTGTATTAAGCACTTTATAGATATACTTTTTTGCTAATAGAAGATTATTTGTCTTCCAATAATGCTGAAAAAGCAATTCATCAAATCTAAGTTTCATATAGTAGTAGAATAAAGGTTCGTTAACGTGAAGGAGAGCATCATAGCACTCATCTACATACTTATCTAATCCTGTGTATTGCTTTATATCATAGTAGGCATAGACAAGAGTGAATAAATGCAGGCATCTTAGTGAAGGGTGGCTGAACGATAAGGTTTGTAACCAGTTTAGATCTTCAGTAGTCAAAGGCTTAGAATAACGAGTTAATAGAACACGATATAATAATGGAATCTCTGGGTCACCCTGTTGGGTAGAAAGAACAGTATCCAGTTCCCAAAAATAATCGTTCATATACAAGAATTCATAGCTTGCTAATTGGTCCTCTGTCTTTACATGCGCGCCTGAAAGACAGTAATGCATCGTAGCTTTAGCGGCCTTTTTGCTCGAAGTGTGTCTAAGTTGATCATGATAGACATGATAAATGGTTGACACTTCATTCATTTGGGCTTCACTCAATCTACTAGGTTCAATAACCTTATGACGTACCATGGTATTCCCTCAACCTTTCTCTACTATGGGTATAGTATAAAACTATTATTTACTATTACAAGAGATTTGACAATACTACAGAAATTTTCCTATTAAACGACAATATTCCCCGGGAAATAATCTTTGACATTAACACAACGTGATAGATTGATGTAGAAAAAGAGTGAAATATCTTGCGGGAAATGTAAGATGCACCCGAATAAACGACTTGTTAGATAGCGGGAAGCCATATAGTAAGTGTGTAAAACGCCTCTATAATAGGGGTTTATCAATTTTATAAAAGTGAAATAAACCTTGTTTCGACCGCTTAAACGACAAATAAGAACAAAAAAACAAGCGCCCACTTCAGTAGATAGGCACTTCGATCAAACATGTGAATTCTAGTCACCTAGGCAGGAAAACCAGCCCGTTATGAACTTTAATGTAGCCGTTGCTTAAGTATATCAATGCTGTTTTCATACATATATAGCCCTATTTGTTTCACTGTCATCAACTCTCGGTAAGTGTGGTTCATGACATCTGCCATAATCCTGTAGTCGACCTTAGAACGCATTTGTTTATGATAGGTCGTCATAACAGCATACCCACCAGGTTTTAAAAAACGATGCCAGTCTGCAACTTCGTGTTTGTATTCATCGGGAAAATGTTCGAGAAGACCTACTGATAACACAATATCAAATTCGTGTCCGAAATCAAGGTTGCAACTATCATCTGACTAGTTCTTTACTATGTTTAATGTAACAAATTTGTTGTACTCTTTTTCGGAAAAATTACGTAAATCAGCACAATAGGATGGAAGCTTGTCTGTCGCTGTTGAAAACTTTCAGCCTGCTGGATTGCCTGTCCATGGGAATGCGATCGTTATTATTGAACTGGACGGACATCGAGAGGCATTGAAAATAGAGAGAAAGCTTGTTGAAGGGATTATGCATGATCTAGGAGCGACCGAGACGGTTATTCCAAAGACTGAATCTGAGGCTGAGAAGATCTGGCATGCCAGAAAAGAAGTGTCTCCAGCGATTGCTAAGATTAACCCGACAAAAGTATCGGAGGACACCAAGGTACCAAGGAGCAAAATCCCTGATATGATGGATCGCCTGCAGGAAATTAAAGAGAAATACAATGTGGAAGTTGTTATATTTGGCCACGCAGGTGACGGGAATCTTCATCCGAATGTGTTATGTGATAAACGCAGGAGGAAATGGCTCGAGTAGAACTTGCTGTTAAGGAACTTTTTAAAGCAGCCATCGATCTTGGTGGGACGTTATCAGGTGAGCATGGAATTGGTACGATGAAGGCTCCGTTTTTGGAAAGCGAGCTTGGTGAAATGGGGGTTGAAATGATGAAACGGATCAAGGAGAGCTGGAATCCTAATGGCATCATGAATCCAGGTAAGATTTTTCCTGAAAAGGGCAGAAGTTGGTGTTGCGCACGTGAGCAATCTCCAAGAACTGAGAGAGAAAGTGCACTATGATAAGACTTTTGATTGTGTACAATGCGGGTACTGCCTCCCAGCGTGTCCTACACATGAAACGATGGAGCGGGAAACCCATTCTTCGAGATGCCGTATTAATTTAGTGAATAAGGGGTTAATGGTCAAATGGAAGTTATTACATCTGGTTGATTTGCTAATGGAAGCTGGACCCGTAGCTAAATAAGGATAATAAAAACCGCCTGCTTTCCGTAAGCTGGCGGTTTTTATTTAGACAGACTCTTTTAACGATTTCTTGCTGGTAAAGTATTGCTTAATCACTTCATGCTCTGAATAGGGAACCTTTTCGTCACCAATGATTTGATAGCCGCCAAAACCTATCCCTGTAAGTAAAACAAGGTCGTCTGCGCCAGCTAAATCAAGGGCATAGTGTATAGCTTGCTCGCGATGCAGTAGTGAATGGATGTGACTGGAATTTGGATTAGTAAACCCCTGTAATACATCGTTAACCACTTCCTGGCGGTCCGCGAAGCCAGGTTGATCAACACTAACGATAATCTCATCTGCTATTCCTTCTACTTCCCTAGCCATTTGCGGACGCTTGCCTGGATCACGTAACCCAATTCCCGTGATCATAACAATCAGTTTTTTATAGGGAACTTGCTGGACTGCTTGCAGCACATGTAAAAGAGCATCCGGCGTATGGGCATAGTCGAGGACAATTTGAAAGGGGGCATCGTTACTCACGATTTGAAAACGCCCCTCCGGACTTTCTACTTTTGTAACAACCGAGAGGATGCGATTGAGTGAAAACCCTAATTGGTAGCATGCTGCCATTGCCGCTAATACATTAGACACATTGTATTTTCCATGAACCGGAATGCTGACGGAGTGCATCTCTCCACACGCATGTAGGGTGAAAGTAGTCCCGTGCACAGATACGTGAATATTTTCGGCTTGGAAATCGGCTTTCTTATCAGTTCCATACGTGAGAAGTGGACCATTGAATGTTTCAATGATTTCCCTTGCCATACCAGTATCATCTGCATTTACAACAGCGTATTCCGCTTGTTTGAAAAGCTTGAGCTTCGCCTTCTTATATTCTTTCATCGTTTCATGAAACTCCAAGTGCTCAGGTGTTAAATTAGTGTGAACAGCAACATTAAAGTTGATACCATAAAGTCTCTTCTGGTCAAGAGCTATCGATGTTGACTCGAGAACTGCCCCTTGGATCCCCGTTTCTTGGAAATGGTCGAGGACACAGTGAATTTCCGGGGCTTCAGGGGTTGTAGGAACGGTTTGTTTGAAATTCGTCCTCTTTTGGTCGTTCCATATTCCTGCCGTTCCTATTGAACCTGTTCGGTAAGATAGGCTGTTGAGCATGGAGTAAACAAAAGAAGTAACAGTTGTTTTACCGTTCGTTCCAGTTACGCCTACAGTAGATAAAGATTGGGCGGGATGGTTATAAAAGGAAGTAGATAACAAAGCGAGCGCTTCCTTACTGTCGTTCACAGTAATAAAGCTCACATCACTGTAGAGGCGAGCGTAGCTGTGTAAGAGTGTGGAATTTGTTCCGACGATCGCCTTAGCCCCATAGGTTAGAGCTTGTTCAATGTAGAGGTGACCATCGTGGTGTGCCCCTTTTATACAAACAAATACTGCACCATTTGAAGCCTCTCTTGAATCGTATATAATCGAGCTGACCTTCTGTTCGGAAGGACCTTCAAGGCTGCATTCCTTCAAGCAGTGAGTAAAATGTATAGTTGTCTTGGTCATTACTTAGCCCCTTTCTATGTAGTACGTCAATCGTGATTAACGTATTAAAAAATAGTGATGGGGGTATATTCCCGGAATTAGTTTTTGTGAAACATTTAATCGGCGAAAATGACTTTTATTTTCAAGGATCATAAAAAGCCCTTCATACTTGAGCAGTATAAAGGGCTTAAGTGAATGAATGTTAAGACTTGATGAGCTCCGCTTCCGCAAAGAGCACAAATTGTTCAATGACTCCATCAATGAATTCAATTGTACCCTGGTCAGTGAGCAGACCGTGCTCATTGACTTTATTTTGTACAGAACCAATGAGAATTTCATTTCCGGGCAAAATATTTGCTCCCATACCGGGTGCGTTAAGAATTTGACGTAGCTGCATTTGGGCTCTTACTGTTCCAAGTATACCCATTGAGGCACCAGCGATGAAGGTAGGTTTCCCGGCCATTTCACGTTTTCCACGAGACAACCAATCCAAAGCATTTTTCAATACGCCAGGTATTGAATGGTTGAATTCAGGGGTGACGATAAGAAAGGCATCCGCATCGCTTAATTCATTTTTAAAGCGTTGTACAGAGTCTGGCGCCTCATTCTCAATATCTTGGTCATAATGGGCGATATCACGAATGGTCACGATGGTAATATCTAAACGGTCTTTGTATCTTTCTTGAATGAAGTTAGTCAACTTCATATTATATGAGTCCCTTCGAATGCTCCCAACAAGAGCGGCGACTTTAATCATGGTGGAAAATCCTCCTCAAATTCGGTGAAATATTTGTTTGTTGATTATAGAAGAAGAGGGGATATAATGCTAGTCATCTGCTCATATAATACGCTTTTCTTGGGCATAATAATGATGAAGTTTCTTTATGAAGCAAGGTGAAATTGCCCTGTAAAAAAAAGGTCGAAAAATGGGTAAAAAAGGTTATAAAAAACTCTTGCGTAATTGGTGTTATGAGGAGTAAAATTTCCTTAATTCCTTAGTTTTAATTGAAAAAACTCCGGGAATTGTTTTATAGCCTATAAGAAAGGAGGTCACCACGATGACTATGCTTTATTCCAAGGCTCGTGAGCTATTTGATGAAGATTACAAAAATAGCGGTGAGGCTAAGGAATCTAACGTGGCCGCTCCAAAAGTGAAGCGGACCATGAGCGGGAAACTTCTAATCCCTTTCCGTAAGAATAAACGGAAATAAAGACTAAGAAGTGGTGACGTTTTAGCTATGCGAGGACAAATTAACAAAATAATAAAAGTGAATGAGCCAAAGGCCGTTCCTTGGATCAGCGTCTTAAAGACAAAATTGTCTATTCGGCGCTGATTTTTTATATTCTAAGCGTGATGAATCCATTTTCTGCTACACTAATAAATAGGAAAACAGAAGAGGGGGAGAGACCGTTGAGTCAAGATCGCTATTCAAGACAAAAATTGTTCGCACCCATTGGAGACGCTGGACAACAAATGTTAATGCAAAAACGCGTTTTGATTATCGGGGCAGGGGCTTTAGGAACAAGTAGTGCGGAGCAGCTTGTTCGGGCCGGAATCGGAAGCTTAACCATCGTTGACCGTGATTACGTTGAAATGAGCAACCTCCAAAGACAACAGCTTTTTTCGGAAAACGATGCACAGGCAAGAATGCCAAAAGCGATTGCTGCCAAAGAACGACTTCGGAAAATCAATTCAGATGTTTACATAGAGGCACATATTATGGATGCACAGCGAGAGGAGTTAGAAGAACTTTTTCAAGAAGCAGACCTTATCCTTGATGCGACAGATAATTTCGAAACAAGAATGATGATCAATGATGTTTCACAAATATATAATGTTCCTTGGATTTATGGAGGATGTGTAGGGAGCTATGGACTAAGTTATACGATTATACCAGGAGAAACCCCGTGTCTACATTGCTTATTAGAATCGATCCCACTAGGAGGAGCAACGTGTGACACAGTCGGGGTAATCAGTCCAGCGGTTCAAATGGTTACCGCCCATCAAGTGACAGAGGCTTTGAAGATTCTTGTTGAAGATTACGACTCACTCCATCGTAAGTTGATATCATTTGATTTGTGGAACAATCAATACACATCAATCAAAATGGATAACGTTAAAAGGCCTGACTGCCCGTCCTGTGGGGAGAAGCCAAGCTATCCTTTTTTATCACCGGAGAATCAAATGAAAACAGCGGTTCTATGCGGGAGGGATACAGTCCAGATTCGCCCAGGCTCTAAACAAAAACGAGATCTTGAGGCGTTAAGGGAAAACTTGCATGAAGGAGAAGTTATGCAAAACCCCTTCTTATTATCGTATCAAACAGATAAACATCGAATGATCTTTTTCCAAGATGGACGTGTACTTATCCATGGTACTAAAGATATTACAGAAGCTCGTCGTCTCTATCATAAGATTTTAGGTTGAAGGTAGGGAGCGTTTTAAATTTGTTACAACGGGGAAATATAGTGTCAAAGGCTTAATTAGCTGGGAGGTCTCACTATATGGGTAAATTGATCAAGCGTTTGATTAAATATGGTCCAATGATCTATCCAATCATAAAAAAATTTATGAGAAAGCGCAGAGCAAAAAGATAGTACAGGAATCGTGCCTTTCTAAGGCGCGATTTTTAACATTCTTAGTCAGAAGTCTCCTTCAAAATCTAGGATTTAGTGGGGGATGAATGACTCTTTTTATTTATGAATAATAAAAAGCATGATCGGGAGATATGAAGAAATGTTTGGTAAACTATAGATCCAAACATACATTCGGGTGGTGGCGGGTGTTCTTACATTACAAAATACGAAATGTATTCTAGTATAAAGCAACTCGTCATGTTAGAGAGCTGGGTTTCAATCTGTCGTCAACTGTATAACTCTGAATTATTGGATAAGCAAAACTACTACAATAAAAACAGAAAAGGTTTGGCTCGAACGAAACTCCAAGAGCAACTCACACGAGATAAGAAGAATAACTGCTTTTAAAAACGGTCCCTTCTCAACCACTACAAGAAGTCTTTTTAGGGGAAGTTCCATCAAAATCTTGGATTTAGATGGAGAGATTCACTGGTATGCTAGAATGATAAATATAATGAAATTAGGACGAGATTAACAAAGGAGGGACAGGGAATGGACAAATGGGATTCAACACCGATCATTCGCTTTTTCGGCGGACGTAATTTGTTATACATACTTGGGATTATCCTGTTCGTGGGTGTCAATATAATGGTCTATACAGAAGTGTCCTTTATATTTGGTCCGTTTATTGTATTTTTGGAAACCATTGCTTTACCAGTAATCTTAACTGTAGTGGCTTATTATCTATTGCGACCGATTATTGGGCTGCTGCAGCGATTTGGTATCAAGCGTATATGGGGCATTCTGATTACACTTGTAGTCGTAGCCGGAATGATTACATTACTATTGATCCTTATTATCCCTTTTTTGGAAAAACAGTTTATGAGTCTTGCTGAGGAGCTTCCTCAATATTTAATGGAAATGGCTGACTCTATTGACCAATGGTTAAGAAATTCTATGTTCGCTGGATACTATGATAACTTATTTAAAGATGTTGGTGGATTAGCCGAACAACTGCCGGAGGATCTCTCTTCCTATGCATCGTCCACCATTGAAGGGATTACCAATTTCATCTCAACTTTGACCAGTGTCATCATTGCGATCGTGACGTTGCCGTTTATTCTGTTCTACCTTCTAAAGGATGGAGAAAAACTCCCAAACATGATCCTTAGAATTATGCCACCTAAGGTAAGACCAGAAGTGTCTAGTGTGTTCAAGGGGATCGACCATCAGCTCAGTGCCTATATTCAGGGACAGATTATTGTAAGCTTCTGTATCGGAGTCATGATGTACATTGGGTTTGTCATTATTGGCCTTGATTACGCACTACTCCTAGCAGCTATTGCTAGTGTGACGAGCGTTGTGCCATACCTTGGGCCGACGATTGCGATTATGCCAGCACTTGTCATTGCGATCGTAACTTCACCATTTATGGTGTTAAAGCTTGCTTTTGTTTGGACGGCTGTACAGCTTTTGGAAGGTAAATTCATTTCCCCTCAAATTATGGGCAAAAGCTTACACATACACCCCGTTACAATTATCTTCGTTTTATTAACAGCGGGACATTTATTTGGGGTAATAGGAATAATTCTAGCTATTCCAGGCTATGCGATTCTTAAAGTGCTCGTCGTTCATTTATTCTATTGGTACCAGCTGAGATACAATCGCCATATAGAAGAAAAATATCAATATAAACTACCAAAATAAGCCCGGATCCCCGGGCTTATTTTTATCTTAGGAAATGAATATGGATAAGATTACATGAAGCGAGCCACATCCATTTATCCCCACCTCAGGTCATCCAGATATTGGATGACCTGAGGTGGGGATAAATGGGAGCTTCTAAGCTTTACAATTTTGAGTTTCGTTTAAGATGGGTGATCCATAAATCAGATTCTGCTTCTATCTCGCCACCTTTTTGGAAACCGGGACTTTGATAGAGCCTTTGTGCGGGTATATTTTTGCTCCAATGGGGGGATCTATTCAACAATGAAGTAAGCAATTACTTCGCAATCCCTTGCCTAGAATAATTAGGGGAGACAACAAGCCGGTGGATATCTACCAGATTCGCTTCCCTTTTAAATGAAATAAAGCCGGCGAGTATGTCTCCTTGGAACAAACCGACAAATGCTTCTTCGCATGATTGTATATCTCCAGTAGAATCATAGAGTCGCGGGGTACGGTCGGTTTGCAGAAGTTCTGCCTCCACTTGATAGGCAGGAAGTTGAAGGTTTCTTATTTGTTGAGCAACCTGTGCATTTTCATGGTTTAATACCGAAATCATTTGCTCCACCTCCAAGTGATAGGTTCTACACTATTGCATAAGTAACGATAGATAACAGGACCGATGTGATCACAACCGCAAGGATCGGCTTTAAGGCCTTGCTGCGCAGGTCATGGAGATTTATATTTACCCCGAGCCCAACCATCGCCATCGTCAAGGTGAAGGAGGTAATGGTTTCGATAGTATCCATAACAGGTTGAGGTGCAGGAATATAAGGACCAAGCACATAGCTTCCTAACACACTCATGATAATAAATCCTACCAAAAACCAAGGGAAGGATACTTGATTATCTGTTTCCCCATTCCCTTTTCTTTTCATAAACCAAATGAGAATCATACTCAAAGGTACGAGCAGGAATACACGTCCCAGCTTAGCTAGCAAGGCCATAGCCAATCCGTCCTCCCCAGCCGGCTCCGCAGCCAATACCACGTTTGCTATTTCGTGCAGGCCAAGTCCTGCCCACATTCCGTAAGCTTCTGCATCGATTGGCAGGAAAGGTCTAATGACGGTGTAGATTAAGGCAAAAACAGTACCAATGAATGAGATAATACCTACGCTGATAGCAGTATCCTCTTCCTTTGCTTTTAAAATAGGTGAAACGGCAGCGATTGCCGATGCCCCACATATTCCTGTACCAATGCCAATGAGTAAGGAAATGGACTGATCAGCTTTAAACAAGTATGCAAGAAGCATCATGACACCGATAGCAAAAAAGATGACGAGAAGATCTCTTAGAAGCAATGGTACACCTTCATCCATGATGACATTTATATTAAGTTTCAGACCAAACAATATGATAGCAAAACGTAACAATTTTTTAGCAGAAAACTGAATTCCTGAATGAATCGCTTCCGGGTAACCAAAAAAGTGCCGGTACAAAACGGCGATTACTATTGCTGAGGCAAGTGGACCGACTTGGCTCAATCCTGGTAGGAGGGCAATTCCATAGCCAGCCAATGCCAGAAGGAAAGTAAATCCGATCCCCAATAACAAGGGTTTCCTTGCACTTACATAGTTAAATTCAAGCATATTTAAAACCTTCTTATTAAAAATAGATTATAAAAACACTATACGAGGGGGACTAGTCATTAGTAAAATAAAACTTTATAATCACAAGTATTAATAATATTAATCATTGGGGTGTATCAATGGATTTGGAAGCATTGAAAACGTATGTAACCGTTATTGAACTTGAGAGCTTTACGAAAGCCGCGAGAATGTTAAACCTTTCCCAGCCAACAGTAAGCTTTCATATTAAAAACTTGGAAGATTTTTATCAATCGACGTTAATTGACCGTTCCCCCAAGCGGTTTCGGATGACTCAAACGGGAGAATTGGTGCATCGCAGGGCGCGACAAATCCTAAGTGTTGTTGATAAATCGCGCACAGAGGTTTATGATTACCACAATCAACTGCACGGAACCCTCCGTATAGGGGCGAGTTACACAGTAGGGGAGTATATCCTCCCCCGGCTGTTAAAAGTGTTTAACGATCTTTATCCAGAGATTAATTTACGAATAGAAATAGAAAATACGGAGCGGATTAATCGGTCTGTTCAGCTTCATGAAATGGACATTGGACTCGTTGAAGGACAGGTGAAAGAAAGGGAATTGCACTCTGTTCCTTTCTTAGAGGATGAAATGGTTGTTGTTATTCCTCTCGAACATTCAATTCGTAAGCAAAAGGAAGTTAGTTTTCATCAGCTTCAAGACCTTACCTGGATTTCAAGAGAGAGTGGTTCAGGAACAAGGGCTGTCATGGATTCTATTCTCGAGTCGTATAATATTCGTCCAAAGAAAATGGTTACGATTGGCAGTAACCATGGAGTGATTCAAGGCGTTAAACAAGGGCTCGGTTTATCTTTAATATCGAAAACGGTGGTAGAACATACACATGCAAATGATTATATTTATGCACTGCCATTTATCAAGCCGCCTACACGTTTTTTCTCTTATGTCATTCCAGCTGCTGAACAAGAATTATCTAAGAATGCATCTGTATTTATTGAATCGATGAAAAAAGTGTACAACCTTTAAGAAAATGTTCAAAAAAATGTGTGAAAAGCAGAATAAATTAACAGTAACGAGGGTATGGTAAAAGTGGAGAAAAACTGAAACGTTTGCATGATTCCAAACGTAGATAAAATATCGGAACGAAATAGGTGTGGTTTCGAGCCAAATCTTGCACACTATACTGAGGTGAAGATATGAAGAGCCTAGACCAGTTTGTCGAATATTTGAAGACTCTGGGAGTAGAGGTAGAGAAAGTTTACAAAACACCGAAGGAAGAGACGAGATAAGAGAGATGTGTACTTAATAATGAGGAAACGAACATATAAACAATAAGGTATGTCTTCAAAGGACATACCTTATTGTTATGCCACTTTTCGTTTTGTAATTTCTACGAACAGGGGATGCCTAGATTGGTAGATAGACCAAATAAATCCGAAACTGACAGGAACAAGAAGTGCTAAAAATACTGTATTGGCACCAAGTGATGAGGCCATAATGCCAAACAAAGGCCCTGTAATGACCACAGATGTTTGATTACATAGCATCCGAAAGCTTGACATCCGGCCGTGATACTCCTGATCGGTCGCTATTTGTTGAACAGACTGAAGTAAAGCTCTTATAAAAGACGTTCCTAAACCAACAAAAAGCACACCGATAAAAGCAGTAAATACACTTTGAGTTATACCTAAAAGGAATAGCCCAAGGCCGACGGTGGCCAACGACCAAATGGCCAGCTGGTTTTTCATTCGCATCCACCACCATGTCCCTAAAAGTCCCGCTGTAATTCCTCCAACAGAAAAAGTAACATCAAGAAATCCATATACTATAGCTGAATGATTTAAATAAGCGCTAGTATAGACAGAAAGAAAGCCTAACGTCGTGTGGAATGTGAGTTGGCCGAGCATCATCATCATAAACAGTCCGTGGAGCATTTTGTGATTTTTTAAATAGGTAAATCCTCCCATCATTTCAGTGAGGAAGTGCTGCTTCTTCAAGTTTTGACGTTGAGATGATGGGGTATAATGCATGATTAAAATGGAAATAAAGGCTCCAAGGTAAAAGGTGAGCACAATGCTGAGCGATAAGGGCATAGGAAATATACTTGAGAAAACCCCGCCTAAAGCTGCACCTGACAAACTTCCAGAAATCGTAGCTGATCCGGATAACGAGAAAACTCTTGGCAACTCTTTGTGATCAAACACCTCCGCAGCTAAAGCTTGAAGGGAGGGGCGGAACAATGAACCCGTAGTTTGCAGAATCATATGTGTAACGATAATCCACCAAGGATTGATCCAACCGTAAACAAAAGGAAAAAGGAGTACAGTTAAAACGGCTAGACTTACTGCACCAGCAATATTCGCAAGCCGTTTGCGGTTATGCTGATCTACAAGTACACCAAAGACTAAATTCGAAAAAAGTCCAGGGACGAATCCGAGGCTTACAAATAATCCGGTAAATAAGGCGTCCCTAGTCCATTGAAAAAGAAACCACGTGACGAGCACGAAATACATTGCCCTTCCGCATTCGTATAAAAAGTAGCCAGCCAAAAGCTTATATGTGTTCATTTGACTCATGCAATCACCCCGCCTCTTTGAACTACTTTTATCCTATCCTAATTCAAGAAATAAGTATAATATTGTTTTAGAATGAAAAGTGATAACAAAAACTTATATAGGGGGCATGTGTTATGAAGATTGAAGATTATCGATTACTATTGCAATTGTGCAAATATAAAACAATTCGTTCAACCGCCAAAAAGGTTCTTATATCACAACCTGCTATCACCCAAAGACTTAAATATATAGAAGACTACTTTGGAGTGAACATTTTTGTTAGAACCCCGAAGCAATTAATCCTTACGGCAGCAGGAGAGCAAATTATCAAACATGCAGAAAAAATGCTCTCACAAGAAACACGGTTACATAATGAGCTCATGGAGTCAAAAGGAAAAGTGGGAGGGACGTTGTCACTTGGGGTATCGTCACTTGTGAGTCAACATAACCTTCCTATCATTCTAGAAGACTATACAAAAGCTTACCCTCACGTAACCATAGATTTAATTACAGGGGTAAGTGAGGAAATACGTCAGTCTGCAGCAGACTTCCATGTTTGTATCGTTCGAGGTGAACCACTCGCGGACTATACGTGCAGCCACCTGTTCAGTGACCCGCTCTACCTGTTTGACACAAAAAAGGTTGCTGGTGATGTTGTACGGCCGTTTATTGAATTTAAAACAGATGCTGAATATCAAAAACTAGTTGAGAGCTGGATAATGAATCAAACAAAATTGCGAATACGGCGCACGATCAAAGTGGATCAATTTGAAACAGCAAAGCAGTTAATGAAAAGAGGTCTAGGAATGACAGTCCTGCCTAGGAGCATAGCGACAGATGATCTTTTAGAGCTGCCGCACATTCCGTTAGAATGGGAAGGAAAGCCTTTAGCCAGAGAGACGTGGGTTTGTCTTAAAGAAGGAATAAGATCTCTTCCGCAGGTTGATGCATTTGTAAATATGCTCGTAAGTAAGACGTGGATGTAGATTATAAATCGATAAATGAATAAAAACCAGCCTTTGATCCAGAGGCCACTGAAAAAGTGACGTTTGTTCATTTCTATAAGGAAATGTATTTGGCATTTTTGTTATGTATGAAATGGCCGTATGATTTTTTGTGTACAAAGACCTCAGATAGACAAGCTGATGAGTGAAAACATGTATATCTGTGCTCTCTTGGTGGGTTCCGTTATAAAAAAGAGAAAGGTGGCTGGGAAACGACTCGCTCTTTCCGTGGGCGAACGCCGAGTCTCCCCGGTCGTTCCTCCCCGGGGTCTCGCCAAGTCTGGTGTTCCCACGGGAGTCTCGCCGTTCCCCCGACCCCTTATGGTCATCAAGAGGAACGGAGCCGCCATATTAGATCGTGATAGCTGAATCCTGTGATAAGAGATCAATTTTTATAGGTATTCCATTATATAGTGAGTTTATTTAAATTGATAGAATTTCTGTATAAACACGGAGAGTGTAAAATATTTTGTGTAAATAGAATTCTTTCCAAATAGAAAAAGGAAGACCTTTTCTTGTAGAATTAAGTCACCACAACCAATCCAAAGAAAAGAGGTCTTCCCTTATGGATCATTTTACATCAGATATTATACAAGCTCTAGTGAAAAAAGAGGATATATCGGAAATCTTTCGCAGCCACCTGGAAAGCGCGGTGAATACGCTGCTTCAAACGGAATTGACAGCCTTCTTAGACTACGAAAAGTATGATCGTCTAGGCTTTCATACCGGAAACTCTCGCAACGGCTCTTATTCCCGTACCTTAAAAACCGAGTATGGTGAGCTTGAGATCTCCATCCCTCGTGATCGAAATGGAGAGTTCAAACAACAAACAGTGGCTCCTTATAAGCGCACCAACGATACCCTGGAGTCCTTCGTCATACATATGTTCCAAAAGGGTGTCACCATGTCCGAAGTATCCAATTTGATTGAACGAATGTATGGCCACCATTATACGCCCCAAACGATTTCAAACATGACCAAAGCGATCGGCGAAGAAGTAGAAGCATTTCGCCAACGAACTTTATCCAAGCGTTACGTATGCGTTTATTTAGATGCGACCTTTCTTCCCGTCAAGCGAGATACCGTATCCAAGGAAGCTGTCTATATTGCCGTTGGAATTCGGGAAGACGGATCTAAAGAGGTGCTCGCTTACACGATTGCTCCAACCGAATCTGCGTACGTTTGGAAAGAGTTAATTGAGGATATTCAAGCTCGTGGTGTTGAGGAGGTGCTCCTTTTTATTTCGGATGGATTAAAAGGGATCAAAGAAAGCATTTATTCGGTGTTCCCCAAGGCCAAGTACCAAACCTGTTTCGTCCATGTTTCCCGTAATATCGCCCATAAAGTCCGTGTTTCAGATCGAAAAGAAATATGTGAAGACCTGAAGACCCTTTACCGTGCGGATAATAAAGAGAAGGCTGAGGAAGCGATGGAAGCATTTATAGAGAAGTGGAAGAAATCATATGCGAAGGTCACTCAATCCCTTAGCGATAACCAGGATCTTTTCACGTTTTATGACTTCCCCAAGTCCATTCGAAAGAGTATCTACTCCACCAATTTAATCGAGTCCTTCAATAAGAAGATCAAGAAATACAGCAAGCGCAAAGAGCAGTTCCCCAATGAAGAATCACTGGACCGATTTCTCGTCACTCAGTTCGAAGAATACAACCAGCGTTTCGCAACACGTTGCCACATTGGTTTTGATCAAGCAAGGTCTGAAATAGCAGAAATGTTTAACGAGTAACAGCAGCTACAAGAAGAGGTATATGGTTATTTACACAAAATTATTGACAGTCCCTAAACACGCTCGGCTATTCAATAATGGAGTGGGTCATCTTCTTTTTTACTATACACAGGCTTTATCAGTGACCTGCTAATCCAGAGGCAGGTTTTATGGTTAATCAGGCTTTTGGTTTAACCTTTCTTATTACGAATTTACTTTTAGGGAGCGATGGCATTCTTACCAAACTGTAGCTCAAATCTTGACGAGGGGAGACGTCATAATCGATATGATTTACTAAGAAATCCATGCTTGCGCTCATAGCCTTGATAGTTGCCCATTCTCCAGGGCACCGATGCCCTTTGTAGTAATCACCGCCACCCTGTGGGATTAAATCATATAGGCTTCCATTCCACTCCTCGAACCGATCCGGTGAGAAAGTGTCAGGGTTTTCCCACAGACGCGGATCATGATTTGTTCCATAGATATCAAGCAGCACCAATTGCCCTTTATTGAAATGACAGTCATTCCAGATGAATCCCCGATGTACCCTTGCACCCAAAAAGGGCCCAAAGGGGTAATAACGACGAACCTCTTGAACAAACATTCGGATATAGTCGTTATCAGCCGATTTCATTTTTCTCCGGTATTGTGGGTTGTCATGTAAGGCTAAAGCGCCAAAAGTAATATATGTAGCAATGGCTAAAATTGGCCGCAATACATTAATTAATTCAACAGCTGCCATTTGTCTATCCAAAGGCTTTCCTTTTAAATCCTTATGGAAGGCCATTTCATATACCGCTGTCCCTTCGGTTGCACCTAACTTACCAGAGCGAACTTTGCTTATCACCCCTCTGATCCACTTTTCTGTTCTTGCTCGTGCTTTACGTCCGCGCCAATGCCTCGGCCCTACGGCTCCAAAGGCGTCCACCATGTCGGAAAAGTCTGATGCTCTCTGTTTTATCTCCGATTTCTTTAAAGGAACACCTGCCCACTGACAGGCTGCAGAACATAATACCTCTTGTGCTTCATCAAATAGTACTATGTTTTTCTTCTTTTCCAATGAATGTACCCTGTCTTGCCATTGTTGTTTCGTTAATTCTGCAAGTAGATTCAATTTTTCAGCTGTCATGAGCGACATGAAGAGGAGTTTGCGGTGTTCATGTGCGACGCCATCCATAGTTTGGATGGCGTTCTCACCAAACAGCGTCTTTTGGATTCTTTTTGGGGCCGCGCCTTTTCTTTGAAACCGTTCCGTATCATAAAAAACTTTTGCCGCATTCTTTCCACTCATGCAGATCACTCTTTCCGCAAATAAATGGGTTTGGAAAATATCTGAATCAAACCGACGGCATCTATTTGGAATAAACTGATATCCTTCAGACAGCAAAGTCAAACTATTATCTAATCCTTTGTCACGTCGGGTTTTATCATAGTTTCTCATAGATTTATCTCCTCTGTTGTTTATCAAGTCATTCTGTTTTAGGAATTCCCAAAATGGAAAGGGTTAAACAACACTTATAAACAAATGTGACTTTTAGAGGTCTCAGTTCTTTTAGATTGGTAAAAGGCAAGGGGGGAAGATTAGAATCGAAAGGGGTAAAGTCATAGTCGAAGAACATTTTAAATGGATTTTAAAAGATCGTACCATGTTGGCACATGCCTCGCAGGACGCGGGATAGTTCGAGGATGGTACAGAATGTGTTGTATAACAAAAACCACAGATGAAAAGCTGATGAATAAAAAGTTGAGGATGGGTTTTCTTATAAAAAGGAGAAAGGTGGCGGGGAAACGACTCGCTCGTATATTATAGTCAACCAGATTATTTCTGGTAGCCCCAAATACAATTAGGATAGAAAGAAAAAATCAGGCTGTCGAGAATTTCTCGACAGCCTGACAATTCACCAAAAAGAGTGAAGTGTATTTTACGCTTATATTGTGGAGCGAAACCGTTCCAAGAATGACTGGAGACGTTCACTTTCAGGATTTTCTAAGATTTGCTGCGGTGGTCCTTGTTCGGCAATGACTCCGCTCTCAAGAAAGACAATCCGATCAGCCACATCACGGGCAAAGTCCATTTCGTGTGTAACCAGGATCATTGCCATTTCGCCTTCATCAGCAATATCTTTTATAACTTCAAGTACTTCCCCGACGGTTTCTGGGTCGAGAGCAGAAGTTACCTCATCAAAAAGCATGACTTTAGGACGCATCACAACAGCCCGGGCAATCGCTACTCGTTGCTGCTGTCCCCCAGACAATTGGGCCGGATAGGAGTCGAGCTTATCACCAAGTCCAACCTTTGTCAGCATATCTTTGGCGCGTTGCTCGGCCTCTTCTTTTGGAATGCCTAATACATTGACAGGTGCTGAAGTGCAATTCTTTAAGATTGTCATATGAGGAAAGAGATTAAAGTGTTGAAAGACCATTCCAATATTTCCTCTAACCTGACGGAGGTGTTTTTCGTCAGCCGGAACGAGATTACCGTTGACTTCTTTATGCCAAAGTGGTGTACCGTCAACGGTAATGTAACCAGATGTTGGCTGCTCAAGCGTCATTAACATACGGATAATGGTCGTTTTGCCTGAGCCACTCGGCCCGATCAGGGCAAGTTTCTCACCAGGTGCAACACTAAGGTCAATTCCTTTTAGTACTTCCACATCATCAAATGATTTGTGAACATCCTTGTATTCTACAAGGGGCTGAGTCATGATGTCGTCACTCCTTTTTTAGTTGATTTCTTGTTATCGGATTCATAGCGTTTGTTCAACTTACGTTCAAGCCACTGCACAAATAGAGCTGACGGGTAACTCATCGCCAGGAAGAAAAAGGCAACAAGTGTGTAGGGTTCTAAGTATTCGAAATTATTGACCCCATATACTTCAGCTGCTGTTAACATGCCAGCAACTCCAACGACTATAGTCAATGGAATTTCTTTGAACATGATAATTAAATAGTTTCCAAGCATCGGAATTACGGGTGGAATAGCCTGCGGTAAAATAACTTTTGTCCATTTTTGAAAAGTCGTGTAATTCAAAGCTGTCGCTGCTTCTATTTGACCTTTTGGAACACCTTCAATTCCTGAACGGTAAATTTCAGAAATATACGTACTAAAGTGTATGCCAAGTCCAAACACAGCAACGGTAAATGGCTCAAGCGTCACCCCGACATAAGGAATCAAAGGCCATGCAAAAAACAAGAAGTAAAGCTGTACTAGCGGTGGAGTGGAACGGATAAACTCTATGATGAAGCTAATAAGCCAATTAAATGGCTTGAATTTTATTCTTTTCAGAAACGTCCATATACCGCCTACAATTAGAGCCACCGTAAAACAGACGATCGTTAAGCCGAGGGTCGTCCACATGGCTTCAAAAATGTGCGGAAAAACATCAACAACTGTACTCCATTCCCATGTCATTCAGTAGCAACCCCTTTCGAAGCCCAGCGTTCGAGCCATCGTGTTAAACCGATGAGCGGCAGGGCAATGATGAAGTACATCACGAGGAGCATCGTAAATACGGCTACACCTTCAGATATATTTGCATCACGATAGAGTAAGCCCACGTACGTAATATCTGAAAGCGATATAATGGAAACGAGTGAGGTTGCTTTTAACATTTGGATTAAGTAATTTCCGAATTCCGGCAGCATCATGCGTATGGCTTGAGGAAGGATGACGAACCTCATCCTCTGAAAACGGGACATATTCAGGGCTGTTGCTGCCTCCGTTTGACCAGAAGATACGGCCAGAATGGAGCCGCGAACAACTTCGGACATATAAGCACCATAGTTCATCCCAATCACAATCACACCTATAAGATAAGCGGATAGTTGGATGCCTAATAGACCTGGTAGGACATAGAAAAACCAGAACAATTGTACAACAAGAGAGGTGCCACGAAATATTTCAATGTAGACCGCGGTAAAGTTACGAATAATGAAGTTTTTGGAAAGTCTTCCGAAACCGGCTAAGAATGCGATGAGATAGCCAAAAATAGCTGATCCGATTAATACGGTTATTGTTATATCTAACCCTTCTAATAGGACAGGTATTATATCAATATAGTTGCTAATCTGAGCTCACCCTTTCTTTTTGATTTCAAAACAGTTGCGCTTTTGTTGTTAAAAAAGGCACCCGAAGTCGGGTGCCTTTCAGATTCTTTATTTACCCTTTACAAAGCTCTTCAACTGTTATGTCTTCTGTGATGAGATTACCGTCGCCGAAGAATTCTACGGAATTAACAATCTCTGCAAGCTCACCGCTCTCTTTCATTTTCGCAAGCTCCTCATTATATGCTTCACGAAGGTCATCAGCATCTTGTTCGAAGGCAGCTGCTCCATAACTCGGAACTCCATCTACATCGGGTTGTTGGAAATCTTCCACATACTCTAATGAATCTCCACCTGTTGATTTCATTGCTTTCTTAACAGTTAACTCAGTTGCTGTGGTAGCTTGAGCACGGCCTGTTTTAACGGCGTCAAGTGTAGCAGCAATGTCAGGATAAGTTTCGATCTGTCCCTCACTTACACCCGCACTTTTCAGAAAGTCAACTTCAGTTGCACCTGACATAACAGCAACCGTTACATCTTCATTACTAGCAATATCTGCATAACTAGTTAAACCTTGAGGGTTGCCTTTTTCTACAACCATACCTTCACCATATTTAATACCTGGCATAGCGAAGTCTACCTGCTCGCAGCGGTTTGGCAAAATGGCCATCGCAGCAGTAATAACATCAAATTTCCCTGTCTTCACACCTGGAATGAGTTGTTTCCATTCCGCGATTTCCCCTCTAACCTCGTCTACTCCCATATTTGCAAAGGCTGCTTTAGCAATTTCAACTGCGACACCTTTAAGTTCATCGCCCTCTTTATAGGCATAAGGTGCTTCGTTAGCAAAGCCAACAGTAACATAGCCTTGATCCTTGACTTTAGCAAGGGCGGAATCTCCGCTATCGCCGCTGCTGTTGGTTTCCTCAGATCCACAAGCTGCTAATAGTAATACGGATAATGCAATCATAATAATTGATAATAATTTTTTCTTCATATTGACCTCCTTGGATTTATTAAAACTTAAGTATTAAGATGTGATGTGGTGCCTCAGTCATAGGGCAGGGTGTCTAGATAAGTACTGCTAATCGTACCAACGTTCTAAAAAAACAGCAAACTCTAAATTTTCCGATTATATTGAATATATGCTTGTTACATGAAATTTATTAGCCACAACTCCGATTTCCTTTAAATACGTAGTCAGTTTGTAATAGTTTTGTAAAGAGCTTGTTTTATAAGAGCTTATGAGGAGACTCTAATAAACATTCAAACAAAATGATTCGCATAAAGCCGACTCATTTAGTATGATTTAAGAACGATGGAATGAGGGAGTGAGTGTAGTGAATGATTTATTACAGTCATTGGTGAAAAACGAGAGACAGCGTCGGCTTATTGAGAAAGCCTCCATCATTGCTGATGAAGCTCGTTCCCATGTGATGGAAACGGATCGGGATGCTGCCTTTTCTGATCAAACATTAAAAGTAATCAAGCAAGAGAAATATCCATCTCTTAGTTTACCTGCTAAGTATGGTGGAGAAGATCTATCCCTATATGAATTTCTATTATTACAAGAAACCATTGCGGAAGGTGATGGATCAACCGCTTTATCGATGGGGTGGCACCTTGGGATTATGATGGAACTAAGTGAGGATAACCCTTGGAAAGAAGAAGCTTTTGAGCGATTAGCATATGAGGTAGCAAACGAGCAAAAGGTCGTGAATCGCATTGCATCAGAGGCAGCAACAGGAAGCCCGACAAGAGGGGGAGTTCCTGAAACAACAGCAGTGAGACGGAATGATCGGTACGTGTTGTCAGGAAGAAAAACTTTTGCCTCAATGGCGGATCATCTCGATTATTATATTGTGTCTGCCTATGTTGAAGACTTAGATAATGTTGGCTGGTTTTTAGTGGATCGGCATCAGCCTGGTCTTCATGTTGATAAGACGTGGGATACGTTAGGGATGCGAGGCACGGAAAGTGATGATTTAGTCCTTGAGGAGGTAGAAGTAAGTGAGAATGATTTAGTAGAACTAAAAGGGGAAGTAAAGCCTTCTCCGAAAGGCTGGTTGCTGCATATACCTGCTTGTTATCTGGGGATTGCTGTAGCGGCAAGAAATAAAAGCATTGAATTTGCAACCACCTTCCAGCCGAATAGTCTTGATACGACGATCTCAGAAGTAGGACACATTAGAGATAAGGTTGGTGAGATGGAATGGAAACTTATGCAGGCTCATAGCTTTATGTACGCAACGGCGAGAAAATGGGATGAGGAACCAGAGAAGCGATCAGAAATGGGGGCAGATCTTGCTGCAGTGAAGCTTGCTGTTACGAACACAGCAAATGAAGTCGTTGATTTAGCGATGCGGATTGCTGGCGGACGGGGGCTTTCTAAACAGCAGCCATTTGAAAAGTACTATCGAGATGTACGTGCAGGACTTCATAATCCACCAATGGACGATGCCGTAATCAGGATGCTTGCAGGAAAAGCTCTCGATCAATAATAACAAGCATGTTCCTCAAAGGAGCATGCTTGTTATTATTAGGAAGTGACATAATGGGGTATGAATAAAGCAGCTACCTAAATGTGCTTGGGGGATAGGCGTGAACATACTTATCATTAATGGACACGAACATTATAACCATTCAAAAGGAGATCTCAATCAAACACTTTTTAATTATATGGTTGAAAAGTTAAAGCAGAAATATGAGATCCAAACAACCGTGATCCAAGAAGGCTACAATGTGAAAAAGGAACAAGGGAAGGTAAAGTGGGCGGATATCGTGATTTACCAAACCCCCATCTATTGCTATAGTGTTCCCGCACTTTTTAAGAAATATTTTGATACAGTTCATGAGTATGGTGTATTTTTCGAAGGGAACCAAGGTGATTACGGAACGGGTGGATTGTTGGATGGGAAGAGATATATGTTCTCAACAACGTGGAATGCCCCGCGTTCAGCATTTAACGATCCTTCGAAGTTTTTTGAGGGAAGAAATGTGGAAGAGATCCTCTTCCACTTACATCTTATCCACAAATACACCGGGATGAAATCGATCGAAACGTTTGCCTGCTTCAATGTGAAGAAAGCACCTGATTTAGAACAATATAAAAAAGAATTGGACTCCCATATCAATCGTTTCATTCCAGAAATAACTTAAGGATATTTTTAAAAAAAGATCGGAAGAAGTTTAAGGGATTTTAACAACAAAAGTCAGACAGAGCAGTTGAGCAGTCTCCAGGTGGGGGGCTGCTTTTTATAATGATAGGAGTCCTTTGAAAATTGACTAGGAGTACATTATTTTCCTCATTCCTCTTAGCTTAATTGCTTTGTTTAATTTAGATTGATGGAGGGATAATGGGTGTACAGTTAGTTGCTAACGGATGAGGGCAGAGTTTGGTTTTCCTCGTTACATAGCTTATTATGCCTGTCCCATTTTGGCGACTACATTACACTCTTGCTAGGGCAAGGATAAAAGCGGCTAGGTTAGTAAAATAAGGGATCATGTTTTATTCGATAATAATTGTACAGAATAAGCTTGTGCTTTTGAAAAATCATTGAGGGGGAAGAAAACATGCAGTTAGCTTCACATGAACTACATGACTTAACAGAATTAACGATGGGCTGCTATAACACAATTGGTTGTATGGCAGGATTTATTCAACAGGCACAGGACCCAGAGCTTAAGGATATGCTCACACGTCAATTTCCGTTACATGTAGCAGATTACAACTTAAAGGTTGAATTTTTACAAAGTCAAACAACTCCAGACATTAATAAATTCCAGCCGGATCAACCGGTTAGAAAGCTTTCTGACTTTACAACTGGAACCGTACCTTTTCAGCCTGGTCAACCACGAACAGAGATACAAACGCATAACGATAGGGAGATTGCTACAGCTTACCTGTTAAATCAAAAAGGCTCAGCAAAAAACTACGGCGCTGCAGCCGTTGAGTGTGCCAATCCTGACTTGCGCCACTTTTTAGAAAAGGCATTTCTGAATAGTAATCGCCATGCTTATGAAACATGGCAGTACATGGTGCAAAAAGGATACTATCCTTTAATGCCTGCACCACAGGAAAGTGTTCAGGATATGGCTGGCTTTTTCACTCCTGTTCCTATGCAATAAAACAAGTATTAAGACCGCCTTCTATTTAAAAGGCGGTCTCTTTAATCTTGGCAGATATTGTAGTGGATAGTAGAGCTCTTTTTACTCAAGAATAAAAAGAGTGTTTAACTTTAAAAAAGGAGATATGATATGTTCTCACACGTTAAAGAACTTCAATATAATGCCAAGCCTTCTCAGCCAGATCCAGTATATGCGAAAAAATTACAAGAAATACTGGGCGGCCAGTATGGTGAAATGTCCGTTATGATGCAATACCTTTTCCAAGGATGGAACTGTAGAGCAGAGAGCAAATATAAAGATATGATCTTAGATATTGGTACAGAAGAAATCGCCCATGTCGAAATGATTGCCACCATGATTGCTCAATTACTCGACGGCGCTCCAGCTCATGATCAGGAGCAAGGAGCAAAAGATCCTGCCGTTGAGGCGGTCCTCGGAGGAATGAATCCTCAACATGCCATCGTCAACGGACTTGGAGCTCAGCCAAACGATGCGGCGGGGTATCCATGGAATGCTCGTTATACGATTGCGAGTGGCAACATGCTAGCAGATTTCAGAGCTAACTTGAATGCGGAGTCGCAAGGACGTCTTCAAGTTGTTCGTCTATATGAAATGACGACAGACCCTGGCGTCAGGGACATGCTTTCTTTCCTAATTGCCAGAGATAAGATGCACCAAAACCAGTGGATGGCTGCGATTGAGGAGTTAGAACAGACGCAAGGAGCGGTCGTGCCGAGTACCTTCAGTACTGAACATGAGATACAAGATGTCGCATACTCGTTTATGAACTTCTCTGAAGGTGAAGAAAGTAGCACAGGACGTTGGGCTAATGGTGCTTCGTTGGATGGAAAAGGAACATTTGAATATGTTCAAAACCCCGGGGCTAACGGTCAAAAACCAGAACTTAAACCGTCCCCGGCCTATATTCACGGAACGCCGCCGCTAGATATGAGGATCATGCAGAATGGCGGAGGAATTCAGCCTAATCAGCAGTAGAAGAAGCACGAATAATATTAATTTTACATCTGATAATAAAAGCATGACTTCTTTAATGGAAATGTACTTTGGAAGACCTTTAAAAGGATGTGTCCTTACACGTGAAAGAATTACAGGATAATGCTAAGGCTGCACAACAAGATCCTAATAATGTGGAAAAGCTTCAAGAAATCAAGGACGGTCAATATGTTGAATTATCTGTGATGGCACAGTTCTTTTTTTAAGAAAAGTATGCCTCTATAACCTGTATATTTCCTCTGACAAAGGTGATAATAAGACTGGTGTCAAACACCAACTAACTACGATGTGGGGGAAATGACTATGAGTATGCGTGAGGGTTTAATTCCAACTGCATTAGGTTCTGCTGTCACAGCCACTGGTTACGCCCTGAAGCAGAGAAGGGGTTCAAATAAAATGGTCGCAAACACAGTATTTGGTTTCGGCCTGGCACACGTAGTATTAGGAAGCATTGACCTAGTTCAACACCGTCGTTAGGAAAAAGGGTGAGCATTTTTAGTGCTCACCCTTTTTCATTTTAAGCAGGAATATGAACACAGTAAACAGAAATGAATGATAATCATAATTAAAGAGGAGGATTGGGAATGGATATTAGGCAAGCTTGCCCTGAAGATGCAGAGGAGTTACTACACCTTATCCAACAAGTTGAAGCAGAATCATCATTTATGCTGTTTGAAGAGGGTGAAAGAAATACTTCAGTTGAACAGCAGCGTGAGAGAATATGGGCTATGAAGAAAGAAGGAAGCTCAACATTAATCGTTGCCGAAGAGGAGGGGCGGCTTGTAGGCTACTTAGCTGCAATAAATGGTTCGGCTAAAAGACAACAGCACTCCCTCCATCTGGTGGTAGGAATTTTAAAAGGGTATAGAGGTAAGGGGTTAGGGACGAAACTTTTTACATACTTGGAAAAGTGGGCAATCGAACATAGGATTCATCGGTTGGAATTGACGGTAGTTGTAGAAAATGAAGCGGGCTTAGGGTTATATAAGAAAATGGGGTTTAAAGTGGAAGGAACGAAAAAACACTCTTTGCTGATTGATGAGCATTTGGTCGATGAATATTATATGGCTAAGCTTTTATGATGAATAACGATAGGCGATGGGAACAATGTTTGAGGTAAGTTAAGGTAGTGATATTACATAATCTTAGGGATCACAAAAGTATGCTTGAATTAAGGTTGGAACAGAGTGAGCATACGAGTTAGTTTCAACTTCCTCTCTAACCAATAATTTTTTTCTATATAAAAATAAAGGCCCGGCACCCTAAAGGTGGCGGGACTTCATAACTGTAACTATGATTTAGCTAATAAATCAGCAAAAGCCTTTGCATAAGGTGGAAGATCTGGTGGACGACGAGCGGAAACGATATGTTCGTCTTGTACTACGGCCTCATCGTGCCATGTAGCTCCAGCATTAATCATATCATCTTTAATTCCAGGTGTACTGGTTACTTGGCGCCCTTCTAAGATTCCTGCCGAGATCAAAACCCAGCCAGCATGGCAAATTTCACCGATCGGTTTTTTTTGGTCGTCCATATGGCGAACCATATGGAGTACGCTGTCGTAACGGCGCAATTTATCAGGCGACCAGCCTCCTGGCACGAGAATGCCATCGTAATCTGCTGGGTTAATATCGTCAAAAGCGTATTCAGAGATGGCTGGAACACCGTATTTACCTGGATATTCTTCGTTCGCTTTTTCTCCAACAAGGTGTACAGTGGCGCCTTCCTCCTGTAATCGCAGTATTGGGTACCATAGTTCTAAATCTTCGAAGTCTTTACTTACGAGTTGAATAATTTTTTTCTCTTGTAAGCGCACTGCGCTGCCTCCTCATGACTGTGATAATTTAAGTGTACCAAACACAATCGATGACTTCGACTATTTAGAAACGGCTAATACCCACCATATTAGTAGTGGTTGTAGTAAGGGGCGAATCCACAGAGCTATCATACTTGTATTTTCTTCCCAAGGTGCTGGAATTCCGTTAATAGCAGCATAAATATTGGCCGGAAGTACGGCGACAAGAAAAATCGCCGTAGCTATTCCGGCTGCACGTCTGGATTGTGGAAAAATAAGGAGCAGTGCGAGCAGCCATTCTGTATTGCCAGACATATACACAATCTCTAACCTAAGAGGTATAAAGTCAGGAATCATTTGTGCATATCCTTTGTCATAGATGAAATGAGTAATCCCTGCTATGAAAAGTCCCGCGGCAAATAGATAAAGTCCGATTTGCTTTACGATTGTCATTCCTTTTCTTCCTTTCTAACAGAGGGAAACGTGAGGCTTTCCTCCCTTAACGAATAGTTTAATGATGAATTTCGAAAAATAAGACGAAGAGTTGATGTTATATGTTTAGAAATAGGTATAATAAGGTTTAAGTTTAGCATAATTTTAACCGAGTTTGAATCTAGCAAAGGAGTCGATAGAATGAAGAGAAATATTGGATTATTCGTGCTCATTTTCCTTATGATGGTCAGTTTTGTTCTTCCTAATGGGGTAGCTGCCTCTACGGGTGGAGGAGGAATTAATGAAAAGCTAGGCTTGCCAATAGTTGTTTATGGAGAGGCTTTGACAGATGCACAAAAAGCCAAGGTTACTGATTTGTTAAAGGCTAATCAACATGACCAGGTGGACGAGTTCACGGTTACAGGTCAGGACATTGCAAATTATATTGGGGGAAACCCGAACTCAAATATGTATTCTTCTGTGAAAATTATTCATCAAGATAATGGGGCAGGACTAAACATTGAGATCGTAACCCCGGCCAACATCACAGAAGTAACGAAGGAAATGTACACCAATGCATTATTAACGGCCGGTGTTGAAAATGCGGATGTACTGGTAGCTTCTTCAGTAAAAGTTAGCGGACATTCTGCACTAACAGGTATTTATAAAGCCTATGATGCAAAAGGGGTAGCCCTTGATAAGGAACGGATGGAAGTCGCAAGTGAAGAACTTGATGTAGCCACTTCCATAGGTAATCAAGAAGGCATTGATCAAGCCCAAGTAAGTGAGTTGCTAACAGAAATTAAAAAGGCAATTGCTGAACAAAATCCAGCAACCAAAGAAGAAATAGAGCAAATTGTGCAAGAACAGCTGCAAAACTTGAATATTGAGTTAAATCCTGAAGATCGTCAACGCTTGATTGATCTTTTTGACCAAATGCGTAGTTTAAATATTGACTTTGACCAAGTGAAAAGCCAGCTTGATGAATTGGCAGGGGGAATCCAGAACTTAGTCAATGATGAAGGCTTTTGGAATAGCCTAACATCAACTGTACGAAGCTTTTTTCAATCGTTAGCTGATTTTTTTCGTTCGATTGTAAGTTAATTTAGTGAGGGAAGCCGCTACTCCTAGCTTGGTGCAGCGGCTTTCATAATGTTTGATAAGAATAGGAAAGGTGGTTGTCATGAAAAAACTGGTCTGTTTTGGAGATAGTATAACCGCGCAAAATTCAGGGTATATGACACCCAGATTAACTTCCATACTTCAGCAGCATTTGTCAGGATGGTTTGTACTCAATGAAGGTGTATCAGGTAACACCACACGTGATGCACTTGCAAGGATAGAAAGTGATGTATTAGGACAGGAGCCCGATCTTGTAACTGTATTGTTTGGTTCAAATGATGTGGCTGAACACAACAAGGTTACGATTGAGGAGTACGAGGAGAACCTACGTAAAATCGTATCACTTATTGGTCCAGGTAAGACCATTCTGCTTACTCCGCCCCCGGTTAATGAAGTTCTACAAACAGTAAGAAAGAACGCAATGATAGAAAGCTACGCTCGTGCTGTGGAACGTGTGGCCTGTGAGAAAGGAGCCTTTGTCATTTCTTTGTTTGATCTGATGGTTCATGAATCGAATTACCAAAAGATGTTAAAAAGCGAAGATGGCCTCCACTTCAGCGAACTAGGCTACACCTTTGTATCCAAGCAAATTCTGCAAACCATACAAGCGGAAATCCATTAACTTCCACCTCAGGTCATCCATTATTTGGATGACCTGAGGTGGATTTTATGTGGGCGAGGTAACAGTCGGCAGCTCGTTTGTATTTGCCTATGTGATAGAGATGGTGGCCGAGCTTTTGATAAAGTGTTTCTAAGGGTTCTTTGTCTGCATCATGTTCGAAATAATCAATACAGCTTTCGAGGCTTTTTTCATAGCTTTTCATGTCCCCAGTTTGCTTATAATATTCAAGGAAGGCTTCAAGGAGGTAGTAATGATCAGAAGTTAGACTGACCTCACTGTTCGCTGTGTTATAGATGTTTAAAGCCTGTTTCAAATGGCCTCCTTCTATATAAGCCTTACATAACGAGTGGTAGGTTATTTGTTTATTTGCTGAAACTCCTTGCAAGTTCTTAAGTTTAAGAGCTCGTTCAAGATAAACGCAGGCCTGTTCACTTTGCCCTGAGTTTCTCATCACTACACCTTTATTATGAAGAATTTGCCCAAGTAAATAGCGGTTCTCGTCCTTTTCAGCCTGATCCTCAGCTTGATTTAAATAGTCCATAGCAGGGTCATATTTTTTCTGATTTAAGTAGATGATTCCGAGCAAATTAAGAATCATACTTACATCTTCTGTTTGATTAAGGCTTTCATAATATGTACGGACTTCTTTGCAGTAATCAATTGCCTTTTGATAATCCTCAAGAGCGTTAGACAAAACTGCTCGATTATAGGTTAATGCTGCTTTCACGGGGAGAGGACTTTTCAATAAAGAGAAATTCTTGTAGTGATGTAAGCTATTCTGAAAATCAGAGCGTTGAAAGAACCTAATCCCCTGACAATAATGATAGGTGTTCTTTATGCGAACAGGTAAAGCATCAATCGAATAATCATGAAGATAGGCATCAATATATTCATCGTACAATGTTGTTGCAGCCATTGGCATCTTGGACTTGCAGTAATAGGCACACTTCAATAAAAGAAAGTAAATCTCCTGATGCACATTTGATAAATATTCATAGTAATTTTCATCGATAGCTTCGATGAGGGGAGCAGCTTTCTCTAAGTGAGTAATAATAAATAGCTGCAATTGTGCCAGGATATGATTCACTTCCTCATCCTCTTCCTCATAATGGTGAAAAAACTCCTTTGGCAGATCGAACGCAGCTGCAATAAGTTGTAGCGTGTGTACGCCAGGGCGGCGGTAGCCATTTTCAATTTTGCTGAGATGGGCGGTTGAGAGGTTTCCACCCGCAACTTGCTGTAATGTCATATTGCTCCGTTTACGGTAAATGGAAATTCTTCTTCCGATATCCATGTGCACACGTCCTCTTAGAAAAAAATACCTAAATCTATCATACAGGTTTCGACAGGTTATGAATAGGCCAAAAGAATGACGAAATTGGAACAACTGTAAAAAATAAAGAAAATTCCATTTTTAAGTATGGTATTTTCAGTGATACTTGCTTTTTTACTCACTTATAATAGTCCAATAACAAGATTTGAAAATCTTTAAACTGTAGTACGATTAGAGTAAATAGAAAGAACGATTGAGTAAAAGGGATAAACAATGGAGTGGGCAAAGGTGAGAAACACAAACAAAGAGCTAGCTCTTGCAGAATTAGTAAAACATGAATATCCATCTTTATTAAGAACAGCAAGGTCGTATGTTAAAGATGCTATGACAGCAGAAGATATGGTACAAGAAGCATTGCTGAAAGCTTATGAAAAGTTCGATTCCTTTCAAACAGGGAATAGCGTGCGAGCATGGCTGTTTCGAATCATGATCAATAAGTGCAAAGACCATCTTCGCAGTTACACACAACGGAAAGTAACCCCGTGGGAGGACCAATGGCTCCATGCTGCACAAGTTGATCCGCATAACCCTTTGGATATCATGATCCAGCAGGAGGACAATGATGATATTCATCAGGCTATAGACCTGTTAAAGCCGGATTATCATGAAGCGTTACATCTATATTATTTTAATGATTTGTCTGTAAAACAGATGTCTATGGTGCTGCACATGAATGAAAATACGCTTAAAACGAGAATGAAGCGAGCGCGCGATCATTTAGGGCAAGAGCTCGTCCAGCACAGAGAGAATGTTTATTCTGCTTGAATCGCTGCTCGCCTCGTGTAAAGCCAGAAAGTTTTTGGTGCTTGCTGTCTCCTGAAATAGCGTCTGGTCAGAATCATTGGTAAAAAGGTAAGAATCCTTCACATTTTGGGAAGAACCTATTGGGGTTTAGTTAGAATCCTTCTCATTTTCGGAAGAATTTTTGTTTACCTGGTCAGAATTATGCTTATTTTGGTTAGAATCCGAACCCCTCAGTAAGTCAAAGCTGAAAAGCCGAACTACATCATAAGAAAAGCGCTCCAGTGAATGGAGCGCTTTTTCTATTAGTTGGCTACAATCTTGGCATCTTCCACAATTTGTTCGAAAGGTACGTTTGTGGCACCTTTATAGTATTTTACAACTTTTCCTTCTTGGTTAACCAGGAAAAATTGAGAGCCGTGAGATACTTGTTTGACTCCCTCTGTTTTTTGGGCGATGGTTTTGAAACTTTCCTTTGCGAAACTTTCAATCTTATCTTGGGAATAGCCCGTTACAAAAGTCCAATTGCTGAAGTCAGCGCCTTGGGCTGAGCCGAACTCCTTCAACATCTTAGGTGTGTCCACTTCCGGATCAACGCTGAACGATACAATCTCAGCGTCTACCCCTTCCTCTTCAAGCATATCTTGAATTTTTGCCATGTTGCGGGTCATTGGCGGACAAACTGTGTTACAGGATGTGAAGATAAAATCGGCGAGCCAAACCTTACCTTCCATGTCATCGATGGAAAATTCTTCATTGGCTTGGGTCGTCCCCTGAAGAGTGCCAATTTCCCAGTTTAATGGGTCTTCAAGTTCTTGAGTGCCGCAACTGGCTAATATAAGAGCAGTGGTGATGATGATAGTAAGTATGAGAGAACGCTTGTATGTCATAAGGTACACCATTCCTTCCTATGTTCTATCCATTAGTTTACGACTCAGTGAAAGCTAGTGTCAATTTTAATATAGTCAATCATGGAGCTGTTTTCCTATCTCCATGAAGTTTTCGAAAAAACGGGTGATTTACTGCATACTTTGCAGGCGTTTAGGAAAAAATAACGTTCTAAGAAATGTCAGCGGAGGATGCGTATGCCATACTATACAAACCATTTTGGTCAACGGTTATTTTATGAAGATATTGGGGAAGGAGAAGTGCTCCTGTTCATACACCCGCCTGGTATGGGGAGAAAGGTTTTCAAGCAGCAGCATGAGCTCGCTGATCATTACCGGTTGATTTTTCCTGACTTGAGCGGGCACGGGGATTCTGATACAACGGATCTCTCTCCAAGCTTGGAGGACTTCGCTTCAGAGATAAAGCAATTAATGGATCATTTAAGTATTGAACAAATTATTCTCGTAGGCTACTCAGCAGGAGGGGCTGTAGCACAGTATTTTGCGCTTCAGTATCCCAAAAAGGCCAAGGCTCTTATCTTATCAGGTGCTTTTCCAAAGGTGGATACCTTTTTCCTTTGGTTTGAGTTTTTCATGGGGATCAAATGGGTGAAAAGAAGCCCAGGGTCGCTTGCTATGCTGCTTTCTAAATCACATTTTAGACGGCCGGAATTTAAACAAGAATTGCGGAATCATATGGCTAAATCGGATCCCGAGGTGTGGAGGGAATTTTACAAGCAAGCCCTAAAACATGACTGTCGACATGACCTTGCTAAACTAGAGATGCCCCTGTTACTGATGTACGGGGAAAGGGCGGTTTGGATCAATCATCATGCTTGTTTCTACAGGGAGTGCCCTGATGCGACATTAGTCATCGTTGATCGTGCGTTGCACCAGCTTCCTGCTACACACGGCCCGATTATTAATCAATCTATTATAAATTTCATCGAGCGAAAAGTTGGAACAGAAAAAAAAGCCAAGTGAGGTAGTCACTTGGCTATTCCTTTACTCTAATTCAAATGTAAAGTCTTGATCGATTCGCTGGCCGATAGCTGCTTTATTAATGGTAACCTCCAGTTCTTTTGCCCCCATAATAGATAATGCAGGAACAGAAATATGCAGGGTTTCCTGATCAGGTGAATACATATGCGACCTATCTGCACGGCCTTCATGGTTTTCGACTATAATAGGTTTTTCTAATTGATCCACACCCATTGCAAAACTATTGTAGGGCACAAGCGAAATAGCCTGGTCTTCTTGCCTTGGTTCAAATGTCAGCACAAAAGTTGAATCATCAGGGAGATGGTACTTTTTCTTCTTTAAATAAACATCTGTATTAAACAGGGTAGCAACTTGTTTCCCTACGTTAACCTCTTCTCCTCGGTTGTTTTTACCCATTTTTTCTTTATAATCTGTTACATCTACAGTAAATGAGTAGTCTTGGTCTGACTGTAGACCGACTTGTTCGATCGTTAGTGTTACAGTGTCAGGAATTTTTTCAAATGGTGCGAATGAAGCGACATACAGTTTCTGATTTTCTTCATAGGGTGCCAAATACCTTAATTCTTTTTCTTCACCATGGTTCGACTTTAATGTGGCACGGAAGGAAGTGGTGATAGGGAAAGATTGATGTTCCATGTTTAAAATAACCCTCGTATCTGTCAACCCTACCTCGAGTTTCTTTGGCTTAATAACCAGCCCTTTATCTTGAAAGACCTTGTCAGACTTGGCTGTTTTTAAAATACTTTCTTCGGGGCATACGTGAAATTGATGGGAGAGGCGTCAGTTTTGTAGCGATTGTCGTTCACCTCTACATGGAATGAGGTAAGTACGGTCTGATTAAAAGGGACACCTCTTCTCCTTTGGAAATTCCCAGCATCTTTCTGACGAATAGGCGGAATGGCTGTAAAGGTATGAAGCTTGCCGTTGTAAGCAATTGAATGCTCAGGGCGAGCCGTGTTTAAGTGTCCTCCAAATGACTGTGTAGGAATGTCGCCATCTAATGCTTCCATTTGAACATCAGCAATTCCGACTGGGAGTTTTTTAATGGGTTCCTCCTTGCTGTCAGTAGCTTCAAACATACTAAGGTCATAGCTGTAATAAATGAAAATGACATCTCTCGTATACCAAACGTTATTTATGTACAATTTTCCTTCATGTTCTGGAATTGAATACGTTTGCTTAGGTGAAGTAGCAATTTCAAGCGACTTTGCTTTCGTTATTCCCGGTGTAAGGCTCTCATAAAATTTCATTACTTCTTCCTTACTTTCAGCCTTTTTTACATTGTCAGGAATGTCGATGTCTGCCATGGCGGGGGAAGTTTCATGAGTAAGCATTGGTTTTGTTCCATCATCCATGGACCATTGGGTGGCGATAGCGAAGATAATCAGGAGACTAGCTATTCCAGCCCACTTTATTAACTTTTTATTTTTCATAAACAATGAAGACCCTTTCTTGTTAAAATTTGGTTCACTACTTATAATAATAACAGAATAGTTAGACAGATGGGTAGGGGGAGTTTAGTGGAGGACTTAAAGCGTTTTTATTGGCTAATCCTCGTTATTGCTGCAGTTGAGGCTTCCGTCATGGTGTATATCATTTTGCCATTTAGAAAAATCGAGGGAGCCTTTACTTGTTTTCTGGGCTTAATTGGAGCCTGTATGATAGCGGTTTCGGGTTTATTGGGGAAGAAATTTAGAGGTAAGGAAACTAAATACACCGCCATTGTCCTAGGTTTTTTCATTTTATTAGGTGTGCCGTTTCTATTTTGGTCTAAAGTCCCTGACTATACCTTTGACGATGCTGTGAAAGTTGTGAGATCAGAAGAGGAACTGAACAGAATCTTTAAATCGTATTCACGAACGCTTACAACCAAGTCAGGGGCTGTCTACTATAAAATAAATGGAATGCGAAACGGGGATGCGATTCAGTTTGTTTTTAATCCTCACAATGGACGGTATGTTAATGACGAACAATACCAAGGAGGGAAATTGTAAAGATCGCATGGAGAAAAAGCTATGTCCCCGGTTAAGAGACATAGCTTTTTATTTGTTATCATCGTCAGCATAATGATCAAGTAAAGCATCTGATTCTTTCTCATGGTCAATGTCTTTTTGCTCATGCTGATGATCAAAGGCGTCACTTAATTTTGCCTGTCTTTTAAATGAATTGGCAACTTCGTTCGCAGAATTTCCATCGCTATTCTGTTTCTTATCAGTCATCTTTAAGCCTCCCTTCCTCTAATTACTTTCCCTTCTTCAAATTAGCTGTAAACCTCCCCTTAAGGTTCATTAGGAATTTCCGATAATAGAAGAAAGATGATCCCTAAGTAAAGAAGGTGAACGAAATGGTTCAGAAAGTTGGACGCCCCTGGGACATACTAAGACAGCTGTCCACCCCAGTCTGGTTTTTTAACAACTCGGACTGTAGTATTTATATTAATGCTCCTTTAATGCAGCGGATTTTGGCAGATCGTTCCTCTTATAGTTTAGCCGACTTGGGTCGCGTCATTCATCCTAATGATATTGAACATGTAAGGGAATTACTTCAGCGGCCAGGAGGAGATGCCTTTCATTTGAACTATCGTCTAAAAATGAACGGTGAATATAAATGGATTGAAGACATGATCGCACCATTATATGCGGAAAATGGCAGATTTATCGGGTATACGGGTCAATCGCTCCCTTTATCGAGTTATAAAGAAGAACTGGAAGACCTGAAAAAATCGGTGATGGAAATCGGCGAATCATTCGCAGCTAATGCGGGCCAGTCCTTCTTTGATTTTCTCGTGAAGTACCTAGCCAAGGTGCTTCAGGTTGACACAGTCATAATAGGAGAACTGACTGGTAGCAATCGTGATCAGATTACGGCTGTCTCTATGTTTCATAAAGGTGGGATCTCTAAAAGAATGACCTATCAATTAGAAGGTACGCCGTGTGAAGAGGTAATCAAAGGCAAAGAGTGTTACATACCTAGGGGGGCTTATGAGCTTTACCCCAATGACGACATGTTAGTGAAAAATGAACTAGAGAGTTATTTTGGTGCTCCGCTTCTTAACTCAAATCGAGAGGTGATTGGAATTCTTTCGATTATGGACGTTGGTCTTAAAAAGAATGGTCCTATGAGTAAGGCGCTTTTCCGCATTTTTGCAGACCGAATGGGAAATGAATTATCTAAACGCCATACAGAGAGAGAGTTAAAACACATTTCACAGTTTGACTCGTTGACAGGACTAATTAGCCGAAACTATTTTAAAGATTTATTAAGGGAAGAGCTGGCTAATCCCAGGCAGTTACATCAAAAGTTAGCAGTGATCTTTATTGACTTAGATAATTTTAAAATGATTAATGATACGTGGGGGCATGAACGAGGAGATGAATTGCTTAAGCAATTTGCTCATCATTTAAATCGCATTTTTGCCAGGGTCAATTGTGTAATCTCAAGAATCAGCAGTGACGAATTCGCTGTTTTACTGTTAGGTCGGAAAGATGTGGACCATGCCCGTGAAAAGGCAGAAGACATTATTCATTCGATGAAGCGTCCTTTTTTTATTAACCAAAAGGAATATTATAGCACAGCGAGTGTCGGAGTTGCCTTTTATCCTCAGGATGCTTCGGATGAAGGGACCTTACTGCGATATGCAGACGCTGCCATGCATAAGGCCAAACGTAAAGGGAAAAACCGTTACGAATTGTACAATACCTATATGAGTGTCGAAATGCTTGATGAAATGCAGCGTAAACAAGCCTTGCATCACGCATTAGAACGGAGAGAATTCACCCTTCATTATCAACCACAAGTATGCGGGCTGACTTCTGAGATCAAGGGGTACGAAGCACTTATTCGCTGGAATCAACCACTAATGGGATTGTTAACGCCTGACCACTTTATTAGTCTTGCCGAAGAAAGCGGTGCAATTATTCAAATTGGTGAATGGGTACTTAAGGAGGCTTGTCTGCAGGTGAAAAAATGGCAGTTGGAATTTAACCGTCCTGATTTATGTGTTGCGGTCAACTTATCCGCCGAACAATTCGCTGATCGGTATGTAAAGGATAAAATTTTTAACGCATTAGAGCAGGCAAATCTTGATGCAAGCTGTTTGATCATTGAAATTACCGAGACAATGGTTTTAAGGGATTTTGAAAATAGTACTGGCGTATTGGAAGAACTGCGTTCGCAGGGTATTAAAGTTCACTTGGATGATTTCGGTATGGGCTTTTCATCGTTAAATTATTTAAGCCGCCTGCCTGTTGATGCTATTAAAATTGACCGTTCTTTTATTAAGCAAATTGGTTCGAAAGCGAATGATGTAGCGATCGTCAGTGCAATTATCGCTATGGCTAAAAGTTTAAACCTGCAAATCATTGCTGAAGGTGTTGAAACAGAGGAGCATATTGAATACTTAAGCCAAAAGGGATGTCATGACTATCAAGGTTATTACTACAGTAAACCTTTGCCTGTTGCGAGCGTGCGGCCATGTTAGTGCTTCACGCTTTTTTGCTGTACCCTGAGGCGCCTACACTTTTCTACTGATATGGTACAATTAACAATAGGGTCAATCTATCGGGTTCAGGACAATGACTAGAAATGAGTGGGGGATATGAGAGAAGTGCTTAAGATCTATAGTGAATGGTTAACTCCTATCGGTGAGAAGGACCGGGAGGAGGTTCACCGTGATGGAGATTGGCATGAAAGTTTTCATTGCTGGTTTTATAAGCATGAAGAGAATCGGAGCTGGATCTATTTTCAAAAGCGTGCAGATAGTAAGAAAGATTTCCCATCCCTATATGATATATCGGCTGCGGGCCACATAGCAGCAGAAGAGAGCCTCATCCGTGGAGGTTTGCGCGAGGTTGAAGAGGAGCTTGGTTTAAGGCTGGCTGCGGGCCAATTAAATTATTGTGGATTTTACAAGGAAGAGTTGTTGTTTAAGACGATTAAGGATCGGGAAATCTGTCATATTTATTTATTCCCATATGAAAACCATATGAAGCTGACGATTAATGAAGAGGTTGGCGATGTCGTTCAGATTGACCTTGAGGATTTTCTTAGTATGATTTGCAAAAAAAGTCCGTGTTTACAGGCTGAATCTATCTTTACAGGCGAAGAGCTCCATTTATCTCATTCGAGTTTCTGCCCCCATCCTTTTGATTATTATCAATATGTTGTGCAGGCTATCTTAAGCAGCCGCTAAACTATAGTGATTGACAGAATATTGTGCTGATCGATATACTTTGATGCATTCAAGTGCAAAAGGAGAGAGTTTATGAGCCATCAATCATTTGATACACGTATTGTACACAACAAAATAAATCAGGGAGATGCACTAAATAGTAAATCAACTCCGATTTACCAAACATCTTCCTTTACATTTAAAGACTTAGATCACTTAGAAAGCTATTATGCTGGAGAAGCTTCGTTTTCGTATTCCCGTGAGAAGAATCCGAACACAGAAGAACTCGGTCAAACCGTTGCGAATCTTGAAGGAGCAGAAGCTGGGGTCGCCGCCTCATCTGGAACCTCGGCAATTCTGGCAGGCATCCTTTCTGTTGTGCAAGCCGGTGATCACATCGTTGCCGCAGAAGATCTTTATGGCGGGACCCATCACTTGATTACAAAAGAGCTAACGAGCTTTGGCTTTGAAGTTTCAATCGTTTCATTTGCCGATAAAAAAAAGGTTGAAGAGGCGATTCAACCAAATACGAAATTGCTCTATACAGAGTCAGTCTCCAATCCTTTTCTCAGAGTAGAAGACCTAGAAGGACTTGTAAGTCTCGCGAAGGAACACGATTTGTACACAATGGTTGACAATACATTTGCCACTCCATACTTATTACAGCCCTATAAAAAGGGGATCGATATTGTTGTGCACAGTGCTACAAAATATATCGGCGGTCATAGTGACGTTACTTCGGGGATCGTCGTTGGAAATGAAGAGTTAATGGCAAAAGCGAAGCAAAAGGTGAGTGCGCTTGGCGCCAATCTCAGTGCTTTTGAGGCATGGTTAACTCAACGGGGTGTAAAGACACTTGGTTTACGTATGAAACAGCAATCCGCTAATGCGCAAACACTGGCGGAATCTTTACAGCAGGATGAGTTAGTCGACCAAGTATTTTACCCTGAATACGTTTCAGAGCAAGGGCACGGTGCGATTGTTACGATTGAACTTAGTAAAAAAGTTGATATCGAACAATTCTTTCGATCCTTAGGGTGGATTAAATTGACGCCGACCCTTGGTGGGTTAGAAACGACTGTATCCTATCCAATCCGAACTTCACACCGTGCATTGACGGATGAGGAGCGTGCCCTAATTGGTGTCAATGATTATGTTATTAGGCTTTCCATTGGAATAGAAGAGTCAGCGGACATCATAGCTCAGTTCAAGGAAGCCATTCATGAATCTGTAAAAGAAAATAGTCAAAAATGATTGACTTTTCCAATTGTTATACCTTATAATTCTTAACCATAGCCAAATTAAATAGCAAGTACTCTTATCAAGAGCGGCAGAGGGAATAGGCCCTGTGAAGCCCGGCAACCTTCAAACATCGGTTTGAAAAGGTGCCAAATCCTACAGATCACTGATCTGAGAGATAAGAGGAGGACATGATTATTCAACCCCCTCTTCTTATCGAAGAGGGGGTTTTTTGTATTTCAAAAATTATTTCGGCCCCCGATGCCCTCTTGCTATTCAAATCTTATTTAAAAACTTTAGGAGGATGTAAAAATGACAAACTCATTTGAAAGCTACGATTTAAGCACGGTCTCACTTCATGGCGGGCAATCCCCAGATCCAACTACAGGTTCAAGAGCGGTACCGATTTATCAAACGACTTCTTATGTGTTTCACGATACTGATCATGCGCAAAGTTTATTTGCCCTTGATGAGCCGGGAAATATATATTCAAGAATCGGGAATCCGACGGTAGATGTTTTTGAAAAAAGAATGGCTTTGCTTGAAAACGGCGTTGCTTCTGTGGCGACAGCTTCAGGAATGTCAGCGATTGCTCTATCAATCTTAAATCTAGCAGGCTCAGGTGATGAAATTGTGGCCGCATCGAATTTATATGGAGGCACTTATAATTTGTTTGCTAATACTCTGCCGCGATACGGCATTAAAGTGAGGTTTGTTGATCCTGAAGATCCTGAAAACTTCCGCAATGCTTTAACGGATAAAACCAAGGCTGTGTTTGCTGAGACAATTGGTAACCCGAGTCTTCATGTATTGGATTTTGAAAAGGTCTCCGCAGTTGCCCATGATCACGGTGTACCACTGATTGTTGACAACACATTTGCTACACCTTATTCCTGTAAGCCGATTGAATTTGGAGCGGATATCGTTGTTCATTCTGCTACGAAGTGGATTGGCGGGCATGGAACAGCCATCGGAGGTGTTGTGGTTGATGGGGGAAGATTTGACTGGACAAACGGCAAATTCCCTGTTTTCACTGAGCCGGATGATAGTTATAACGGCATCCGCTATGCCTCTGATTTCGGAACACTAGCCTTTGTAACAAAATTACGCGTTCAATTGTTGAGAGACTTGGGTGCCTGCTTAAGCCCGCAAAATGCTTTCCTACTATTGCAAGGACTTGAAACGTTGCCTTTGCGGATCGAGCGTCATAACGATAATGCATTAGAGCTAGCAGAATACCTTAAAGGTCATCCTGATGTTGAATGGGTCTCCTATCCGGGGTTGAAAGAGCACCCTGCTCATTCACTAGCTGGTAAGTACTTAGAAGGTGGCTATGGTTCGATTGTCAATTTTGGCATCAGAGGAGGCCGTGACGCAGGTCGAAAAGTAATTAACAACATTGCTTTATGGTCACACGTAGCAAACGTAGGTGATGCGAAGTCACTAATCATTCATCCTGCCTCAACAACACACCAACAGTTATCTGTTGAAGATCTCGCTGCAAGTGGTGTATCAGAAGAGTTAATCCGTTTATCTGTTGGTTTAGAGTCAGTGAAGGACCTTGTGAATGACTTGGACCGTGCGATTGCGACGGCAACTGGGAAAGAAGGCAGCTCAGCTATTACTGAGAACGATGAAGGTGTGATCAAATGGGCGCTTCAATCTGCACAAGTAACCGAAGAGCAGGATGGAGAACAAGTGACTCGTCCGAAGCGTTTAGCTGTTGTTGGGTTAAGCGGGAAGCCTTCTCGCCCAAGCCACCGGTTGGCACGTAAAATGCAGCGTCTAGGTTACCAAATTGTACCGGTTAATCCGAGGGAAGATGAGGTGTTAGGAGAAAAAGCCTATCCAGACATTAGCTCAATTCCTTTCAAAGTGGACGTTGTTCAAATTTTCCGCAGTCCTGAAGCGGCAATTGAAATTGCTAAAGAGGCAGCAACTGTGAAGCCTGGGGTCTTTTGGCTGCAAGAGGGCGTCATTGCACCGGAGGCAGCGCGAATTGCTAGTGAAGCGGGACTGCAAGTGGTGCACAATCGTTGCACCTACAAGGAAGCACAGCGCCTAAGAGGCACGATTGATACCTATGCATGTGAAATTTAATTTTTATGGAGGCAAATGGATGAAAACTAAATATATATTACCCACCCTAGCACTGTTACTGACTATCACCTTAATAGGTTGTTCGAATAACGCTGAAGGTGAAAGTGGGAAACCTGATAAAGTGACGCTTGATTATGCCTACTACTCCCCGACAAGTCTCGTTTTGAAGGAAAAGGGATGGGCTGAAGAAGCACTGAAGAAAGAAGGTATTGATGTCGAATTCGTTTTAAGTCAAGGAAGTAATAAGGCACTCGAATTCCTAAACTCAAGTAGTGTGGACTTTAGTTCCTCTGCAGGGGCGGCGGCACTCATGGCAAAGGCGAATGGTTCACCGGTTGAGTCGGTGTACTTATACTCCAAACCCGAGTGGACAGCGCTTGTCACGAATGGTGATTCCAATATTTCTTCTGTTGAGGATTTAAAAGGGAAAAAGGTTGCTGCCACGTTAGGAACAGACCCATACATTTTCTTAGTTCGAGCGTTAAAAGAACATGGGATGTCACCAGATGATATTGAACTCGTGAACTTGCAGCATGCCGACGGTGCAGCAGCATTGTCAGCAGGCAATGTTGATGCATGGGCTGGGCTAGATCCGCACATGGCAAGGCTTGAGCTCGAATCTGATGCAAAGTTATTTTACCGTGAACCTACTTTTAACACCTACGGGTCGCTAAACGTACGTTCAGAGTACGCTGAACAGCACCCTGAAGTTGTGAAAACGGTTATTGAAGCCTATGAAAAGGCTAGAAAATGGACGATTGAAAATCCTGAGGAAGCGGCAAAAATAGTAGCTGAAGAAGCGAATATTGATTTAGCCGTAGCTAAAAAAGAAATGGAACGGAACGATTTTTCCGATCCTATTCCGGGAGAAGCCTTAAAAGAAACGGTTAAAGGCGCTGGTGAAGTGCTGAAAGAAGTAGAGATCATTGATCAAGATGTGAAAATAGAAGAACTCACGAACGAACTTGTAAATCCAAGTTTTGCAAAAGAAGTTATCGAATAAGGGAATATAGGGAGGAGTGAAGAGGTGTCAAGTCAATCAGAAACAACCATCAGACCTTCAGTTAAAAGCCGTGAGAAAACAACCTTTAACCCGTTTGCATCCAATTTATTTATAGGAAGTCTCCTCCCTATCGTTCTCATTATCATTTGGGAGATTGCTTCAAGAAGTGGGTGGGTAGCTCCCTACTTGCTTCCTGCTCCCTCTGTTGTCCTGGAGGAAATAGCAGGTATGGCCCAAGATGGTGAACTATGGGGACACATATCGATCACTTTATACCGTGTATTTGCAGGCTTTCTATTAGGAATGGCTGCAGCTACCATTTTAGGGGCTGCTACTGGTTATATAAGAATCGTTGAAAAGGTTCTTGATCCAATGCTGCAGGCCCTAAGGGCGATCCCATCATTAGCATGGGTGCCGTTGTTTGTTTTATGGATCGGTATTGGAGAAGCCTCTAAAATTACGTTGGTAGCTGTAGGAGTATTCTTTCCGATTTATTTAAATTTGACCTCTGGTATCCAAGGGGTGGACCGTAAGTTGATCGAAGTGGGACGTATGTATCATTTCACAAGCTTACAACAAATACGTAAAATCATTTTTCCTGCTGCGTTACCTTCCTTTTTAGTAGGGCTGCGGAGCGGCCTTAGTCTCGGCTGGATGTTTGTCGTTGCAGCCGAATTGCTGGGCGCAAGTCAAGGTCTTGGCTATTTAATGGTGTTCGGACAAAACACTTCCTCCCCGGAGCTTGTGATTGGCAGTATCGTGTTGTTTGCGATCTTCGGGAAGGCATCCGATGAGATTCTCAAGCGAGTTCAAATGAGAACGTTACGGTGGCAGGACAGTATTGAAAATGCATCATAGATTGGAGGAGAAATCATGCTGGCAGTTAATCAAGTCTCACGTGTTTTCCAGAACGGAAAGGCTGGCTTCAAGAACGTCAATATACGGTTAACCGAAGGCGAAGTTGTCGGAGTTTTAGGCACGAGCGGCTGTGGGAAGAGTACACTCCTACGCGTGCTTTCCGGGCTTGACTTAAATTATAAAGGGGACATTGAAACAAATGTGAGTAACCCTGAGCACGCCTTTGGAATGATGTTTCAAGAGCCGAGGCTGATGCCATGGCTTTCAGTTTGGGAGAACATTACCTTTGGTGTGGCGAAAAAACAGAACAGAGAGCAAGCTTTGGACTTAATCCAAACGGTCGGTCTTGATGGGTTCGAAGACCATTATCCTAAAGACCTATCAGGCGGGATGGCCCAGCGTGTGGCGATTGCCCGTTCTTTACTGAATCGCCCTGAAATTTTATTGCTTGATGAGCCATTGAGTGCACTTGATGCGTTTACGAAGATGCAGCTACAGGATTTACTCCTCTCAATCTTTGAAAAGCATCATACGACGACACTGCTTGTTACGCATGATATTGATGAAGCCTTATATCTATGTGATCGTATTGTCATTATGAGGGGACAGCCGGGTGGGATTCAATCTGAAATTTCGATAGACACACCTAAGCCGCGCCGACGAGGCGACGCCTATTTAGCAAATCTCAAAGAAGATATTCTACAGGAACTGGATTTCACTAGAGTTTAAGGAGGATCGTAACATGTCAGATGTAATTCTGCCGCCAAGAGGTGGAAGTCATAATATATCCGTAGAATGGATGGAAGGTGAACCTTTCTCATGGGAACGGGTCCACCCAATATTTAGCTGGTATCATACAGGGAAAGTAAACATGACCTATGAATCTGTAGATCGGCATGTACTGAATGGAAAGGGTGAGAAGACAGCCCTTCATTATATTTCCGAAACGGAGAATTGGTCATTAACCTATAGAGAGCTTCAGCAGGAAGTGAGTCGCTGGAGCAATGTGTTGACAGCATCAGGTGTTAAGAAAGGCGACTTTGTATTTGTTTTCTTACCTAAACACCCGCATTGCTATATTGCTATGCTTGCTGCGATTAACGTTGGTGCTGTGGTCGGTCCGTTATTTGAGGCCTTTATGGAAGAAGCTGTTCGAGACCGGATTAATGATTGCGAAGGGGAGTTTTTAATAGCCGACTCTAGCTTTCTATCTCGTGTCCATCGGGAAGAGATTCCAAGTTTGAAGACGATTTTTACAACGGATAAAGAAACAGGAGATGCTGACATTTCGATCACAAAGGAAGCGGAGAAAGCGGACGATGAGTTCGAAACGGTCTGGGTAGATCTTGAGGATGGTTTGAATATTCATTATACGAGTGGTTCTACAGGAAAGCCAAAGGGAATTATTCATGCCCATCGAAATATGATCCAGCAGTATCAAACAGGTCGCTGGGTGCTCGACTTGAAGGACGATGATGTCTATTGGTGCACGGCCCACCCTGGCTGGGTGACGGGCACAGTATATGGAGTATTTGCACCATTACTAAACGGAGTAACAACAGTTATTCACGGTGGCCGCTTCTCAGCAGAGGCATGGTATCAAGTGCTTGAGAAGGCACAAGTGACCGTATGGTACAGTGCTCCGACAGCTTTTCGTATGCTGAAGGCCGCTGGGAATAAGACATTAAATAAATATGATCTTTCCTCATTAAGACACATTCTTAGTGTAGGCGAGCCGTTGAATCCTGAAGTCATCCACTGGGGAGTTGAAGCGTTAAACCTAAGAATTCATGACACATGGTGGATGACAGAGACAGGCGCTCAACTGGTAGCAAACCTGCCAACCCGTTCGATAAAACCAGGATCGATGGGGCGTCCGATTCCAGGCATAGAAGTTACTGTCTTAGATGAAGGCGGAGAAGAATTACCTCCATTCGAAACGGGACATTTGGCCATTCGTGCTTCTTGGCCTGCCATTATGAAGGAAGTTTGGAAGAATGAGGAGAAGTTTAAATCTTACTTTCCATATGGAGAAGAGTGGTATATAGCAGGGGACCTCGCTTATTTAGATGAGGAAGGCTATGTGTTTTTCCAAGGCAGAAGTGACGACATGATCAATTCTGCAGGCGAGCGTATTGGTCCATTTGAAGTCGAAAGCAAGCTTCTCGAGCATCCGGCGGTGAAGGAGGCTGGGGTGATTGGCAAGCCAGATCCCGTACGAGGCGAAATCGTCAAAGCCTTCGTTGCCTTGAATCCGAACTATAAAGAAAGCAAAGAGCTGTTGGAGGAAATTCGGTTATTTGTGCGAGGACGTCTGGCTGCCCATTCGGCCCCGCGTGAAATCGAGGTCATACAGGAGCTGCCGAAAACTCAGATCAGTGGAAAGGTATTGAGAAGAGAGTTGAAAAAAGGTGAGATTGATCAAGCAGGGTAAGCAGGGATAATACCCTGCTTTTTGTTTTGTGAAAAGTAATGTAAGTGAATCAATTAATTTTCCCTTTTTTCAAGTCATTAAACCTGTGTACAATGGATAAGTGGTCTTAAACCCTACATGACAGGGTTTTCATAAAAGAATTTTTTCAGAAAAGTGATCCAGAAGATGATTTTTTTCGATAGCTATATAGCATACCTCCCATAGAAGAAAAGTATGTTGCTGATATGCTATGATAGCTTTATCCACCATAAAGGAGTGTGCTATGAGCAATAAAGACTTAGAGCTCTATCACCAGATGATGGATGGCGATAAGAAAGCACTTGAATCAATATACGATAAATATGAGAAGCTGCTTTATTCATTTGTCATTAAGTTATCTGGAGATCAGACATTAGCAGAAGAGGTATTGCAAGAGGTATTCATTAAACTATGGACGAACAAAGCAACATATGATGAAACGAAGGGTAAGTTCTCTTCGTGGATCGTAACCATCACAAGATACACAGCCATTGATATCATTCGTAAAAATAAAAATCAGGCGGTTGCTTTGGAAGAGGAAACGGACCTTCCGGAACAAGTCGGAGATTCAACTGAAGATTTAGTGGAGTGGAAAGAACAAGGTGATAAGGTTAGGCAAGCGGTGAAAGAATTATCTAATGAACAAAAACAAATGGTGGACTTATTTTACTTTAAAGGATTAAGCCAACGGGAAATAGCTGATCAATGCGATCTTCCGCTTGGTACTGTCAAGGGCAGGCTTAGACTGGCATTAAAACATCTAAAAACACACTTAACAAACGGGAAAGGGGGCGTTCATGATGCGTAACGAATGCGAGAAAGTGATTGATTATTTTAATAATCAGCTGACAGATGTTGAAGAGAAAGAATTCGAGAAGCATCTGGAAACTTGCGGCGATTGCCAAGAAGAGTTGGCTGAGCTTCGTGCACTTACTGAAGATTTAGCGTTCGCTTCAGAGCCCGTCAATCCTCCGGAAGGTATGAAAGGTCGTGTGTTAGATGCTGTTTTTGCAGAAGAAAAATTGAATGAAACAGTCGATAAAGGTTCAGAGCAAGCGGAGCATCGGGAAGATTCATCTGTGGTAGCCTTCGAACCTCGAAAAGATCGCTCTGAACAAGGGTTGCAACCGAGAAAAACTAAAAAACCGTGGATTTTGCGAGGATTAGCCGCGGCTTTGATACTGTCATTAGCTGGGAATTTATATGCTGTGATGAATGAAGACGAAACAGCTAGTGAGGGGCCGGTGGAAGAGCCGGAAACTCCTATTCAAAGTACTGACCAGGTTACAACTAAAGTACAGCTGCAGGGTACAACTGATGCTCAAGCAACTGCGTCTATGATTCAACAAGAGCAAGGCGGCCTTCTTACATTGCAGGCTGAGTCACTCGAGCAATTAGAAGGAGAAGAAGTGTATCAAGTCTGGTTGATTGAAGGAGAAACACCCCATCGTGCCGGAACATTTGTGGCAAATGAAAATGGTGCAGGTGCCGTAGCCTATGCGATGGATCAACTTCCTGAAGGTACAGATTGGAATGCTGTAGCGATTTCAAAAGAACCTGATGCTACAAGCCAAGCGCCTCGAGGTGAAGTGATCCTACAAGCAGAATTATAAATGAATTATTTAGGGTATGCAGACAGTTTTTCACAGCTGTCTGCATTTTTTTGATTTTTTTTGGGAAAAAAGTGATCCAATTGTAATTTGGGTTCGATAGCTAAGTGAATAAACCAAAACAAGAAGGGGAGATTTTTAAAATGGATATGAAAAAAGCACTTTTCGCCGTACCTTTAAGTGTGTCACTATTACTTCCGACGTCAATGGATGTTGTAAATGCTGAGGAACACAATATGCCAACGGTTGAAACGGAAGCCGTAGAATTACGAGCAAGCCTAGATCAATTGTTTAGTGAGCACGCGTATCTAGCTGTTGAAACAATGAGAAAAGGAGCAGATGGAGCTGCAGACTTTGAAGCTTCAGCAAATGCTTTAGCAGCCAACACGGAAGATTTATCTGCAGCGATCGCATCTGTTTATGGTGACAAAGCGGGACAGAAATTCCAGGATATGTGGAGCGAACACATTGGCTATTTCGTTGATTATGTGAAAGCAACTGGAAGTGGGGATGAAGAAGCAAAGCAAGCAGCACTTGATGAATTAGAACAATATCGTCAGGACTTCTCTAAATTTATTTCAACAGCAACAGATGGTGCAGTGAAAGCTGAGGGGCTGGCTGAAGGCTTGCAAATGCATGTCAATCAGTTAATTGGAGCATTTGATGCTTACGTTGCAGGTAATTATGACGAAGCTTATGCTAAAGAACGTCAAGCTATCGAGCATATGTATGGGGTAAGTAAAGGATTGTCTAAAGCCATTGTCAATCAGTTCCCAGATAAATTCAACAATACAAAAGCTGTTACGCCGGCTGCTGACCTTCGTTCTAACCTAAACCACCTGCTAGGTGAACATGCCGGACTAGCTATGATGGCTATGCAAAATGGCTTAGATGGTTCTGAGGACTTCCAAGCATCTGCTGAAGCACTAGCGGCTAATACAGATGATCTATCTGCAGCGATTGCATCAGTATATGGTGAAGAAGCTGGACAGAAATTTAAAGAAATGTGGTCTGGACACATCGCTGACTTCGTAACGTATGTAAAAGGAACAGCTGCTGGAGATGAAGAACAAAAAGAAGAAGCACTGCAGGCATTAGAAGATTATCGTGCAGAATTCTCTAAATTCATTGCTACAGCAACGGATGGTAAAGTACCAGCTGATGTGCTATCAAGTGGACTACAAGAACACGTTGGTTATTTAATTGGAACGTTTGATCAATATGCAGCAGAAGATTATAAGCAAGCCTATGAAACACTAAGAGATTCTTATGGCCATATGTTTATGACTTCTAAAGCTCTATCTGGAGGAATTGTTAGCCAATTCCCAGACAAATTTGCTATGGAGAATATGCCATCTGACATGCCGAAAACAGGTATGGGTGGTACAGCCGCAAACGGTGACCTATGGATCTTTGCTTCCATCTTGGCACTAGTTGGTGCAGCTGGAGTATTCCTTCGTAAACAATCTAAACAACAATAAGAAAACAGATTTGAAAGATTCAAAAGGCTGTGCTCCCCTAATCGGAGGCAGCCTTTTTGTTTCTTCTAGTCATAAACCAAAACCTTCCACCTCAGGTCATCCATAAAATGGATGACCTGAGGTGGAAGGTTTATACATATCATAAATGTGTTGTTCGCTTGGAACTTGGGTATAAATGTAGTAGAGGACATTTGTAGAGAGGTGAGTTTATTGTTTTATTCGGTGACACTTCAAAAAATATTGATCATTACAGGTTGGGGCATCATTATTGGAGCAATTGTAGGATTTAGTGCCGTGCTTGGCTTTGACCTTGATGGATCTGTTTTCATCCTATCCATGTTTCTAAGTATTATTGGTGTATTCGTGGCAGCGATGTATGCTGAGCTTTATCATATACGTGAAGCCGTGAATAGACAGCGTAGGGAAACGACACAAGGAAATTAAAATAGCCAGACCCGAGAAGTATAAGTCGGGTCTGGCTATTTTAATTGTAGAGAAAGGAAAAAGCGAGAATCACAACGTATAAAATCCCAATCACAGAAATAATGATGTAACTTTGCCGAGTAAGTTTTTTAAAAATGATATAAAAGGTAGCTATAACGACGAGCAAGATAAAAATCCAATACACGATGCTCATGGTACGTACCTTTTCTTTTCCTCTTCATTCAGGTACCTAGTGAAGTAAGCGGCAAGTATGAGCAAGGCGGTTGTTACTATCCAGCTTCCTATACCTAGCAGATCGAAGGTGATGGCAATAAAGCAAACGATACCTACCATGTAAAGGCATATGGAAGAAAAGTACATCTTAAGTGATCCATAAGTGCCGGTACGTTGTTTGTATTTTTTCGCTCTTTTAATTACAAAGAATAAACTAATGATAAGAGCAACTATAAATAAGGTTTGTAGCAGTGGCATAATTGACCTCCCCATTATAATCATACTGCTCTTGTGTCATTTTTTTCAAGTTTATATAGAAACAAATTACCGTTTTGCAGGTGTTTTTTTCTTAGTTTGAACGAGTTTAATACAGGGAAGCTTTACAAAACAGGACAATCATTAGAGGAGACAGATAGATGAGCAGTTTATTGATTATATTATTATTTTTGATATCAGGTGCGGCAACATTTTTTATAGCTTCAAGGCTATCTGTGTTTGGAGATGCTGTAAAAGAGAAAAGTCAGTTTTCCTCCGCCTTTATGGGAGTAATCATTGGTGTGGCTGTCTCCCTGCCTGAGTTAACGTCAAGCATAACAGCCATTGCCATAGACTCTCCTGATCTTGCAGTAGGAAATTTAATCGGCAGTAACTTATTTAACCTAATGGGACTTGCCGTATTTGATCTTGTTTATCGCCGTCATCAAATCATGAATCATACAACGCAAGAGAGTAAACTGTACGGTTGGCTTGTTGTTATGATGACACTTATTGTATTGGCGGGATTAATGCTGACTCTTCCAGCACATTTTTATCATATAAGTTATACGACGATCATCATGACGTTACTCTATTTTATTGGGACAAGGTGGATAAACCGTCGGACAGACTACCAGGGCCGAAAAGTGAAAGTGGAGAATCGCAGGTACACAGATTATACGTATAAACAGGTGTTGAATCGCTTTATTTTAGCTGCCGTTGGAATTATGATCATGGGTACTATTTTAACAGTTGCTGCAGAGAGACTTGCTGTGATTACTGGTCTTGGTGCCTCGTTTGTAGGGTCTTTCCTTGTGGCGATTAGTACATCGTTGCCTGATGCAGTAAGTGTAGGCATTGCATTAAAGCTTAGAAACTTTAATTTGGGCGTTAGTTCTTTAATAGGAAGTAATGCGTTTAACCTAATGATTTTAGCTTTTACGGATATCATTTATCTTCAAGGGAATTTGTTAAAGGAATCAAGCTCTGCAAATTTAATTACAGGCGGAGCCTCGGTTGTGTTTATGCTACTTATTATTTATAGTATTACGCGCCGAAAAGCTAGATCAACATGGAGTTACATGATGCCTTCCCTTCTAATTATCTTGTGCTATTTTGTGACGACATACGCGGTCTTCCAACTTAATTAAGCCAAGTGCGCTGCCGTTCAAGCTGCAGCGCACTTGTTGTCTTAATGAGATTTCACCTGCTTCTTTTTCCTGCGAAAAGGCAGCCACCAATTCCAGTCGCCAAGCAGCTTCATTAAGCTTGGAACGAGAAGCAATCTAACAATTGTAGCGTCAATGAAGATGGCGATCGCAAAGCCAACACCGATTTGTTTAACGGGGACGACACCTGTAAAAGCAAACGCACCTGTAATCACGATCATAATTAATGCTGCGGAAGTGATAATTTTACTTGTATTTGCAAGTCCTTCAATCGTTGAGGTCGTATTGTTGCCCGTTTCTTGATAAAACTCATGGATGCGGGAAATGAGGAACACTTCGTAGTCCATGCTCAGGCCAAATACGAGGCTGAATACGATCACGGGAAGGATTAAGGAAATATCTGTTTCGTTCATTCCAAAATGTCCACCCTGGAAGAGCCATACTAAGACACCAAAGGTCGACGTTAGTCCAATGATGTTCATTAAAATCGCTTTTAACGGAATAACGATTGATTTGAACGCAATGGTTAAAATGATAAATGTTGAGATGAGGATAATCGCAAGGGTGATGCCAATTTTGTCAAAAATTTCAGTGTAAATTTCTTGATTGAACTTGGGCTGTCCGCCAAACATCGTGGGAACGTCCCATTCATACGTACTCCATTCAAGAAGCAGGTCTTGTGCTTTTTCTGAATTCGCTGTAACCGTGAGACTGACTGGGATCATCAACTGGTCTCCTGCAATAAATTGGTTAATGGCTGGTTCAAGCTGTTCTCTAGTCTGAGGCTGTTCGAGTGAAGCCGCGAGTTTGTCAGTTGATTCAATATTACTTGTCGTGTATAACGTTTGAGTCGATTCGACGATGTCGGGGTTGTTCAGTTTATCTTGAATTTGTTTCATTTGCTCTAAGCCATCAGCTTCAAGCCAGCCTCCTTCACGTTCAGCAATCACATAGGCCGTGCTCTTGCCTTCACCCATAAATTCCTTATCAATCTGTTCATAGGCTGCCCTTGAGTCATAACTTTCTGGCAGGGCCGTGATCGTGGGAATAGATAGATTCATATTTGTTACTGGAATGATCCCAATCAACAAAATAACCAAACTAACAACAGCAATGATGACAGGGTGTTTCATTACACCACGGCCAAACTTGCGCCATCGTGGTGTTGTATCTTTTTCAGAAGGAATAATGCGCCATTTATGAATGCGCGGTCCTAATATATAGAGCAAGGAAGGCAGCAATGTGAGTGAGTTGAGAACGGCTGCCAATATTACGACTGTGCCGCCTATCGCAATATTGGTGAAAATGTCTACTCGAATGATACTCATGGCTCCAAGTCCAATAAATACACAAACAGCAGAGAATAGGATTGACCGGCCAGCTGTCTCGATTGTCGTAATAAGAGCTGGGGCTTTTTCCTGCTTGTGCAATTCTTCCCGATAGCGGTTAATAAATAACAGGGCAAAATCAATGCTTAAGGCAAGTCCGATCATTGGGGCTATATTTAGGATGAAAATGGATAGATCCATTTCCCCTCCGACGAGAGCCAGCACGCCGAAGCCGATCACGATTGTTGTACCACCAATAATGAGAGGTAATAAAGAGGCAACAACTGTTCCAAAGGCAATCAACAGAATAAGCAGGGCAAAAGGCAGGCCGATGAGTTCAGCGCGCTTTAAATCATTTTGGCTTGCTTTGTTGATGTCCTCAGAAATGACGGGAGCTCCTGTTATTGTAATGTTATCGTTTGTTTCTGTAATGTTTTTGACCTTTTGAATAACTTCCGACATATCTAGTGATTCATCGTCAAAATTAATCGTTGCATAGGCGAGATGTTTCTTTCGCATCGACTTATCATCAAGTGGTGATTGCATAGCTGAGACCTCAGATAACTCATCGATATCAGCTAGTTTAGTTGAGATGGTGGATTGAAATTCTTCATTTGATTCGTCAGGGTCTTGTTCAAAAAGAACGAGAAGGGTTGAAGAAGGGAAATCAAATGTTTCACTTAAAATGTCTTCTACTTTTTCATATTCTCCGTCCGTTCTAAAACCGTCCCCTGCTAATAATGAAGGTAGCTGAATCGCAAAATAACTCATACCAACGGCGGCCACGATCCAAAAAGCGATCAAGATTTTATGAGCACGGACAATGAGTGAAGCAATCTTTCTCATGACCTATCGAACTCCTTCTATTAAATAAATCTACCACACAAATCATACCCTCTTTCACTGAAATTGGAAAACAATAACCCAGATGTACGATAAAGTGTAAACCACACGATAACAGGGAAACCTTAAAAATAGAATAAAATTCCACCTCAGGTCATCCAAATTATGGATGACCTGAGGTGGAAGGAGGTGGAATATATGGAACTTCCGGATTGGCTGCTTGACGAAGCTAGAGATCGAATGGAGTCTTATGATGTCGAAGGATTTGTACTCGGACAAGGCAATGAAAATGCAGAGATTGTTATTGTAGGGGAGGCACCCGGTGAGAATGAGGCGGTGGAGGGACAACCTTTTATTGGAAGGGCTGGTGATGAACTTGATAAGCAGCTAGCCTATGTGGGACTTAAAAGAGAGGAAATCTATATTACGAGTGCTGTACGGAGCCGCCCGTATAAGTGGGTGAAAACGAATAAGGGCGGGAAGCGTAAAGCTAACCGTAAGCCTAATAAGAAGGAAGTCTTAGCACATGCGCCTATCTTAGATTATCAACTTGAAAAACTATCACCTTCGCTCATTATTACCTTAGGCGGAGTCGCTTACGAACGTTTAACAGGTCGGGGGGATAAGCTGGCAGACGTCCTTGGTGAGGTGATCGAAACACCGATCAAGAAGTTTCAAGATGACGAATATCAGCTTTCATACGAGAAGTTTAGCATTTTTCCAATGTATCATCCTGCTGCTGTCTTCTATAATCCCAAAATTAAAGAGGATATTTATGCTTCCCTAGATAACCTTAAAGCTTATTTGGCTGATCATAGTCTTATAGAAAAGCCATAGGGAAAAACTTCCACCTCAGGTCATCCAAATTATGGATGACCTGAGGTGGAAGTTAATGGGGTTATTGGGCTGCTGGTAAGGGTTCTTTTTTCTCGAAGATGAAGTAGCCTTGTTGGCTAATTGAGCTTGAGCCGATGCCGGTGCTGCGCCTGCTGTGAATCGCAATTTTCTCTGAGGCATCCATTCCTTTAATGCTGTAAATATCTGCTTCAGGGAAGAAGGCATTATTTCTTTGCTGTTCTAGCGCTGTACTTGTCTTCACAGTGCCAATTACCTTGCTAAGCTCTGTCTCTGTCACGCGGTTTCCTGTTTGAGCGAACATGTCGTCTTCAAACATGACATAAGTTTGTCGAACCATTGTTGAGCTCTGTTTCTGTTCAGCGATATCCATGCTGCTCGTTTGCTGGATTGACTGGACATTCGTGCTCGACCCGCTCGTCTGCTGTGCTTTATGCTCAGTGACTAACGATCGCTCTGAGAGTGGGACAGACTTATGTGTGGTTGACTCGGAAGGTTGATTGCTTACCTGGAAGCAAAGAAAAGCGATGACGGCTACAGCAGGCATGGGAAAAGTGAGCTTCATCCATTTTTTTGCTGGCCTTTTCGCTGGGTGATGAGTGACTTGATGTATCATACTCTCAATATCCCGTTCTCTCATTGGAACCTTTTGATATTTCACATTATGATCCATTTTCTTTAATCGACGATCTAATAAATCATTCATCTTGTGAACCCCCTTCTGAGGTCAGCTGTTCTTGCAGAAGCTGACGTGCCCGCCTCAGTCTCGTTTTAACCGTGTTCGGACTGACTTTTAATACATGGGCAATATCTTTTACATCCAATTCCTCGAAATAATATAAAATAATCATTTCTCTATATTTGTCATCCAATTTAAGAACATGTTCAAGAAGCTCTTCATCCTCACTTTTATTAACCAGATACTCCTCTGGTGTGGCGTGTGGGGAAGGGATACTTCGGAAAACTTCTGTACTTTTCTTAATCACTCTTTTTATGTATGAACTCTTGAGATGATCCTTACATAAGTTTATCGTGATCTTATAGAGCCAGGTTTTAACACTGGATTGCTGCTTGAAGGTTGCATACTTTTGGTAGGCTTTAATGAATGTCTCTTGAGTTAAATCCTCGGCTAAGGAGTGGTCCTTCACATAAGAGTAGGCGAGCCATTTTAGGTCATGACTGTACACGTGAATCCATTCTTCAACTAACTCATTAATCGTTGGTTCATTCTGCTTCCCATTCGGCACTTGTGGAATATCTTCTGCTTGCTCTTTGCTAATCAACTTGTCCCACCTCATAGAATAGACGACACCCCTTTCAGTAAGGTTTTTATAAAATGAAAATTATATAGATTCCTATTAATTCTAGTTTAACATAGGATTTCCTATTGATTTTACATAGTTGGAAATTGGAAGGAATGAATAATGGATTTTAGGAGAAAGTAAAGGGATACTTTTACTGGAGGAATAATTATGTACCCTAAGTACCCTTACTACAAGGAAACCAACGAAACTAAAAAACAGCCATTGACCTTCAAGCCTCAACATCAAGGCCAACAACCTGGGATTGAAAATGCTATGGATCCAAAGCCAATTATTGAAAACCCCGATTATAACGGCAGTGAGAAATTACAAAACAAAGTGGCCATTATTACGGGAGGAGATAGTGGAATTGGTGCATCTGTCGCGATTGCCTATGCGAAAGAGGGAGCTGATCTAGTCATCCCATACTTTTATGAGCATGAAAACGAGGATGCGTTCCGCACGAAAAAACGGATTGAAGAACTTGGACGCAAGTGTCTTCTCATAACAGGTGATCTTCGGAAACCGGACCATTGTGAACACGTTATCAATCAAACGATAGAAAGTTTTGGCAAGTTAAATATTCTTGTCAATAATCACGGTGTTCAATTTCCGCAAACAAGTTTAACGAATATTACAAATGAACAATTTGACGATACATTTAAAACGAACATTTACTCCTTCTTTTACTTAGCAAAAGCAGCATTGCCACAATTAAACGATGGGGATGCCATCATCAACACGACGTCTGTTGTGGCTTATGAAGGCAACAAACAACTCATTGATTACACAGCTACTAAAGGGGCTATTGTAGGTTTCACCAGAGCCCTGTCCCAAAATATTGCAGATAAAGGTATTCGAGTAAATGCGGTTGCGCCAGGGCCGATTTGGACACCGCTTATTCCAGCGAGTTTTCCCGAGAAGGATGTTGAAAAATTTGGTGCGGATACCCCGATGAAAAAGGCAGGGCAGCCGTTTGAACTCGCCCCAGCCTATGTGTATTTATCCTCAGACGATTCCCGCTACGTTACCGGCCAAGTGATCCATGTGAATGGAGGAAAAATGGTAAGTTCGTAAATAAAACCCACCTCAGGTCATCCAAATTTTGGATGACCTGAGGTGGGTTAATTATCCAATTATAAGTCATCGAAGCCGTTGTCTTCTGAGACCTTTGTGTATTGTCTTGACTTCTGTTCGAAGAAGTCTGATTTCCCTTCATCGACTTCTTGATAGGCACGAATCCACTTGAGCGGATTCTCCTGGTAGCCGGGAAAGGGCTTCTCAGCACCCATCTGGCTGCAGCGGTTATTAGCCATAAACCGAATGTAATCCTCAAGGTCGCCAATCGGAATCCCTGGGAAGCGATCGCCGATAATATGATGGGCCCACTTTATTTCAAGTTCCGCCGCTTCAGCGAACGTCTCCGTTACAAACGTCTCATATTCCACACGATCGAGCTCCGGATTTTCAGTCAAAGTTTCCTTAAAGATTCGCGTAAACAAATTGACATGAATCTGTTCATCACGATTAATGTAATTGATCATCGTACTCGTCGATACCATCTTCTGATTGCGTGCCAAATTATAGAAGAATGCAAAACCCGCATAGAAGAACAATCCCTCAAGCACGACATCATACACCAGTGATTTTAAAAAGGTCTCGAGTGTAGGCTCGTCAGCGAAAGACTGGTAACCGTCCGTTATAAACTGGTTTCGCTCGACCAGTACCTCGTCATGCTTCCAATATTCAAAAATACGTTCCTGCTCACTTTGATCAACGAGCGTTGACAATACATATGAATAGGACTGATTATGGACGACTTCCTGAAAAGCCAGCACCTGCATTAGTGCCGACAAGCTCGAATCAGTCAGATAGTCCGTAACCTTTCCAGCATAATCGGTTTGAATCGAATCAAGAAACGCAAGCAAACCGATAATTTTTTTAAAAGAAGCCTGTTCTTGGTCCGTTAACTGAGGCCACTGTTTTAAATCATTGCTCATATTAATTTCGTTTGGAATCCAAAAGTTCGCGAGCATTCGCTTGTACATGGGATAAGCCCAAGAGTAACGGGTATCATCCCAATTGAGTACGTTTGAGCTTCGGCCGTTAACAATGCCTGTCGAAGCATTCGGCGCTTCAAGATCGACAAGTTTTCGCTTATGAATGGCAGTATCCAATTCCATCAACCTCCTTTAGGATGAGCAGCTCTCACAATCGTCATATTCCCCTTGACTAGAGGTAGAGCGCGTATAATAAGTCGTCTTCAATCCCTGTTTCCAAGCATCCAAATGCAGGGCAAGCAGTTCCTTAGCTTTAATTGAGTTACGAACATAGATATTGAAGGATATCGACTGATCGACATATCTCTGGCGCGCCGCATTCTGCCTTATGCTTGTATGCTGATCAATATCGTACGCTGACTTATAATACCAATACGTTTCTGCGCTTAAATCTGGGGCCGTCACAGGAATTTTGTAATCCTTTTTCTCCTCGGAATAAAACTTTTTGAAAATCGGATCAATGCTCGCTGTGCTTCCGGCAATAATTGAGGTGCTGGAGTTCGGGGCCACAGCCATTAAATATCCATTACGCATTCCCCTCTCGGCCACGTCACGTTGCAACTGTTCCCAGTTCCAAGTACTATCTTGATCAAACGACCGTTTAACAAAAAATGCTCCTGTATCCCAATCCGACCCTTCAAATAACGGATAACTTCCTTTTTCGCGGGCAAGCTGGTTGCTGGCAAGGATGGAGTAGTAAGCAATTCCCTCATACACTTCCTTCGTATAGTCAACTGCTTCATCTGATTCCCAGGCGATTTTTTCCTGAGCGAGCAAGTGGGCCCAGCCAAACGTACCGAGGCCAATGCCGCGATAGGATTGATTCGTTAACTGTGCTTGTTTTACAGGAATCGAATTTTGATCAATGACATTATCAAGCATCCGGACTTGGATCGGAATCAGCCTTGCAAGAACACCAGCTGGAACCGCGCGACCTAGGTTCACACTTGATAAGTTACAAACAACGAACTCACCTGGTTCTTGAACAGTAATGATTTTGCCATCCTTAATGTATTGCTCCTCCTGTACGGTAGGGCTCTGATTTTGAGTGATTTCCGTACACAAATTACTGCAGTATACCATCCCTTTATGGCTGTTTGGGTTCATGCGATTGACTTCATCACGGTAAAACATGTATGGTGTTCCCGTTTCAAGCTGGCCAACCATGATTCGCTTCATCACTTCAATCGCGGGTACGATTTCTTTTGACAAATCAGGGTTCTCAACACAAGCGTAATAACGCTGACGAAACGAACCATTCCCGCGTGCTTCATCAAAATGATCTTCGAGTGAAAAGCCCATTACGGAGCGAACTTCGTGTGGGTCAAACAAGTACCAATCCTCACGCTTCTCAACGGCTTCCATAAACACATCCGGAATCGATACGCCTGTAAACAAATCGTGTGTCCGCTGTCGTTCGTCACCATTATTCAATCGACTGTCGAGGAAAGGGAAAATATCCTTATGCCACACATCAAGGTATACAGCCACCGCCCCTTGCCGTTGACCGAGCTGATCCACACTGACGGCCGTATTATTAAGCTGCTTCATCCATGGTAGCACCCCGGAGGAAACGCCTTTAAAGCCACGAATATCACTGCCGCGGCTGCGGATTTTTCCTAAATAAACACCGATTCCGCCACCGTGTTTGCTCAAATTTGCCACATCCGTGTTCGTATCATAAATTGACTGCAAGCTGTCATCGACGGTATCAATAAAGCATGAGCTCAGCTGACCATAACGTTTGCCTGCATTTGCCAAAGTCGGTGTCGCCACCGTCATATAGAGATGACTCAAGGCCCAATACGATTCTTTTACCAAATCTAAACGTTTCGAATGATCTTCTTGTGCCATTAACGTCATCGCAATGATCATAAACCGCTCCTGAGGAAGTTCAAATACAAGCCCTGATTTCGATCGCGCTAAATATCGATCCCCGAGCGTTTTTAAACCAATGTAAGTAAACAAATGATCACGATCAGGCGCAATCGCTGCTTCAAGCTCATCGATTTCCTGTTTCGAATAAGAAGTAAGTAGATTCGAACTATAAATTTCCTCGTCCATTAACAACTCAATCAAATGATGCAGTCCCGCATAGGGCTCATTTATCCCGCGATTACGGACCGACTCCTCATACATCAGCTCAAGCTGTATCCGCGCTGCGAGATATGTCCAGTCCGGTTCCGTCTCACTAATCTCCGCCAAACACTCCAAGATCAGCGCCTTCGCCTGCTCATCGTGCCCCATCTGACCCAGATTCATTGAAGGCAGCTTGTCCAACAATCGCTGGATATCAAGCGACAGGAAATTTCCCCTCTGACGTTCCAACCAATCATGCCAATCTAATGTATGTACCATCTCCATCAAAATCACTCCTTTACAACAGCTTTTGGAAAAGGTCATGTGGGAATCCCTGATGAGAAAGGGTCCGCCACATCGCATTCACGCTGTCTGAATAATTAGCCATAAAAAAATCCGCTCATTAAATTGAGCGGATGAAACCATGAAACGAAAGTGTACACGTCCCCAAATAGCAAATGAAGACGCCTGTTCATTCCATCGCCTCATCTTCTCAATCCCCGAAGAAGTAGAAACTTTCTAGCGTAGAAAGACAGGTCTCCTGACTTAACGCTCATTTCGACTCCGGCCCTTCCCATGCATTTGTGCACAGTGGATTCTCCGTTTCGAGAGCGATAACAGTTGCGGGGGCAGTTCCGGACTTACACCGGATTCCCTATTAAGCCTAGTGGCATCTTCTCTTCGCTAATACAATATATAGTGTTATTTTAATGTTTTGTTAGCTTATCTTGTGTTTTTATCATAACGAAGATTGTAGAACCGTGCAACAGTTTTTTACTGAATGGGAATAAAGAAGTGTTAAATGTAACGGATCACAGAGGAATAGAATGGCAGATGTAGAATTACTACTAAGAGGGAGTGAGAAAGGGGAGAACCGTGTGCCCATCGATAATTCATCTATTTCATTATTCCTCTGATTTTATCGATTATGGCTGTATCGGATTACTATGGGCCATGAAGTCTAAGCGAAGATACTTGATCCTATTCTCCTTGTTATAGTCGGTGGTATCATTTACTTTTATGGGGCGTTTGGCGTTCTTGAAGGAATTGCTGTATCCACGGTGATTGGAATTCCCCTGATTTCGCCGGATATATAGTTTGCTGATTCCTTTAATCATAAGTTTTTGTTAAGTATTGAGAAAGCAGCGTACTCTTAGTAATACTACTTACCCTATAAAGCGTTCCAGCAAATTATAAACACGAAAACCATAAGGAGGCAACATTAATGAATTCATTCAATTGGCATCAGGAGGCAGAAAAACAATGGGACGGACGAGCAGAATTCTGGAATGCCAACAGCAAGAATATGTGGGATGAGGGCAGTCGAAAAACGATCATTCCTTTTTTGCAGAAACATGTACAAATTGGGAGTAAAGTAGCTGACCTCGGATGTGGCGACGGATACGGGTCTTACAAGCTTGGAAAGGCAGGATATACCGTGACAGGGCTCGACCTTTCTGAGGATATGATAAAACGGGCTAATTCCCGGCTTGAGCAAGATAACTTGCAGTTCGTTCAAGGGGATCTCGTTAATCTCCCTTTTGAAAAAGAGAGCTTTGATGGAATTATGGCCGTGAATAGTCTGGAATGGACAGAAGTACCTTACAAGGGACTTGAGGAAATGAAACGCGTACTTAAACCAGGTGGGAAGCTATGCATCGGGGTGTTAGGTCCAACTGCGAAGCCTAGAATGAACAGTTATCGTCGCGTTTATGGAGAAAAAGTAATCTGCAACACAATGATGCCGTGGGAGCTTGAGCAAATGGCTGGGGAAACAGGCTGGAAACTTACAGACGGACATGGCGTTTATAAACGTGAGGTGGAGAAGAAGGACTTGTCTGGTTTACCCGTTGAACTTCGACAAGCGTTAACGTTTATGTGGGTCTTTATTTTTGAAAAGGAGTAAAAGGCCGTTCTATTTCACTACTATTGGTTGTTTACGGAAGTTAAGAAATTACACCCGGGTAAATCCTGCTGTAAAAAAGAGGTGGAGTTTAGAATGTTCATGGTGTTTATGCTGTTTCTTTTAGCCGGACTCGCTGAAATTGGCGGTGGCTATCTCATTTGGCTTTGGCTTAGGGATGGTAAACCTTTTTATTGGGGGATAGTTGGCGGATTTTCTCTAGTTATGTATGGGGTGATCGCAACGTTTCAAACCTTTCCTTCGTTTGGAAGGGTGTACGCAGCCTATGGAGGAGTTTTTATTATATTATCCGTCCTTTGGGGATGGCTAATTGATAAGAAAACCCCAGATACATATGATTGGGTTGGCGCGGTAATATGTTTAATAGGAGTGTCTGTGATGTTATGGGCACCCCGTAACTAGTTGTTAACTTAAATATCTCAAAGCTTTTAAAGAAAATTGCAGTGCCAACTTATCTGGCCTATGGTTCTTTTGAGAATATAAATGAAAGAGAACGTAAAATTACATACAAAAATATCCGTAAGCTGAAGCAGAAAGCACTCCCTGTTGAATACAGAAAGTCGTGGAGGACATTATGTGCATTGGAGTGACCCAACACTGCTGCCCGATATGAAAACTTTTTTAGAAAAGGGGGTGGAGGAAGATGAACCAACGACCACATCCGATAGAATCGGCGAAACAGTTTATTAAGAAACAATTCCCTAACTGCACAGGAGCATTACTTTCCGGGAGTGTTGTGCGCGGAGAAGAAACGGCAACATCGGATTTAGACATCGTTATTTTTGACGAAGGATACAAGAGTTCATATCGAGAATCACTTGTCGACCAAGGATGGCCGATCGAAGTGTTTGTTCATAATCTGAGTTCCTATAAGGAATTTTTTAAGAGTGATGTAGATCGTGGCAGACCATCTTTGCCCAGGATGGTGGCAGAAGGGATCATAGTAAAAGAGCATCCCTTTATTTTTGCTGTTAAAAAAGAAGCGGAGCAGCTTTTGGCGAAAGGCCCTGAAGAATGGTCTAAGAAAACAATTGAGGTAAAGCGTTACTTCTTAACAGATACCTTAGACGACTTCTTAGGAAGCTCTAAACGAGAAGAGGATCTATTTGTTGCCTCAGTGCTAGCAGAATTACTTATTGAATTCTACTTAAGAACAAATCAACAATGGACTGGGCAGTCAAAATGGACGATACGCGCGTTGAGGCAATACGATGAAAAGTTCGCTGACCGAATAGTAGAAGCCTTCGACACTTTTTATAAAGTGGGCGATAAAAAGCAAGTGATAGCTATTGCAGACAGCGTGCTAGAAAAATATGGGGGGCGTTTGTTTGCAGGATTTTCCGTGGGAAAAGCTAAGGCTCTCTGAAGATGTGAGATTTTATTAAAAAACTCAAGATTCCTATAACGATGTACTGGTCCATTCTTTGAGAGTAGTAAACAAATGTTGCTGGCTTCATCGTGTTGTTGTAATTATCTGATTATTTAGTATAATTGTAGTTGCTAGATTTAGCTCACCTTATAGAAGGAGACTTACATATGAACCTAACAGAGAGCAACTTATACGAAGAATTAAGAGGATTTTTGCAAGACCATCAGGTAACGAAAAATGAAACTCAAATTGAACAACACAGTCATGATGAATCCTATCATAAAGCTAGTTCACCTAACTTGGTCGTTTTTCCAGAGAGTGCAGACGAGGTGAGCGCTGTTGTTAAAGTTGCAAACGCGTATAATACACCAATCGTTCCTTATGGACTTGGAACCAGTTTAGAGGGGCATGTGATTCCATATCAACATGGGATTACGATAGATTTTTCACAGATGAGTAAGGTGTTAGAGATCAAGGAAAAGGATTTTCTAGTCAAAGTTCAGCCAGGTGTCACGCGATCACAGTTGAACAAGGAACTCAAAAAATATGGACTTTTCTTCTCGGTTGATCCAGGTGCAGATGCTACGCTCGGCGGTATGGCTGCTACCAACGCTAGTGGTACGACGTCCGTAAGATACGGTGTCATGCGTGATCAAGTACGTGATTTGGAGGTCGTTCTTGCGGATGGGGAAGTGATCCATACAGGTAACATGGCACAAAAATCGTCATCAGGCTACAACTTAAATAGTCTCTTTGTGGGGTCAGAGGGGACGTTAGGCTGTATTACAGAATTAACGTTAAGGGTTTATGGTAATCCTGAGCATGTTGTTGCTGCTAGAGCATCATTTCGAAGCGTGGATGATGCAGTTGAAGCGGTTGTATCGATTTTGCAGGCAGGTGTTCCGATTGCCCGGGTGGAGCTTGTCGATGAGCCTTCAATGAAGCAAGCTAATCTGTTTAGTGAAACAAATTACAAAGAACAACCTACTTTATTTTTAGAATTCCACGGTAATGAAGCAGGACTGAACCATGACGTAGAATTCACAAAAGAAATTGTAAAAGATCACCACTGTGAGGGCATTGATTTCGAGGATGATAATGCAGCGAGAAACCGCTTATGGGAAGCGAGACACAATCTTGCGTATGCTTATGTCCATGGAAATCCAGGTAAAAAGTTGATGGTTACAGATGTCTGTGTTCCTATTTCCGAATTGGCTGGTGCGATCAAACATGCCAGGGAACAGGTGAATGAATTAGAGCTTAATGGAGGGATTCTTGGCCATGTAGGTGATGGAAACTATCACATTCTGCTTATGTTAGATATGGATAACCCTGAGGAAGTGAAAAAAGCGGAAGAATTGAATGAGAAAATTGTTGAATATGCTTTACAACGTGGCGGCACCTGTACAGGTGAGCATGGAGTAGGTGTAGGGAAAATGAAATATCAACAAAAAGAACATGGTCAAGCGTTACAAGTGATGGAGAAAATCAAACTAGCCTTAGACCAAAAAGAGATTCTTAATCCTTACAAGCTTGTCCATCAAAAAAGGAGCAGCTTATGAAGCTTTTAGAGACGATTAGTAACCTAGCAGGAAAGTACTTTGCTTTTTGGGTCATTGGAGTGGCTGCTGTAGCCTATTTTATACCGGAACCTTTCCTCTTTTTAAATAGCTATATCACGATCCTGTTAGGGGTAGTAATGTTTGGAATGGGGCTTACACTTAAACCGGTTGATTTTAAGTTAGTTGCAAGCAAACCACTTCCTGTGATTATTGGTGTACTAGCCCAATTTTTAATTATGCCGCTAGCAGCACTCGCAATTGCATTTGCGCTAAATTTACCTAATGAACTAGCTGCAGGGTTAGTGTTACTAGGTTCAGTACCTGGTGGAACTGCTTCAAATGTAATGGTTTATTTAGCCAAAGGGAATCTGGCCCTCTCAGTGGCTATGACGTCCTTTTCTACATTGCTTGCTCCTGTCGCCACACCACTGATTTTATTGGCGCTAGCTGGGCAGTGGTTACCTGTGGATCCGATTTCCATGTTTATTTCGATCGTTCAAGTCATCATTATTCCGATAACGCTCGGTATTATTATTAGAAAGTTACTCCCAACAGTCGTTGATAAAAGCAGTTCGGCTATCCCGCTAATCTCAGTAGTTGCCATCATTGTTATCGTATCTGCTGTCGTATCGGCAAACGTTGAGAGCATTGCAACGTCAGGCCTGCTTATTTTCTCAGCCGTTATGATTCATAATCTAACAGGGCTTCTACTAGGATATGTGACCGCATTACTTATGAGATTGGATGAAAGCAAACGGCGCGCCATTTCAATAGAAGTTGGGATGCAAAATTCTGGGCTTGGTGTAACCTTGGCTGCTGCACACTTTGGTCCGTTAGCCGCGTTACCTAGTGTCATCGCAGCCGTATGGCACAATATATCTGGCCCAATTCTCGCAACATTTTGGTCAAAAAAACCAGTGGATACTGAAGAAGATTCACCAGTCAACCCTATCGAGCCTCGGGTGCAAAATGTAGGAAAATAGATAGAGAAAAAGGCTGCAAACTCATTCGGGCTTCTGTTGCCTTTTTTTGTTAAGCTGGAATGATGATAGAATATATATAGAAGTTTGCTTTTTTTGATACAATAGTATGAAAGCAACTGGAAGCAAATTTTAGTATAAAAAAAAGGAGTGCATCACATGTCCGTAATGGATTCTATATTGGCCTACAATAAACAGTTTGTGAAAAACAAGGAATATGAAAGATATGAAACTACAAAATTTCCGGATAAAAAGATGGTGATCTTGACTTGCATGGATACAAGACTCTTGGAATTGCTTCCTCGGGCTATGGATTTGAACAATGGTGATGCAAAAATCATTAAAAATGCTGGTGCCATTATCTCTGATCCTTTTGGGAACACGATGAGAAGCATTATTGTAGCACTGTATGAGTTGCAAGCCGATGAAGTAGCTGTGATTGGACATTATGGCTGCGGCATGACTGGCTTAAAGTCTGAACCTATTATTGAAAAAGCTCTAGAACAAGGGATGGATCCTTCCAGTCTAGATGATTTAAATTATGCCGGTGTTGATGTGGAAAAGTGGCTTCAAGGCTTCGAGGATGTTGAAGAGAATGTGCGTAACAGTGTTGATATCATTCGTCGTCACCCGTTTCTACCCGCCAACACTCCGGTCCACGGACTTGCCATCTCCCCTGAAACGGGAGAACTCACTGTCGTTGAGAAAGCTGAATAGCGGCTTAAAATAAGTGATTCCAGAAGGGTGTCTGTTTCCATTGTGCTAAAGCACGGAGGAAGCAGGCACCCTTTAGTGTTGAATGAATTTGTTACTGTTGACATGTGACACACTGTCATTTATAGTTGATCTTGTTCTTATATGACATGTTGTCACTTTTTAATGGATTGGGGGAGAAAAAGTGCCTAAACAAACGTTTTTTAATTTAAAGGAAGAAAAAAGGCAAACGTTGATAGATGCGGCAAAAAAAGAATTTTCAAGGGTGTCATTATATGATGCATCCATTTCAAATATTCTTAAGACAGCAGGTATCCCAAGAGGGAGCTTCTACCAATACTTCGAAGATAAGGAAGATATTTTCTTCTATCTGTTAAATGAGGATGCTAAAGAGAGGCATGAACATTTCGTTTCTTATTTAAAGAAATATGAGGGAGATTTATTTGAAACGATGACAGGTTTATTTCAAGATGCACTGGAGTACTCCCAAGACAGAGGAAAAAATGACTTTATTAGGAATGCTATTTTAAATATGAACTATAAAATTGAAAATACATTTGCTAAAGTTTTGAGCGAGGAAACATTTAGTAACCGATATACGGAAATTTATCATTTAGTTGATACCAAAAAACTGAACATAACAAGTGAGCAAGAATTATTTCATGTTTTGCAAATAATTGTAGCGGTGACCATGCAGAATCTTGTTCAAAGCTTTGCAAGGGATTTACCTATAGATGCAGCAATGAAAAACTATACGGTAGAGCTAGGCTTGCTAAAGAAGGGACTTTTGAGTAAGTCCTGATATAGAAGAAAATTAAATGGAAGTTAACAATAAAGAAAGAAGGAAGAGTATGGTCAACAATAACAATCAAGCACAGTCAGGAGAAACCGTCAATAAAATACCATTAATGCTTGTTTTAATTTCAGGGGCTTTTGCGGCCATATTGAATCAGACTCTTTTAGCGACAGCCTTACCGCATATTATGGCCGATTTGAATTTAGAAGCAAATACAGCCCAGTGGCTAACGTCTATTTTTATGCTGGTAAATGGAATTATGATCCCGATCACGGCCTTTTTGATCGGCCGTTTTACAACGAGAGCTTTGTTTTTGACGGCGATGGGCCTTTTTGCTGTAGGTACGTTGATTTGTGCTATTGCACCAACCTTCTCCTTATTGATGGTAGGGAGAATTATTCAAGCTTCAGGTGCTGGAATTATCATGCCATTGATGCAAACTATACTATTTCTCATTTTTCCTGTTGAAAAACGAGGGACAGCGATGGGGATGTTCGGGTTGGTTATTGCTTTCGCGCCGGCAATAGGTCCAACTTTATCAGGTTGGCTTGTGGAACAATTTCCGTGGAGAAGCTTATTTTATGTGATTTTGCCTATCGTCATCATTGATTTCATTCTCGCTTATATCCTTCTAAAAAATGTGACCGAACGGACATTTCCGAAGCTTGATATCTTATCCATCATCCTCTCTTCCTTAGGGTTTGGCGGTTTGTTATATGGATTTAGTTCTGCTGGCAGCAGTGGGTGGAGTGGTCAAGAGGTCATTATCTCTATGGTCGTTGGTGCTCTTGCCCTGACTTGGTTTATCCTTAGACAGACGAAATTAAAACAACCGATTCTTGAATTCAGGGTATTTAAATATAAAATGTTTACCCTAACTACCGCCCTTGGTATGGTTGTATTTATTGCTATGATCGGGGCAGCTACGGTTCTCCCGTTGCTTATGCAAAATATGCTCGGTTTTACAGCATTTGAATCAGGGTTGGCGCTATTACCAGGTGCGCTGTTAATGGGGGTTATGAACCCTGTGACCGGACGGGTGTTTGATAAATTTGGTGCGAAGTGGCTTGCGATTATTGGATTAGCTATCCTAACCATTACCACGTTCATGTTTACCAACTTAACAGCTCAGACAACATTTACCTATATAGCGGTGGTCAATGCGGTCAGGATGCTTGGTGTGGCAATGGTCATGATGCCTGTAACCACAGCCGGATTAAATCAGCTGCCACAGCGTTTAATCCCCCACGGAACAGCGATGAACAATACCATGCGCCAAGTATCAGGGGCAGTCGGAACGGCCTTGCTCGTAACGGTCATGGTAAATAATACACTGCCAGAGCAAGGTGTAAATGGACTGGTACATGGTGTGAATATTTCATTTATCGTAGCAGGTATTACCTCAATTATTGGTCTCGTACTATCGTTCTTCATAAAACGCTCACGTCCAGAAGAAGACGATCCTGATCAAATTAAATCAAAGGCAAACAATCGGACAGTTACCGAAAGCTAACTACTATAGGAAAACGACCACTTTTTTGAGTGGTCGTTTTTTACGTTGGATTTTTTAATAAAATGTTCTTTCCAGTTTCTATTAAATAGGACGAGTTTCCTCTGAATATCATGGTCTATAGATACTGCTCACAGGGAGAGATGACATGCAAATTCATGTAGTAAAACGAGGAGAGACATTATGGCGTATAGCACAGCTGTATGGGTCGAATATTAACCAAGTTATATTAGCCAATCAGCTTGATAATCCGAATATTCTTGTAGTGGGGCAAGCGCTTGTCGTTCCTAATCCTAATCGTGAATATGTTGTCCAGTCAGGAGATAACTTATGGTTCATTGCCCAAAGGTACGGTGTAACCATAGAAGAGCTGGCTGCAGTCAACAATATTTCCAACCCTTCCCTGATTTATGTTGGGGAAATTCTCAAACTTCCCTATTTCCCACATTTAGTGCAGCCGGGGGAAAACCTTTGGGGCATTTCTCAAACGTATGGAGTGACCGTCAATCAAATTGCTCAAGCCAACAATATCACAAATCCTTCTCTCATCTATCCCGGCCGCGCTTTGAGAATTCCTGCAGCAACTAGGCCGGTAACAGAAACAAATGCCTATACAACGCGGTTGAATGAGCAGGGGACACAGGAAGTGTTAGCGTTAGGAGGGAACTTGACGTACCTGTCCCCATTTATGTACGCGATCCAAGAAGATGGCAGTATAACAGAACTGCAGGAACTCCCGGTTCTTGAGGCAGCAAGGGCCAATAATGTTGCACCGCTCTTAGTACTAACAAACTTTTCTGAAGGTAGCTTTGGCTCTGATTTGGCCGCTTCCATTCTACGCAACCCCGACTTGCAGGAAATTCTCATCACTAACATTTTGGAAAAAATCAATGCGAAGGGATATTCAGGGATAAATATTGACTTTGAATATGTTTATCCAGAAGATCGTGAAAACTACAATGAGTTTCTTCGTAGGATTGTGGCTCGCTTTCATCCTGAAGGACTGCTTGTCTCTACAGCTCTTGCTCCCAAGGATAGTGCGGATCAACAGGGGTTGCTTTATGAGGCACATGATTATCAGGCCCACGGTGAAATTGTCGATTTTGTTGTGATCATGACTTATGAATGGGGCTGGGCTGGCGGGCGGCCATGGGCCATTGCCCCAATTAACGAGGTCCGTGAAGTTCTCGACTATGCCGTGACCGTCATTCCTCGTGACAAAATCCTTATGGGGATGCCGCTATACGGTCGAGAATGGGAAATTCCTTGGGTAGAAGGAACAACCGCCCGAACGATCAGCCCTAAAGAAGCCGTACAGCTGGCAGCGAGGTATGGGGTTGAAATTCAGTATGATGAGCAATATCAATCTCCTTTTTTTCGCTATGCAGATGAAAGTGGACAACAGTACGAAGTTTGGTTTGAAGATGCCCGTAGCGTCCAAGCTAAATATAATACGATAAAAAATTATCAACTGCGAGGAGCTGGCTTTTGGGTGCTTGGCAATCCATTCCCGCAAAATTGGGCTGTCCTCCAAGATAATTTTCAAGTAAGAAAATTGTAGGACACATACTATTAACTAATTTAGCATGTTTCATTAGCCGGACGCGATTCACTAAATCGCGTCTTTATTTTATGTATTTACAAATTATGGTGGTTGAATTAAGGTAACAATAAGGTGCTTCGGTAAGAAATGTTGCATTAGGGGAGGAGTATTTAGAGTGGGTGAGTATGAACTATTCATGTTTATTGGTGCAGTTATTACATTGTTCATCATTGTATTAAGTATAGTTGCAAGACGAAAAAACTTTGAAACTAAATCTAAACGATTTATTGGCATGGTAGTAAAAACGAGCATGGCAATTTTTGTATTAGCCATATTAATGGATATTACAAGCATGTTTATAAATGGATCAGGCGGTATGGGATTAAGCTTAATGGCTCTTTTCGCCATTGCTGGGACCGTGGTAGGAGCGTTTGTGGGGGGATCATCATCGCTACAGGTAATAGGCGATAGCATAAATGAAGTCTTATAAACTTTATCTTACTAACATGTAGGAAAGTGAAAAACGTGCAATTTTCATTTCAGGGGGAGAAACATTGCTCAAAATTAGCAGAATTATCTTAGCAATAGTTGCAGTTGTTTTGTCCGGTTATAGTCTAATTACCAAAAACTTTGAGTCGATGCCATCCTTAATGTTGTGCCTGGGGGCGCTAGTGTTAGTGATAGGAGTAGCCGAACTTCAAAAAGGTCCAAAACAATTATGGGGATATATAAACATTATCGCTTCGGTATTCGTCTTTTTCGTTTCCATACAGTGGTTCTTATTAAATTAAAGGTTGACGCTTTAATCACATATTATCTTCAACAAAATGTTATGGGGTAAGGTGCACTTGAAAGAGGAACTGAGCCTTATTAATCAGGACCCTCATATAATCAAAGCTAAAATTGTATTAATATCACAGTTGCAATCAATACTACACCAATTATTCCGGTGAATAATAATGAATTCATACGTGACGTATTCGCGTCTTGGATTTCTGCCCAGTTAACAGGTTTAATGCCGCTAAGCCAAAATACTAAAATAGCTGCTAAAAGAATGGCATTAATATTAATGACTAGTAATAGGAATGGTATGACAGCATTTTGCCATTGAGCAGCACCAAGCATCATTCCGAGTACGACGGTTGGAGGCAATACGGCTAAGGAGACCATTACTCCAACTAATTGCCCTTGTGATCGTTTAACAAAAGATAAGGCCCCTGCGGCTCCTGCTGAAATAGCAACGATAAGATCTATAATTTGTACATTGGTTTGAGAAATGAATTCATTACTATGAAGCGGTAATGGAAATAGAAATCCGAACGATGCAGCGACAGCAAGCGGAATGAACAGGCCAAACATTGCAGTCATGATCGATTGACGTACAAGTTTTTGTTCACCAAGAACAGATGCAAATGAAATACCTATAATCGGTCTGATTGATGGGTCAATGATATTAGCTCCTATCACTAGGGCTGGGCTGTTTTGGGTTATACCAACAGCAGCGACAAGTGCGGCAAATGCCGTAAACCAGGAAAAGCTGACGTCAATTTTACTCGATGTATGAACAATGGAATATAACTCGTGCTTGCTGGCTCTTTCAAATTGCTCCTGATCATCACTGGGTGTATTCTTCTCACTATATTTACTAGGTATATATGCCTTTACTGAGTAGAGCATAGCATCAAATTCGCTGTTTTCATCATAAGCAGCCTTTTCTAAGTAGTTCAAGATTTTTTCTGCATCCTCTTTTTCAACCAAAATTCGAATGTGCAAATCATGATCTTCCTCATGGGATACCCAGTACGAAATGAAAGAGAATTTCTCCAACAGGCCATTTTGATAGCTGAAATTTTTTGGTGCATATACTTCGATTAATTGCAGTTCCATTGTTATCCCTCAATATCCCCTTGTGACTATACCCATTATTTTAACCGTATCCTTTCGTTATCATTCTTCAGGCGGGCGAATGTAGATTCCAAAAGTGCAAAAAAATAACCTCAGAAAACCTTTTAGATGGTTTTCCGAGATTATTTTAGTTGTCTTCTTTTTATCTAGGAAGTGCGTAGTCAGAATTCGCGTGTGCTAGCCGGCTTTATTGAGCTGCTAGGGTTCTTCGCATAAATTCCCCATCAACGATCAGCGCTGGAAGAAAACTTTGAAATAAAGAAACTAGGCCTATAATGCCTGCCGTCTCAGCGGGGGAATAAATGCGGCTCAGGTCACTGCTGTTTATTGTAACTGGATAGGGCATGTTGTTATGAACCATTGACATGGACTGTGTACTAAGCTGTGCTTTTAGAAGGTCATATTCGTAAGTTTGAACATATGGCTTTAGTTCTCCCCATGTTTTCTCTAAAAAGAGCGGGTATTGAGCAAGTGCTCGAAAGTCACTTGCAACATCAAAGGCCCGATGTGTTTTGGCAATATCTTTAAGGAGCTGCTTCATTATTGTTGGAGCATTTGAGATGTGAACTAATTTAACAGGCTTCAGACCGTTCAAAACTCCTGGTGGAATAAATCCATTCACTTTCTTCTCTCCAGTAATTGGCCGATTGCTTAGACTTTCTGTCCATGCGCTGGCTATGAGTAATAATTTGGGGTTCACATAATAGAAAATAAATAAGGTTTGATGGATTTGTTGTAGAGTGGTTTGGCTGTAGGCAGGATCCCATCCTATTGTGGGAATCCTCCCATTTATTGCAGGAGTCCTTAAATATCTCGCTGCTTCCTCCATGTTTGTTGTTAACATACTTGGTCTTACTTGCTTCCAAGCTTCTACTAGAAAATCTGGGTAATTGGCTAATGTACGAAAGATAAAGTTTACCACTGGTACCTTCAAAACGTATTTAATGTCCTCGTACACCTCTTTAACTTGGCCTTTAGCCTCCGATTCAAACACTTCAGGAATTCCGTATGGATTCAAATAGTCTTCCTCCCCTCCCTATAAGGCTATTGTTAGCACTGCTACTGCATGACAGCGATCCTTGAGGAAACAAAAGCCGGGTTTGGAGTCTGTCTCTATATGTCCTAATTTAAAGTAAGCGATAACGGCATAGATGGACCAAAGCAGGAATTATGCTTTTATAAATGGCATAGGGTAAAGCTCGGGTTTAACACACATATTTCCAAATAGGATAGAACCCACTCTTCTGAACAAAACTAGCTAGAGAGTCTTAATCCGGAAAAGGGGAGGAGATGAGCAAATGACAGCAGCTATTTATGATGTTGTAGTAGTCGGAGGGGGCCCTGGAGGGCTGAGCGCTGCACTTGTATTAGGGCGTTCACGTAGAAAGGTAGTCGTAATTGACGAGGGTAACCCTCGCAATAGTGTTACGTTTAAAACACATGGCTATCTCACTAGGGACGGAATCAAACCAAAGGAACTACGGACCATTGCTAAACAGCAATTAACGGAATATAGGAACGTTTCGTGTATCGAGGACGTGGTTGAGAAGGTGGAGCAACAAGGTCACACATTTAATGTATGGACTCAAAAAGGAAACATGTTTCAAAGCAGGAGAGTGATTATGGCAACAGGGATGATAGAAGAACTGCCTGACATACCAGGGGTACGAGATGTCTACGGGAAGTCCGTTTTCCCGTGTCCATACTGCGATGGATGGGAGCGGCGAGAAGAACCCTTAGCAGTGTTTGGAGGGGAGGAAAAAGCAGTGGATTTTACAAAATTAATTTATAATTGGAGTAAAGATCTTATCGTATTTACGAATGGAACTCCACGCTTTGATGACTGTCAGAAGCGAGAACTTATCGACTATAATATTCTCGTTGTAGAATCTCCAATAACAAAACTTCAATCAACCAAAGGGAAGTTAGAGAAGGTCTTAGTACAGAGTGGGGAAATGTTTCATAGAACAGGTGGGTTTCTCGTGGATACAGGAGAAAAACAAGCCTCTGCTATTCCAAAAGACCTGGGAGTTCCGAAAAATGAGCGAGGAGGATATGAGTCCGATGACCATGGGCTGACAGGTGTAGAGGGGCTATATGTTATTGGTGATGCCAAAAATGCCTTCGTAGGGCTAGCTGGTGCTGTAGGAGAGGGGTATGAAGCTGGGGTCGTAATTAACCATGAACTTGTGCTGGAAGACTGGGGCCAAGAGTCAGACAAAAGAAAAAACGAACCCAAGGTGTAACCCCCATGGGTTCGTTCGCAAGGACCATTTCACATATGGATTTTAGTCTTCCTTATCATCTGACCCTTTATGTCCCTCGTCTTTTTTACGAAACCTGCTCTTAGCCCCTTTGTAAAACTTCCCTGGTGCCTCGGATGTTTTTCCAATCACATCATTTGCTTTTCCGGCGGTTCCTTTTAGAATTCTTCCTGAAGAATCAACCGTTTTCCCAACAAGTCCTCCTTCTCCAGAAACGGACTTGATGATCTTCCCTGATGTATCCACAGTATGGCCAAATAAGTCTGTGGCTTCCTGGGAAGTCTTCTTAAAGAGATTATCGTCTTTCCTGTTATTCCTTTCGTCGCTCATAGCAATTCTCTCCTTTCCAGCCAAGTCGGCTTCTATAAATACGTATGTAAAGCTTTTTGAAACATGACCCTTTATCGGGAATTTTGCTTGTCCTTGTCACGTGACCCCATAGTAAGAATGGAAGGTCTACCTGGGTAACTAAAATGTAAATTTCGGAAATGACTATAGAATGATAATATTGGTATAGACAACTATATATATAAATGATACAGTGTTTATATGAAGCGTTTTCATATCATTTCTAATAAATAAAGAGGTGGACTTACAATGTTGAACTTTTTACAGCGAATTGGTAAATCGTTAATGTTCCCAATTGCAACCTTGCCAGCGGCCGCACTCCTTGTGCGCCTTGGTATGGAGGACATGCTTGATATTCCGTTTGTTACGGCAGCGGGTAATGGAATCTTAACCAACCTTTCCATGATCTTTGCGATTGGTATTGCGATGGGGTTTGCAAAGGATGGAAACGGAGCTGCTGCCCTTGCTGGTGCAGTCGGGGTTTTAGTTCTTGAAGGTGGTATTGGAGCAATTAATGAAAATATTGACATGGGAGTATTCTCGGGTATTATTTCCGGTGTTGTTGCCGGAATGTTATACAACCGCTTCCACGATGTTAAATTTCCAGAGTTTCTATCGTTCTTCGGGGGCAAAAGATTCGTCCCGATTATAACGTCGCTCGTTATGGTTGCCCTCTCATTTGTGTTTGGGTATTTATGGGTCTATCCACAAAATGTGCTTGATGCAACAGCGAACTGGATATTAAATGCTGGTGAACTTGGTGTTGGTGTGTATGGAGTTCTGAACCGCTTACTTATTCCAGTAGGACTTCACCACGTAATGAATACATTAATTTGGTTTGATTTTGGTACTTTTACAACGGAAACAGGAGAAGTGGTTAGAGGTGAAATCAACCGTTTCCTAAATGGAGATCCTGAAGCAGGACATTTCTTAGCAGGGTTTTTCCCTGTCATGATGTTTGGTTTGCCAGCTGCCTGTCTAGCGATGTATGCAGCTGCTAAGAAACATCGTAAAGCAGCCGTCGGTGGAATGTTGTTAAGTATTGCCCTGACAGCATTTTTGACAGGTGTGACTGAACCGATTGAATTTACGTTTATGTTCTTATCACCACTGCTTTACTTGGTACACGCCTTATTGACAGGTGTATCCATGGTTGCAGCCTATATGCTGGATATTCGGCACGGTTTTGGCTTTTCAGCAGGGCTGATCGATTATTTACTAAACTATAGTATTGCTGAGAATCCATTCATGTTGATTATAATAGGACTAGTTTTAGGTGCTATCTATTTTGTTGTTTTCTACTTCCTGATTATTAAGCTTGATTTAAAAACACCAGGAAGAGAAGACGAGGACGAAGATTTAGTAGAAGAAACACAAGCAGTAGGTCACCAGCCTGAAGGGGCAACAAATGATTACGAAGCAAAAGCCTATCAATATCTTGAAGCTCTTGGCGGACCTGAGAATATTAAATCATTGGATTATTGTACGACAAGACTTCGTTTACAAATGTCCGATCGTGACAAAGTAAATGAAACAGCATTGAAGCGGTACGGGGCACGTGGAGTAATGAAAGTCGGGAAGCAGAACTTGCAAGTCATCGTAGGAACAACGGTCGAATTTTTGGCGGATGCGATGAGAAGAAGAATGGAACAAGGCAGTGAAGCCACGCCCGAAGCGGTTAATAAGGAAGAAACACAAGAAGAAGCCTCCCATGGCAGCCGTCAGCTCACTGAGACTGATTTTGTTATGCCAAACACAGGTCTCGTTATGCGGCTTGAGGATGTTCCAGACGAAGTGTTTGCACAACAGATGATGGGGCCGGGTTTTGCCATTGATCCTGAAGGTGACACGTTCACGTCACCTATTAAAGGAAAGGTTGTTCAAGTGTTTCCAACCAAACATGCGATTGGTTTAGAAACAGAAGGCGGTTTGGAAATTCTTATTCACATTGGTCTTGACACAGTACAGCTTAAAGGCGAAGGGTTTGAAACCCTTGTTGAGGCCGGGCAACAAATTAAGCAAGGGGATCCCCTTATACGGGTGGATTTAGATTTAGTGAAAGGGAAGGCTCCTTCTGTAGTCACCCCAGTCATTTTTACGAACTTAGAAAGTGAAACCGTCCATCTTCTTAAAAAAGGGAAACAGGAAAAAGGTGAACTAGGGATTATTACTGTTCATTAAATGTCAGGGAGAAGCCAATCAGCTTCTCCCTAAACTACTGACAAGGGAGTGGGACCATGTCCGAAACCATTGAATTTATAAATATAAAGATTATAACGGAAGCAAAAACCATTAAATCTGGTTGTTTGCAGGTGAACAATGGAAAGGTTAGTGTTATATCCGATCACCCTATTGGGGGAGCTGATTCTGTTATTGATGGGGAAGGTGAAAGCTGGACGATCGTTCCAGGTTTTATTGATGTCCACATCCATGGGGCTGATGGGCATGACGTGATGGATGCAAGCAAAGAGGCGCTTGCGGGCATGGCGGCTCGTTTACCTGAGGAAGGAACAACGAGTTTTTTGGCTACCACGATGACGCAATCAAAACAAAATATCTCCCGGGCAGTAAAAACGGTTGGGGAATACATGAAACGACAAAAAGCAGCAGGGCAATCTGAAATCCTGGGTGTTCACTTAGAAGGACCATTTATTTCACAGGAAAAAGCGGGTGCCCAGCCATTAGAACACATTGTTCCACCTTCTATTGAGCAGTTTGATCGGTGGCAGGAGGAGAGTGATGCCAACATTAGGCTTGTAACCCTAGCTCCTGAAGCCCCAGGCGGTATTGAACTGATTAAATACTTAAGTACAAATGGGATCGTGGCCTCTATTGGTCACAGTTCAGCTACTTTTGACCAAGTAACAGAAGCGGTACAATCCGGTGCCCGGCATATTACTCATTTGTACAATCAGATGAGCGGATTGCATCATCGCGAACCAGGCATCGTTGGTTCAGCCTTTTTAAATGAAAAATTAATGGTAGAAATGATTGTCGATCATGTACACGCAAGACCTGAAGCGGTTCAACTAGCCTACCAACATACAAAGGCAGATCGAACAATTTTGATTACAGATGCTATGAGAGCGAAATGTCTTCCAGAGGGCACGTATGATCTAGGCGGGCAGAATGTGAACGTGGAAGGAAATGAAGCTCGTTTACCTGATGGGACATTGGCGGGGAGCATTTTGACATTAGAACAAGCTGTCTCTAATATGAAACAAAATACGAACTTGAAGATAGAAGATCTCGTCCGTATTACTTCAACGAATGCAGCTCGTCAACTAGGGGTTGAGGGCCGAAAAGGGAGCATTGCCGTAGGAAAAGATGCAGATTTAGTCCTATTAGATGAGGATTTTAATGTAGTGATGACGGTGTGCCGTGGTGTAGTCACACATGATCGCAGGAGGGATACAGCATGAGGATCATCGTAATGAAGGATTATAATGACTTAAGCAAGAAGGCTTGTGAATATATTGAAGGTCAGGTGAACAGCAAGCCAAATTCTGTCCTTGGTTTAGCAACAGGGGGGACACCTCTTGGCACGTATAGAGAATTAATTGAAGGGCATAAAAGCAGGTCTGTTGATTATCATCAAGCCTATTCGCTCAATTTGGATGAATATGTTGGATTGGACAAATCAGATCCTCAAAGCTATCATTTCTTTATGAATAACCATTTATTTAATTCGATTAATATCGACCCTGGTCATACGTTTATACCTAATGGGAAAACAAATGATCTTACCGATGAGTGTGAGCGCTATGAACGGTTAATTGAAGAAATAGGACCGCCTGATTTACAGTTACTTGGAATCGGACAAAATGGACATATCGGCTTTAATGAACCTGGTACTCCTTTTGATCGTGAAACACACATCATAGATCTAGCTGAATCAACAAGAACAGCTAATGCCAGGTTCTTTTCTTCGATTGATGATGTCCCTAAACAAGCAATTACGATGGGGATCAGGTCCATCTTAAAAAGTAAAAAAATCGTATTGCTAGCTTCAGGGGAAGGGAAAGCCGAAGCCATAAAATGCTTACTGGAAGATGAACCAAATGAAAATTTTCCAGCTTCTGCATTAAAAGATCATGATGATGTGACGTTAATTGTTGATGAACAAGCTTATGGAAAGCTTGAGCTTTGAGAGGAGACATTTTTTTATGATAGATAAACAGTCACCACTCCCGATGTATTATCAGATTGAAGAAGAGATTAAACAGCGAATAGCTGAAGATGAATACCGTGCAGGAGATATGATTCCTTCTGAACGTGAGCTTTCTGAAACCTATGAAGTAAGTCGCATGACAGTCAGACAAGCGATCACAAACATGGTGAACGAAGGTGTTTTGTTTAGGGAAAAAGGGAGAGGGACGTTTGTTGCAGATAAGAAAATCGAACAGCCTCTCCAAGGGATGACAAGCTTCACAGAGGATATGAAGTCAAGAGGGATGGACGCGAGCAGTAAACTGTTGATTTTTGAAAAAATAACTGCTCCCTTTGATATTGCCCGTAAATTACAAATAGATGAAAAAGCAGATGTATATAAAATACAAAGAATCCGCTATGCTGACCAGAAACCAATGGCGATTGAAACGACCTTTATTCCTGTCGCCATGCTTCCTGGACTAAGTGAACGCGTTGTCCAAGGATCGTTATATGATTATATTGAAAGAACGAAGAAACTAAAGATTGGGAAAGCGAGTCAAATGATTGAAGCAACAACTGCTGATGAGAATCAGTCTTCCTTGCTAGACGTATCTGCTTTGTCTGCCATTTTGCATATTGAGAGGAACAGCTTCTTAACAGATGGAACACCTTTTGAAGTTGTTAAATCGTCCTACCGAGCCGACCGTTACAAATTTATTAGTGATATTTACCGCGCTTAAGGAGAGGGTTTTTGTGGATTACTTATTGAAGGTAGCCGAACAGCTTAAGAACCTCCACGCATCGACAAGTGGGCAGCTTACTTCTATCGGTGGGGCGATTGCTGAACAGCTTAGACAAGGCGGAGTTATCCACTTGTTTGGCTGTGGACATTCCGGCTTGCTTGCACAGGAGCCTTTTTACAGGGCAGGCGGCTTAGTGCCCGTTCGGCCGATTACAATTGAGCCTCTTATGCTTCATCAGGGGCTGTTCGGTCAAGTATAAAGGAGAAAACAGTTGATTTTGTAGATGACTATTTGCTTGAAGAGGATATCCGGGAAGGCGACGTGGTGATTGTTATCTCCACCTCTGGCCGTAATCCTGCACCGATTGATGTTGCTTTGTTTGGTCAGGAAAAAGGGGCATACGTGATCGGCTTGATGTCAAAGAAATATACCTTATCACAGCCATCGAGACATCCTTCGGGGAAGAGGCTAGAGCAAGTAGTCGATGTCGTTCTTGATACCCAAGTGCCAGTTGGGGATTCAACTATAGAAAAGGAAGGAATTGCCGAGGCATTTGCACCTGCTTCATCCGTGGTTGGGACAGCTCTCATCCAAGATCTATTTGCAAAGACGATCATTTGTTTAAAAGAGTTAGGGGAAGATCCTCCGATTTTCTTGAGCGGCAACATAGACGGTGTCGAACAGCACAACCAAACCCTTGTCGAGAAATATAAAGACAGAATTAAATTCTAATCCTGACTTCCTTTATATGTATGACCTGAGGTGGATTTTATTTCCACCTCAGGTCATACATATATTTCCAATCAATAACCCGGGATATAAGCATGCCCGGGATTGGTTTTCATTAAAATTTGATTTCTTTAGCAGCAGCTTTCATGTATTCCCTTGGCGTACAATGATTAAATTTTTTAAAGGCGCGGTTGAAAGTACTGAGGGATTGATAGCCTACATCAAAGGCTGTCTGCGTAATGCTTTGACCACTCAACAAATGTGCTTTGGCTTTTTTTAATCGAATGAGATGTAAGTATTCAATGGGGGATCGCCCTGTTTCATTCGAGAAGCAGCGATGAAGGTGGTACTTGCTAATATTTGTTCCTAAAGCCATTTGTTCAAGAGTGAGTGGTTTATAGTAAAAGGCCTGAATGTACTCCTGTACTCTTTTCGCAATTTCCTCCTGAATCCCTGGTACAGATCTTCCTCTCCACCGTTCGGAATGATTTCCGGAGGTGTAATTAAGAAAAATACGAGCGAACTGCTCTTCTAAATCAATGGCGGACGTGATACCATCTTGAGCAGCTATTTGATAAATCTTTTTAACTTCTTGCAGCAACTCACTTGAAGTAGGCTGCCTTGTATAAAAGGCGATATTATCAATGAAATGACCTGTTTCTCTCTCGTACACGCTTCGCAAAATCTCCTCACTGACACTAATTAATAGAATTTCTTTTCGAAGGTCGGTGGCTTCGTGCTGGTGAGAATCTGATGGTGGAACTAATAAACCTTCATGTCCGGGAAGCAACAGGGGTTTCTCGTTGTGATGTGTCAAAAGATCCCCGTTAAGAGGCACGCTTAACTGAAAGTGATCGTGTGTATGTACTTCGTCTGCCTCTCCATTCTGTAAGTCAAAATGAATAAAACCCGTATGGACCAAATCAAGTCTCATTTCCATGTTCGTCACCACCTTAGCAAGATTTGCTCAAATAAGGAGCAAGAATTGAAAAGTATGTCCGGCCCCAATTTATTATGATCAATTTATTCTAAGAAATGGGGGAGTCATTCATGCCATGCTTCGTTACTTGAAAAGTGTTCAACCCATTGTTTGGATTCAAACAGTTGGTCATGCCATTATAGCATTTATATCGGTCATCCTGCTGCCATTTTTAACGTTACATATGTACAATGAATTTGGCGGAAACCTTGTTCTTACTACACTAATCATAGGCGTGCAACCGCTGAGCGAGATTCTGCTTACCGTAACACTCGGAAAATGGGCGGATTCGATGGGGAGGCGTCCCATTATTTTCACCTCACTCAGCTTGCAAGTCATTGCCGTTGCGGGTTTTGCTTTTGCAGAAACGGTATGGATGTTTGCTACTCTTGGTGTACTAAATGCCTTCGGACGATTCATTTATGTCCCGGTGGCAAGAGCACAAATTGCAGATTTAATTCATATGGAAAAACAAGCTGAAACGTTTGCGATATTAGGAATGGCGGAGAGTTTAGGTTCATTATTAGCTCCGGTTGTTGGGGCGTTGTTCTTCCAAGTATCGAGGAGCTGTCTATTCCTGTTCGCGGCGGCACTCCTGTTTCTATACTTATTGCTATGTGTAAAATATCTTCCAGAGTCAAACGACAAGGGTGGTCAAGGGTCCCAAGACAAAGAGATTATTTCTCCTGATAACAAAAGGCCGACCCGTTTGTTACTATGGATGATGGCAGGCGCTCTGCCAATTAGTTTCTTTCATTCACAGATGGAAACCAATTGGCCGATATATTTAGAAGCACATTTTGTGAACTACCTCTTAATTTTTGCCTTGCTTGAAACAGTGGGGAGAGTCGTTTATCTTTTTTTGGAAGTCGTAATCGTAAATCAAACCAGCAGATTTAGGATTGAAAAGGTAGTTGGGTCTGGCTATATCTTATATGCGATGGCCGCATTCATCTTTGGATTAGAACAACATATCATTGCTCTTGTGGTGGCGCAGATCCTGTTATGCCTTGCATCAATGATTAGCTTAAACCACTTACAGGGAACGATTAGCAAACTGGCTCCAGCTAACGGAAGAGCGAGATATTTTGCGATATTCGGTACACACTGGGATATTTCTCGATCAGTTGGGCCGTTTATTGGTGGTTGGCTGCTTTCACAAATGGGAGGGATTGGATTATTTTTAACTGTGATGACCCTTGTATTAGCTGGAGGATGGGGGCAATATAAGACATTACTGAAAATACAATCATAGGAAAGTTTTGTATAATGGAAGAGTCTGAAATACTTTAAAGGGAGCAGGAGGAAGATTGATGTACTCAAATGAAGTGATGAAAGGAATTCGTTCAGCTTTAAATAAAGAAGCTTCAGCAGCAACAGACAGTTATATTGCATCTTTAACCAAGGTGGAAGCCATGGATCTATATCTTCAAGACTATGGTGAAAAAATTTCCCCCTCGGAAATTAGAAGATTGATCCTTGATATATTTAGGATCAATCTAGAGGGGATATCTGGTTTAGAAAGAAGTAGAATTTCGTTGTACTCTAAAGGTCAATGGATGACTCAACAGCCCACTGATTTATTCGTTGTTTCCACTGGACCTGATGATATTGATGTGAAGATATATCCTGGCGAGTATTTTGTAGAGAAAACCGGGTTAACAGCAATTCCGTATGAGCTCGCAAAAAAGTTAAAATCGTTAGGATATCGAGAGGATCAAAACCAGGAAGGCGCCCTTTACTATTGTAATCCAGCTTACACGGCTGTAGCTAATTCATTCAAAAAACAAACCATGGGCGCCATAGCCGAAACCGTCCAGAAACATTACCAAGAACTTTAAATCCCATTATTTGGATGACCTGAGGTGGATTTTACTTCCACCTCAGGTCATCCAAATAACCCCAATTAAACAGCGGCTCTTAACTCTTGCCGCTGAAGAAAATTGTAATATTGAGTGGTCTCCTAGTTTAGTGAATTTTTTTGTGAATCAGCATATATCACTTCAAATCGTGCATAAAACGAATTAAATATGCCAAAGCTCCCTCAAATACGCAAAAACCTCTTTAAATGTCTTGCTCGCTTTGGATGTTCCAGAGGAATTGTGCGATTGCTTGGTCCACTTCGGCAAATTCGTGTAAGCCAGAGTGTGTCGCGGCTTCATTGAAGAAAATTCTTTCCTGATAATTCACAGCGGGGATGATATAGCTAAGCCCCAGCGCGCTTTGTTTGGATACAAGGCCGTCCGTTTGTTTAGCAGGAGCAGCTTCTTGATTAATTACGCCTGCAATAGCCAACACACCAACCTTTGGGCTGATTTTTTCCTTATTCTCCATCATAGACGTTAATGCATTAGAATCCACTTTTAAGTCGACCGTGGCTGCCCCGGTATTTGTAGCAAAATAAGTTTCCTGCTCAATTCCCAGAAACGGACTGCCGATGGTGACCAGTTTATTCACTGTAGGAAAACTTCCCCGTTGGTTATTTAATAAAAAGTTTGTTGAAGCAAGCCCTCCCATAGAGTGGCCGACAAGGTTAACCTGGCTTATCCCATAGTCCTCTTTTAACGTCCACATTACCTTCTGCAGCCAAAATGTTTGAGATCTTATACTCGCACGGTCATTTTCAAAAAGAACCTGAATAAAAGGGTTCATCGTGTAGGGGATACTTCCACGAACTTGTACATTGCCTGAGGAAGACACGTGTATAACCATCTGCTTAGTTCCCCAATTATTTTCTTCAAACCGATCAAGTAAGGTATTGAACGTCCCGGGCCCACCTTTAAACCCATGAATAAAAACGGTTGGTGTCATCTGGGTGGTATCTTCAGAACGTGTAGGTGTAGAGTTAAGGAAAAAGAGGGAACTACCTAACAGAAAGAACAAGATGGGGATGAAAATATATTTTCTTTGGCGATAAAAAAAAGGATTGCGCATAACTTTCCTCCTGATGTGTTCTTTCTTCAGTTTAACATATTTTCAGGATTTATATTACAGTACCATTACAATTGTTACAAAAGTAATATAAATGAAGAATCAGTTCCTTTATAAAGGAACTGATTAATATTATCTTCTTAATTTCTGTAATAATCGCAGAATTTCGATATATAACCAAACGAGGGTAATCATTAGTCCGAAAGCCCCGTACCATTCCATGTGTTTAGGAGCCCCTCTATCGACACCTCTTTCAATAAAATCAAAATCAAGCACAAGGTTTAATGCTGCAATCGCAACGATAATTAAACTAATTCCAATTCCGATTGGACCGCTTGAGTGAAGATAAGGTACACTTGCCTGAAAAAATATATTTAACACAAAGTTAACGATATAAACGAGGAATATACCGAGAGTGGCCGAGATAACCATTAATCTAAAGTTCTTTGTTACCTTAATCACCCTCGTAGCATATAGAAAGAGCAGTGCACCCATAACAGCAAAGGTTAGTGAAGCCGCCTGAATGACAATACCCGGATAGTTAGCTTCAGCAAAAGAAGAAATTCCTCCAATAAAAAATCCTTCAAGCGTTGCATAAATAGGTGCAGTAATGGGAGCTGCTTTTGGAATGAAGACCGTGATCAAAGCAAAAACTAATCCCCCAATGGCTCCAATGATCATCATGAGATTGACATTTACCCCTTGGGAAAATTGATGCCATGTGTAAAATGCTGAGCCTAGCAAGAAAAGAAACAGGAAGAAGGTTTTTGCCACTGTTCCCCAAGAGACATCGTTGCACCAGTATTAGATCTTTGAAAAGCTTTATCCTTTAAAACGGGATTTCCACTTCGCATGAGGCTGTCACTCCTTTTCTTAATTATATATGTTTAAAAGGAACAGAACAAAGCAAAAGCAAGTGAGTAAAAAAGGTTTCGGTATGTTTATCTATTCCCTAGTACAGGAATACTACCTAAGAAGCTCCCAAGTGGAAAGGAGAATACCATTGAATCAAAAAGAACTTAAGAAGAAAATTTTTGACATAATGGAGCAACACCGTATAGGTACACTCGCTACGGTTAAAAATGGCAAGCCACACTCAAGATTTATGACTTTTTCAAACGACGATGAATTTACTTTTTACACTCCGACGAATAGAGAAACACATAAAGCGGATGAAATTGAGGCTAATCCTAACGTTCATATCTTGATTGGATATGAGGGTGAAGGGGTTGGTGACGTATACCTTGAAGTGGAGGGGCAAGCGAGGATTCGTGATGATCAAAAAATGAAAAACTGGCTATGGAATAATCACATGGAACGCTGGTTCACCGGGAAAGAGGATCCAGAATATATTGTACTTGAAATTTATCCGGAGAACATTCGGTTAATGAATAGTGGCAATGATACGCCGGAAAAATTGGATTTATAAACACGAAAAGAGTTGTCAGCAAAAAAGCTGGCAGCTCTTTTTAATGGTAAAGTGCGTGGAGCACGGTAATCATACGATAATCATACGATGGTTTAAGGAAATAAATCTCAGTGAATGAACGTTTAAAAATTGACAAAAGTCAGGCTTTAATAAGCATTACGTATTCTCATTGGCAAATGGATAAAAATTCCTCTCAATGTCCTTGTAATCGTCAAGGTTACCCGTAAGTTCGGCCAGCTTATGAACCTCCTGTAAAAGAAAGGTCTTATCCAGCTCATAAACAACTTCTCGTTCCGTGTGGTCAAGTGTATTGCATGCAAATTGCCATAATGATTCGTGTTTAGATTCATCAATCGACTCTGCCACAAGGGCTAAGGCACGGACAATCTCTGTAATGATCAAATGATTTCCTTTTGCATAATGTCGAATGTACCCAAACCCCCGGTAAATATAATAATCAAAGCTCTCTGATTGAAGGATTACTCGTACTTGTCCCAAATTATCTATTAAATAAGGTGTGAATGTAATGTAGTCTTCTACTGTCAGCATAAGCTCAGCCATTTGATTAATGGTGTTAGAGGCAGTCTTTGGATCATCATTTCCGATCGCCTTGATGGCGACTTCAGCCAGCTTATGCATTCCCATTTGCAGCTCTTGAATCTCTGTTTCCTTATGACCTATTTCAATCATTTTAATATACTTTTCTTCATTTACATTATCAGTATTTGGCCCCAAAAGCTTATGATTTGATTTCCTTCAAGGATATAATCCCCAACCTTATAGTGAAGTTTGAAGATAATATTATCTTCTCTTGCTTCTCTGATCATAGTGCGGTAGTCGGCAAGCTGAATGTAGCCGGATTTTTTGCTAGTGATGGATTGTGCGTTTTTCCTTTCCTCCTCCATTAGGTCGCCCTTCTCTTTCGTCCGATGGGCTTCTAAATCCTTACGGAGGGTTTGGTTAATCATCTCTTTAGAAACCTGTTTCATACTGTAGGTAATATTGTGAACCTGCATCCATGTTGTCGCATGATTGATAAAAAAGATAAAGGTGATGGAGGCTATAAAAGCAAGACCAATTGTAATCGTTGGTGTTGCTGTGAACATTTCTTTTGATGAATTACCAATAAATAAGAAGACGACGAGAACGTAAATAAAACTGCCATTAAAAATACCGAGTGCATGTTGTGTATGCTTGTCGGAAATGAAGTTCAGCAGCATCCGTGGCGAGAATTGCCCGCTAAATGTAGTTAACACAACGAGCAAGGAGTTGAGTGTAAAGGCACTGAGAGTGAGGATGCCACCAATCAGTGTACTGACGAGCATTCTTGTTACGGAGGCATCCATTTTTAAAAGTTCAAAGGTGTACTGTGAGACTTCTACATATAGATCTAAAAATATATAGATCTAAAAATAGGGTGATCGCAACGAGAACAAGTGCGAAGAGTATGTACAAAAGAGGCATATGCCAGAGTGTTAACTGAACCTCATGCTTACGTTGCCGTTTGGACATTTCCAAGTATTTTCTGACTGGTATGGGTAGTAACTTTGTGAGCATGACCAATATGGCTCCTTTTTAAGTAGAGACGGCTAGCTTTCCCTTATTGGTGTGATTCAAACTCGAATTTTGAGCGGGATTCTTTGAGGTGATAAAGAGTTTTTGTATAGTAAAAGTATTCTACAACTAAGGAGAATGATTATGAAATGGATACAGAAGACATTTGACCAGCTAACAACGAACGAGTTATACACCATCTTAGAGCATAGAACGGATGTTTTTGTAGTGGAGCAAAATTGCCCGTATAAAGAAGTAGATGGGCGTGACGATGAATGCGTACATATATGGCTTGAGGATGATGGTGAAATGATCGCTTATTGCCGGATTGTCCCGCCGCAAACCAGTGATGAATATGACGCAATCGGTCGTGTCCTCGTTACTAAAAAGGCACGCGGCAAGGGGTATGCAAGAGATCTAATGAATAGAGCGATTGATACCCTGAAGCAGAGAGGAAATGTTGCGAAGATTTCGTTGCATGGACAGGAACATTTACGCTACTTTTATGGGTCATTTGGCTTTGAGGAAATATCTGAGGTATATCTCGAAGATGACATTCCGCATGTAGATATGGTGATGAAGTTATAGTAGTTAGGTGATGTTTGCCACAGGTAAATAGGTGGAATAGGTATCTCTGTAACCTATTTATAACATGGAGGGTGCTCATATGAGTCCACAAACATTTACGAAACAATATATTAATGGGGAATGGAAGACTGGTTCAAGCGAAAAAACAGTCGAAAACGTGAACCCTTATACAAATCAAACGATCGCAATCATCCAATCTGCTAATGAGCAAGACTTGGATGAAGCCTATAAAGCTGCTGAGGCATCACAGAAAGATTGGCAAAGGGTTACACCTGGGAAGAAGCAGGCTTACTTTGATGCTCTACTTGGGGTTATGACTAAACGTAAGGATGAAATTGTTGATTGGTTGGTGAAAGAATCTGGTAGTACGCTCATTAAAGCGGAAGCCGAGTTTCAATCAGCGTATGGCATACTACGAGAATCCGCTTCTTTCCCAACTCGAATGGATGGTCAGATCTTACCATCGAATATACCGGGAAAAGAAAACCGTATCTATCGCACACCTAAGGGAGTGATCGGTGTCATTGGGCCGTGGAACTTCCCGTTTCATTTAGCGATGAGGTCCATCGCCCCTGCGATTGCAACAGGTAATACGGTTGTGGTTAAACCTGCATCAAGTACACCGGCTACGGCAGGCTTGCTTCTTGCCGAGCTGTTTGAAGAGGCTGGTTTCCCCAAAGGGGTTATCAATGCTGTCGTCGGGCGAGGGTCTGAAATCGGTGATGCATTCGTCACTCATCCAATACCGAAACTTATTTCATTTACCGGCTCTACGGAAGTGGGCAGTCATATCGGAGAACTGGCAGGAAAGCATATCAAAGATACAGCTCTTGAGTTAGGCGGAAATAATGCCATGCTCGTGCTTGAGGATGCTGACATTGAAAAAGCAGTCCAGGCTGCTGCTTTCGGTAAGTTTTTACACCAGGGGCAAATTTGTATCGCCTTAAACCGTATCGTTGTTCACGAATCGATTCATGATCAATTTGTGGAAGCCTTGAAGCAAAAGGTTGAAGGATTACAGGCTGGGGATCCTGCTGAAAAACAAACGGTTGTAGGTCCGCTCATTAATCAGGAGGCCGCCGAACGAATTCAAAAGGACATGAACGAGAGTATGGAACAAGGGGCTACAAGAATTGTCGGTGGAGAGGGATCAGGGAATTTGATGCAGCCTGCCTTGTTAATAAATGTTACGAATGAGATGCCAATTGCTAAAAACGAAATCTTTGGTCCTGTAGCTGCAGTCATTAAAGTTGCCAATGAAGAAGAAGCCATTCAAGTGGCCAATGATTCACCATATGGTTTAGGCGGATCTGTGTTTACTAAAGATGTCCACCGTGGTGTTGAGGTAGCGAAACAAATCGAAACGGGTATGATTCATGTTAATGATCAATCTGTAAACGATGAAGGTCACGTCGCCTTTGGCGGGGAAAAACAGTCTGGTTTAGGACGCTTTGGCGGCCCCTTTGCGATCGATAAATTTACGACAGTCAAGACGATCGGTGTTATGAGTGGCTATCGTGAATTTCCATTTTAATGAGTGATAAATAGAGTCAGAGCGATCATCGCTCTGACTCTAGTATTGTTGATGGAATTTTTTAAACCGTTGTAAGGACTCGTGTAGATCTTCCTTAGAGTTGTTTAGACCAATTCTGACATATCCTTCTCCGTAAGCACCAAAGCCTATACCAGGAGCAACGAATAGCCCAACTTGCTCGAGCAACTCATCAGCAAAGGATTGAGATGTAAAACCTTCAGGCACCTTCAGCCATACGAAGAAAGAGCCTTTACATGGCATGAGTTCCCAGCCTATTTCTTTAAACCCATCTATTAAGATGTTTCTTCTCGATTCATAAGTTTCACGTAATTCTTTAACCGACTCTTGTGAATCAAGCAAGGCAGTGGCCGTGGCTTCCTGAATCGCCCCGAACAAACTCACATAGTAGTGATCTTGAATTTTCTCGATCGCTTCGACCACACTCGGATTTCCAACAGCAAAAGCGACCCGCCATCCCGCCATATTGTATGTTTTTGACATCGTATAGATTTCAACACCTATGTCTTTAGCACCTGGTACTTGCATAAAACTGAGCGGCTTTTTATGATCATCGAATCCAATTGCCCCATAAGCAAAGTCATGGACGACACATATATCATTCTGGTCAGCAAACTCGATTGTTTTTTTGAAAAACTCTTCAGAGGCGACAGCACCTGTTGGATTATTAGGGTAATTCAAAAACATTAACTTGGCTTTTTCTAATGTTTCTTTATCCAGTCCATTATAATCCGGCAAAAAGTCGTTTTCTTGGAGAAGTGGCAGGGACTTCATCACCGCATCCGCTATCGCCAACCCTGACCAGTAATCAGGATAGCCCGGGTCAGGAACGAGAGCCATGTCGCCTGGATTTAAGAAGCATTGACTGAGCTCGACAAGCCCGGCTTTGCTCCCGAACATGATCGCCACTTCAGATGAAGGGTCAAGCGTCACGTTATATTCTCGTTTATAAAATTGAGCCACTGCTTCCTTCAGATAATCGAATCCCTGGAATGGCGAATACTTATGATAGACAGGGTTTTCAGCGGCTTTTTGTAACGATTGAACGATGTGATCTGGTGTGGGCTGATCAGGATTGCCTTGACCAAGGTTAATCACATCGTAGCCTTTTTCTTGGTATGTATTCAACTTTTTAACAAGTTTAGCAAAAAATTGATCTGGCAGCCGCTTGAGGGTTTCAGACTGAGGGAAGTTCCTCATATGATCACACCTTTGCAAGAGATTTTAGAAAAGTCTAATAAGTCATATTAACGCGTGGGCGGTGATTTGTAAAGTGAACGTGAATTTGTTGGACTTATAGAAGGGTATAATAACAATAGAAACTATGAAAGGGCGTGTAAGAATGAAATTTGTCATTATTGGCGGTGATGCTGCCGGTATGAGTGCTGCTATGCAAATTGTTCGAAATAGTGAGGATAATGAAATTGTCACTCTTGAACGCGGAAAGGTTTATTCATACGGTCAGTGTGGATTGCCGTATGTGTTTTCCGGGGATGTCGATTCGTTTGATGATTTAATTGCAAGAAAGCCTGAGACGTTTCGTGAAAAGTACGGGATTGACGCTCGATTGTTGCATGAAGTTATGGAGGTGGATTGTGAGCACAAAATTGTTTATGGGATCGATCATAGCAGTGGTAAGAAGTTTGAGGAGTCGTATGATCGTTTACTAATTGCTACGGGAGCAGATCCGGTGCTGCCGCCATGGGAAGGAAAGAACCTTTCAGGAGTTCACCCGTTAAAAACGATTCCCGACGCAAAGGCAATCATGGATGATTTGCAGGACGATGTGGATCAAGTTGCCATCATCGGCGGTGGCTATATTGGCCTTGAAATGGCCGAAAATTTAGCTGCCATTGGAAAAAAGATACGGATGATTGATCGCGGGGACCGTTTAGGAAAGATTTTTGACGAAGATATGAGTGAATTAATACATGAAGAAGCGGAAAAGCAAGGGGTGGAGATTTTGCTTAGTGAATCGGTTGAAGGGTTTTCCGGGGAAGACAATAAGGTATCAAGTGTTATCACGGACAAGGGAGAATATGAAACGGACTTAGTCTTAGCTGCTGTAGGGGTAGCGCCGAATACATCATTTCTAAACGAAACGGGAATTTACACGAGTTATAATCAGGCGATTGAAGTCAATGCATTTATGGAAACGAGCATTATGGATATCTACGCAGCCGGGGACTGTGCTACACAGTTCCATCGTGTGAAGCAGCGTCCGGACTATGTGCCGCTTGGGACTCATGCAAATAAACAAGGGAGAGTTGCGGGATTAAATATGATTGATAAACGGCGAGTTTATCATGGGATTGTAGGTACATCGATTCTGAAATTCTTTGATCTGACACTTGCTCGGACGGGTTTGTCATCACGAGAGGCAGAGGAAGAGCATTTTTCTTATCAGACCGTTTCGATTGAATCGACACATGAGGCCGGATATTACTCAAAAGACAACCCGATGACCCTGAAATTAATTTACGATGAGCAGTCACGGAAGTTGCTAGGCGGCCAGATCATCGGACACCAGGGTGTAGATAAACGGATTGATGTACTAGCAACAGCCATTTATCAACATATGACCATTGATGAGCTCATCGATCTTGACCTCGCGTATTCACCCCCTTATAACAGTGTATGGGATCCGATTCAGCAAGTGGCTCGTCGGGCAAAGTGATACCTTTGGGTGGTACGCATCAAAAGGCAGCAATATCTTTGATTTGTTTTTTGAATAAGTAAGAAGCATCCACTGATGGAGGCCACTAAAAAGTCTGTGTATAGTAAAAAAAGAAGATGACCCACTCCATTAAGGAAACTCACTATATAATGTAATAGATGATCGCAGGAATAATAGGAATGTAGTTATTGAATTAAAGAGCCGTTATCTGGAATAAAGGTTAGAAACGGAGCCAGGGGTCAGGGAACGACTCGCTCTTTCCGCGGCCTCACACGATGTGAGGTCGTTCGATGTTGGTACATACCCCACACGACGTGGGGTAGTTCGGCGTTGAAACAGGACGTTTCGATTTAGCCGAACTTCTTCTGTCATCGTTCTTAATCGAACTTCCTTGTTCCCAAGCCTCCTCGCTTCGTTGCGGGGTCTCGACGCGCCAGTTTTTCCGCAGGAGTCTCGTCTTTCCCCAGCCACCTTTCTCTTTTTATAACGGACCCCACCATTCCTTATAAAAATTAACAAACGTCAGTCTCTCTTTCAGCGTACTCCACTGATGTGGGTGCTTTTTTTGCTAAAAAACCCTGTATACCCATAAAGGTATATTAGATGTGGTAAAATAAATGAAATCACAAAGCACAGGAGGCAATCCGTTTTGAGTACTAGTTTATGGCAGGAGGCTGAAACATTTATTTGCCAGTGTCATAAAGAACTTGGCAAAATGAATGAACATATCGACGAAAGATTAAGAGAAGTGAAAGAGGCCATAGATCTTACAGGAACCTATCATCATACATATGAAGAACTTGAGTATGGCGCTAAAGTGGCCTGGAGAAACAGCAATCGCTGCATTGGACGTTTGTTTTGGGATGGTTTAAAAGTTTTTGACCAGCGTGAAGTTGGGGAGGAAGAGGAGATACGTGATGCCCTCTTTGCTCATATGGACTACGCTACAAATAGAGGTAAAATCCGTTCGACTATATCGATATTTAAACCGAAGCGGCAAGACGAGGAAATCCGCATTTGGAATCATCAACTTGTTCGATATGCTGGGTATGAAGAGGGAAATCAGATTATAGGTGATCCGGCCTCAGTTGAATTTACAAAAAAGTGCCAAGAGTTAGGCTGGCAGGGCAAGGGTGGGAGCTTCGATGTTCTTCCGCTCGTTATACAAATCAATAACGATCCACCTAAATGGTTTACTATACCGAAAGAAAAGGTGCTCGAAGTCCCGCTTCGTCATCCTGAGTATGAGTGGTTCGAATACCTTGGGCTAAAATGGTATGCCGTTCCGTTTATTTCGGATATGTGTCTTGAAATTGGCGGTCTGGAATATACCGCGGCTCCTTTTAACGGATGGTATATGGGAACTGAAATTGGGGCAAGAAATCTAGCTGACGACTCTCGTTACAACCTATTGCCACCAGTTGGAGAAGGAATGGGGTTGGATATCAGACGTCATGCCTCCCTTTGGAAAGACCGTGCCCTTGTAGAACTGAATCAGGCCGTACTTTATTCATATAAAACAGATAAAGTAAGCATCGTCGATCATCACACAGCTGCCCAACAGTTCCAACTTTTTCAAAATAAAGAAGCGAAATGCGGCCGTGAAGCGACAGGTGATTGGAAATGGCTTGTCCCTCCGATGTCACCAGCGTCAACGGACATCTTTCACCAGTCATTTGAGGATCGAATGGATACACCGAATTACTTCTATCAAGATAAAGCGTTTTGAAGAGAGGGAGAGAATGCGGTATTCGCGACTTTCAGGATATAACTGCGAAATTCAATTTTTTATCCGTTAAAGGAGGCCTCCTATGGAGTATAAAGGTTCGTCAGTATACGACAATGAGCAGTTTTTCAGTAATTTTTTAGCAAGAAGAAACCGTGAAGAGAGTCCTAATAATACGATGGAATACCCAGCTTTTATGGAGTTACTCGGCGATGTTAGTCAGAAAAGGATTCTTGACCTCGGATGTGGTGATGCCCAATTCGGTGTAGAGCTGCTTAGGCAGGGATGTTTATCATATGAAGGGGTGGAGGGGTCTCGTAAAATGGCAGAGCAGGCTATTTTGAACCTCGCTGGAACAAGAGGGAAAGTATTTCATTCTTCTATGGAGCAATGGGAGTATCCTCTTGATCATTATGATGTAATTGTATCAAGAGTCTCATTCCATTACATAAAAAGACTCGAACGCATTCTTGAGCAAATCCATCATGCTCTTCATGAAAAAGGCCGATTTCTTTTCAGCGTCCAGCATCCACTATTAACTTCTTCTCAAGCGAGTGCTGAGCAAACAGCACGAAAGACGGATTGGATCGTCGATGATTATTTTGACTGCGGAAAACGTGTGGAACCGTGGATCAATGAAAAGGTAGTGAAGTATCACCGGACATTTGAAGAATACTTCAGGTTAATAAAAGCTGCAGGGTTTATGATTCAGGATGTAAGCGAATGTGGGCCAAGGAAAGAGAACTTTAGTAAGGAGGAAGAGTATAAGAGACGGAAGCGTATTCCATTGTTTCTTGTCTTTGCTTGCCAAAAATAAGGAAAGCCCGCAAACCGCGGGCTTTTTCCACTTTCGCCGCGGAACTTTTAAATTGGCCGTTAAAATCCCAGTATAGCCGCGTTTTTTGGGTGAATAGCCGCGAATCACTTATACAGGTCTGGTCGCCGATCTTGAAAAATAGGAATTTGTTCACGGATCGCCTCTACTCTTGAAAAGTCAACCTCAACCATTAGAATTTCTTCATTTTCACCCGCTTCACCGACAACTGTACCCCATGGATCTACTACGATCGAATGGCCACCGAATTCATTGTTGGGATCTGCTCCAACACGGTTACAGGCAATGACGAAGCACTGGTTTTCAATGGCGCGGCTGATTAATAGATTGCGCCAATGCGCAACACGTGATTTCGGCCATTCGGCGACGACGAACAGCCCGCGAGCTCCTTCAAGCATGTGGGTACGGATCCATTCAGGGAAACGGATGTCGTAGCAGATCACTCCTGCCACAGGTGTTTCGCCCAACTGAAAATTCCCTTGTTGATCTCCGGATTTTAAATATTTCTCTTCATCCATTAATCTGAACAGATGAGCTTTTCGATACTTCATACAACACTCACCATTCTTGTCATAGACGACAAAGGTATTGTAAAAATCCTCCCCTTCTCTCTCGGCGATGGAGCTTGCAATCGTAACCTGATGATTCTCGGCTAATTCGGCTAGCAGTTGATGTGTAGGTCCATCGAGTGTTTCTGCGATTTCATCAAAACGGCTTAAATCATAGCCTGTTGTCCACATCTCTGGAAGAAGAATGACTTCACCACCTTTTGCGACAGCTTCCTTAATGTGTGTACGTGCTTGCCTGCGATTTACGGCAGGATCCCCATAAGCGATGTCCATTTGGATAATTGCTAAATTAGTTGTCATCGTTTCACCTCTTTCCATTAGTTTACCAGAAAATGGCCGATGATTCTCTATTTGTATGAAAAGATGATAGCCATGCTAAAATATAAGCATGAACTTTCAAAAGGAGAGAGTGATGAGACTATGTTTGAGCTGCTTTTGCCAATGCTTGAACGTTTGGGGATTATTGTGACAGTGGCCTTTATCGTTACTCGATTTCGATTTTTTCGTGAGCTCATCGATCAGAAAACACTTGATCGCCCTCAGCAATATATGGCGATTGTGTTCTTCGGTTTGTTTGGGATTATTGGAACATATACGGGAATTACTTATGATATCAGTTCGTTTGAGTACAGCAGCTGGGCAATTAATCTCGGTGAGTCAGAGGCACTTGCCAACTCACGTGTGATCGGGGTGGTTGCTGCCGGTTTGTTTGGCGGGTACCGTATTGGCGTGGGGGCGGGTCTAATTGCCGGAGTGCATCGTATTTCTCTTGGCGGGTTTACCGGCATAGCCTGTGGAATCTCAGCGGTGATAGCAGGTCTAATTGCCGGTCTTTTTCATAAAAAAGATCAGCCCCTTAAATTGAAGACGGCTCTAATGGTTGGAGCACTTGCTGAGACGGTCCAAATGGGGGTTATTCTGATGTTATCAAATCCATTTGCTCGTGCCTGGGATCTTGTTCAGGAGATTGGCTTGCCAATGATTATGGCGAATGGAGTTGGATCAGCTTTGTTCTTGCTTATTATTCGGAATGTGTTGAATGAGGAGGAAAAGGCGGGGGCGATTCAGGCGCAAAAAGCGCTCAGGCTGGCAGAATCCACTGTTTCCTATTTGCGTAAAGGTCTGACGATGGACTCCGCTCAAAAAGCCTGTCAGATCATTTATGATGAGGTAGGTGTCCGCGCGATTTCAATGACGGATCAAGAGAAAATCCTTGCCCATGTCGGAGAGGCAGATGACCATCACAAGGCAGGTGAGGTAATACAGACACGTGCGACAAAAAATGTGATTCATACAGGCGAGCTCATTGTAGCACGTTATGAAGATATCAATTGTAGTGAACCAAACTGTCCGCTAGGAGCGGCTGTGATTGCACCGCTTAAACGGAGGAGGGAGGTCGTCGGGACGCTGAAGTTTTATGTGCGGTCTGAGAAGGACGTATCGAACGTACTGCTTGAATTGATACAGGGCTTGAGTGCCTTGCTTGGTCAGCAGCTCGAAATTGCAGAAGCTGAGAAAGCACAGGAATTGGCCCGAGAGGCTGAAGTGAAAGCGCTCCAAGCTCAAGTAAATCCGCATTTTCTCTTTAATTCATTAAATGTAATTGTTTCGTTAACGCGGACGGAGCCTGATCGCGCAAGGTCATTGCTGATTGCCTTGTCCAAGTTCTTTCGGCAAAACCTTGGAGCAACTACGAAGACGTGGACATCACTTAAAGAAGAACTCCAGCATGTAAAGTCCTATCTAACCATTGAAGAGACACGGTTTGTCGATAGGCTTCACGTAAAATATGATGTGGATGATCGTGCGCTGGATATGAAAATTGCACCGCTAACACTTCAGCCTTTAGTGGAAAATTGTATTAAGCATGGGATAAAGGACCAGGAAGAAGATTGTGAAATTCATATACGCATTAAAAGTGTAGAAGAAGGTGTGAAGATTTCCATTATGGATAACGGAACCGGAATTGATCAAGCACGATTGAAGACACTGGGAAATCAAGAGGTAGAGTCCGAAAAAGGGACAGGTCTCGGTTTGTTTAATGTGAATAAGCGTCTTGCGCATATGCACGGGGAGCGTTCGACATTACACATTACAAGTGAACCAGGAAAGGGAACCGAAATTTCTTTTATTCTATATGAAAAAAGAGAGGAGGTTTCTGCATGAGTATTCGTGCCATAGTTGTTGATGATGAACGTTTCAGCCGTGAGGAGCTTATCTTTTTAATAGAACATTACCCTTCTGTTGAGGTTGTAGGGGAAGCTGATTCTGGTGAGGTTGCAATAATGAAGACGATTCAACTGCAGCCTGATGTGTTATTTCTTGATGTTGAGATGCCGAAAATGGATGGGATGGAAGTAGCTAAGTCTGTTCAGGAGTTAAAGAAGGTACCTGAAATTGTATTTGCAACCGCTTATTCTGACTTCGCTGTTGAGGCGTTTCGTCATAATGCGGTTGATTATTTATTAAAGCCTTTTGATGAAGAGCAGTTGTCACACACAATCGAGAGACTGGAGAAGAAGTTGATGGACCAGGGGTATCAAAGAAAGACCTGGACGCCGACAAAGCTGGCAATAGAAGAAGACGGCGATATCCGTTATCTTGATCCTAACGACATTTTATATGTTTACAGGGAAGGAAGGGTGACGAAGGTCGTTGGGAAGAGCAGAAGCTACGAAGTGAATTGGCCGCTTAAAGAGGTAGAGGCACGTCTTACGCCTTTTTCATTTTTCCGAATTCATAAAAGTTATCTCGTTAATCTTGATTACATTGAGCGACTTATCCCATGGTTCAACGGTGCCTATCAGCTTGAGTTGAGAGGGCATAAGGAAAAGCTATCCGTCAGCCGCAACTATGTAAAAAACTTAAGGAACCAACTAGAGTTATAAAACCGGTCGTGCGTTGGACTGGTTTTTTTACATGTTAACACTCATTTTCGACATGTTGAACATAAATTCATCTTATGAAAGCGTTCTCTTGCTATGATAATGAAAACGATTACAAATATAGTAAGGGAGGAACCCAATGTGGTTACATTTCTTGTAAGTATCGCACTTTTAATTATAGGTTATTTTACGTATGGGAAATATGTTGAGAAGGTTTTCGGAGTGAATACGGACCGACAAACCCCTGCTTTTACACACAGTGATGGGGTAGATTATCTGCCAATGTCAGGGAAGAAAAATTCCCTCATCCAGTTGTTGAATATTGCCGGTGTAGGCCCGATTTTTGGCCCAATCTTAGGTGCTCTATATGGTCCAGTTGCATTTCTATGGATTGTGTTCGGGGCGATTTTTGCCGGAGCCGTTCATGATTATTTAACAGGTATGATCTCAATTCGAAATCGTGGTGCTCACTTACCTGAGTTAGCTGGTAAGTTTCTTGGAAAAGTGATGAAGCACGTTGTTAATGCTTTTTCGATTCTTTTACTTGTGTTGGTAGGTACGGTATTTGTAACAGCCCCTGCCGATTTGCTGCACAGTTTGACTAGCAGCTGGTTAACTCTTCCAATTATTTTGCTTGTTATTTTCGCTTATTATTTACTGGCAACCTTACTGCCTATTGATAAAATTATCGGCAGATTCTATCCGATATTCGGCGCTCTTTTACTAATTAGTGCTATCGGTGTGGGGGCGGCATTGGTTTTCACGGGCGCACCGATCCCGGAAATATCGTTAACTAATATGCATCCTGATAACGCGCCGATTTTCCCTTTGTTGTTTTTGACAATTTCATGTGGGGCTTTGTCTGGCTTTCACGCTACACAAACACCGATCATTTCCCGGACAACACAGCAGGAAAAGCAAGGACGTCGAATTTTTTACGGCATGATGATTACCGAAGGAATTATTGCCATGATTTGGGCAGCTGCAGCAATGAGCTTGTTCAATGGTCCGACTGGATTGAATGAAGTACTGGCGAATGGCGGACCGGCGGCGGTTGTAAGTGAAGTGTCTGTTGCCATGCTTGGAGCTGTCGGTGGTACACTGGCAATTCTTGGGGTCATTGTTCTGCCAATTACCTCTGGTGATACAGCGTTCCGTAGTGCTCGTATGATTATTGCTGATTATATTAAGGTTTCCCAGAAGAAGGTATTGAGCCGAGTATGGATTGCCCTGCCAATGTTTGTGGTCTCTTTTGCCTTAACAAAAATTGACTTTACGTTACTGTGGAGGTACTTCTCCTGGGCGAACCAATCGACAGCGATGATTGCCTTATGGGTGGGAGCTATGTATTTATTCTTGGCACGGAAAAATTACTGGATTGCTGCTATCCCAGCAACGTTTATAACGATGGCAACCTTCACGTATATCCTTAATGCACCCATTGGATTTGGACTAGCTTTAAATCTATCATATGTGATCGCAGCGGTGATTACTGTCGTTATTGTAACAGCTTTCTTTATGGCAGCACGACGTAGACTGAGTCAAAACATTCCACTTGAAGATGATTTGAAATCAGCCTAATTTATACGGAATATAACCACCAGGTTTGCGAGCCTGGTGGTTTCTTTTTTAGGAGCAGAGGTATAGATAACTATGGAAAAGGGTATGAGATGAATAGGAAGAGAGGGATTCGTATGACGGCTATTATCCGTAAGCCTAAAGAAAAAGACCTTATGCATTTCACTCGTTACACCATTGAATTTCCTCAGGCATCCAGTCCGAAAGTGAATGAATGGGTAAGAGAGCGGAAATTTTGGGCAGCAGACCGCTTATTCGATGATGATGATACGAAAAAACTATTAATGGCCGAGTCTGGAAGCAAAATGGTTGGCTATATATATGGGATGATTAACGAGCAAAAGACAGGAGAAATCCGGGAAATCTATGTCGATGAGTTTTACCGTGGGGAAGGGATTGGAAAATGTTTAAGTCAGGCCCTCACTCAATGGATGAACGAAGAGGGAACGAGTGTAGTGGAATTATCTCCTCCCGTTGGATCTGTAAAATTAGAAAGGTTCATGACCTCGCTAGGGTTCAAACTCGTCGGGAAAGTCTATCAGAAATACTTATGAAAGAAGGTAGTTTCATGAAGGCCATGATAATTGTGAATCCTACTTCGGGTAGAGAAGAAGCTGTAGATTACGTAAAACAAATCGAAGACATTTTGCAAAAGAAAGGATATGAAATAAAGACCGTTCAAACGGAGAAAGAGCTTGATGCGACAAAGTATTGTCAGAATGCCTGCGAAAATAAATTTGATCTGGTTGTGTCACTCGGCGGAGACGGAACACTAAATGAAACAATTAATGGGTTGGTCGATCAGCAGCATCGTCCGAAGCTAGGAATTATTCCCTTAGGGACAGTGAATGACTTCGCGAGAGCGTTACAAATTCCGTTAGAACCAGAAAAAGCGATTCGGGTTTTACAATCAGACCGCACGAAAAAAGTGGATGTCGGCCGCTTCAATGATCAATACTTCGTTAATATTGTGGCCGTGGGTGCGCTTGCAGAGGCAAGTTATGATGTGACCCCTGAGCAAAAAACGAAATTCGGTACGCTTGCTTATCTCACGGAGGGGTTGAAAAAAATGGCTTCGACCCAAACTTACCCACTTCGGATTGAACACGATGAAAAAGTGTGGGAAGGTGATTCTTTTCTTTTCCTAGCAGCGTTAACCAACTCCACGGCAGGATTTGAAAAGCTCTCTCCGCAAGCCAAAGTAAATGATGGTGTGCTGCATTGCTATATAATAAAAAAAGTAAACATGATCCGGCTGGCTTCGATTGCTTCATCTATGGCAAGAGGGGAATTAAGGAATCAAAAGGATGTAGAATATTTCACTGCCGAGAACTTGAAAATCGCATCATCTGAAGACCTCGTGACTAATGTTGACGGAGAAGAAGGCGACCGACTCCCCGTTTCCATTGAAGTAAAGCCACAGCATATTGAAGTCGTTATAGAATAGTAGGATGCTGCATTTCACGCAAAAGGAAAGTTTTTCAGGATGATATTGTCACTTCACCTCGATTCTTGTAAAATTAAGTTAATCAATTTTACGAGGTGAACGCATGGACTTTAACAATATCCGTTTTATGATCCAAATGCAGGCGATGTCGACATTGAGTGGAGGAGCCACTTCTTCGCTTAATCATTCAGTAAGTGATACAGCCTTTCAAAGTATTCTACATTCAATTATGTCTGACCAGCCTCCAAGCACTCTAGTTCAGAAAAATAATTCTAACTTAACAAACTTTCATGCGTTTAGACAGCAGCCATTACATATTCAATATCAATCCCCTCCGGTAATTTCTCAGGCTCCTGTTCAAGCTCCTGAAGTAAAAGTGAAAGTGGACAACAAGCCAATTGAATCACTTATAAAGGAAGCTTCCGAGAAATATGGTGTCAACGAGAACTTAATTCGTTCCGTCGTTAAAGCTGAATCGAATTTTAACCCTGATGTAGTCAGCCATGCAGGCGCCCAGGGCCTTATGCAATTAATGCCGGCGACAGCAAGGGGGCTGGGTGTGACGGATCCATTTGATCCAAGACAGAACCTCATGGGTGGGACGAAATATTTGAAACAAATGCTCGATCGATACGATGGCAACTCTACACTTGCCCTGGCAGCTTACAATGCTGGTCCAGGCAATGTCGATAAGTATGGAGGAGTCCCGCCCTTTGAAGAAACACGGAACTATGTGGATAAAGTATTAGGCCTTGCTTAAATGAGCTAACCTTCTGCGTGATTTACAGCACGTCAGGGAGGTTCGTTTTATTTAATTAAAAAAGTACGATTGGGGATTAGAATCAAGAATTGGGATAAACCTACTTTTAACTTAAGAGAGATGTACATGGTTTAGGAGTGGTGTTAAATGGAGCATGCCATGAAATTATATGAGAATCCTTTTCGCTTAATTAAAGAAGGAAGGAAGCATGTAGAAGTCCGTTTGAATGATGAAAAAAGGAGAAAAGTTAAGATCGGTGATGTCATTGAGTTTAGGAACCTTTCAGAGGTAAGCAAAACGGTGATAGTGGAGGTCATAAATCTTCAATCATATTCAACGTTTCAAGAGATGTATGAGCACATTCCAAGGGAGGATTTTGGTTTGGAAGTTTTGTCATTGAACGAAATGGTGAATAGCACGTATAAAATTTATACACCTGAACAAGAAAAGCAATGGGGTGCTTTAGCTATATCGATTCAACTTTTGAGATAAATAAACATGTAAAAAAAGCGAACCAAGGGGGAAATGGCCTGGTTCGCTTTTTTTATAACCTGATATTCCTATATTTGCTGACTCATTTGGATGTATTGGTCGAATACTTTAGTCATTTCCTTTAAGCGATTGTGCACATCCGCGTCAATGAGTTCTCCATTCGTCGAGAAGTGATTCGTGTGCGTATAAACGTAATTAGGTGTCACTAAACAACGGAAATAGTCAAGAATTGGCTTAAGTTGACTCTCGATGACTAAATGATGCTGTAAGGTACCGCCGTTTGCTACAATGGATACAGGTTTATACCGCATAGTCAAGGGTGAAACGGCATCAAAAAGGTTTTTCAATGTCCCGGGGATGGAGCCTTGGAAAATGGGCGTGGCAATGACATAAGCATCTGCGTTTTCCATTTCACTTATCAGCTTTTGCATATCTTCATTATATTGGTCAAACGGACGTCCATCTACGAATTGCATCTCATAATTTTCTAAATTAATGATAGTCGTCTCGTATTTGTTGGCAAGCTGACTGATATATAGTTGAATTTCTTCCAATAACGTTTTTGTCTTTGTTCCAACGATGGTGCCGTTTAGTAATAAGACCTTCATAGCCAGTTTTCTCCCCTTTAATCTTCCAAGTGTGGGCACGATTTTTTTAAATGTTTTTCATCCATTATGTTAAATCATACGCACCAAATAAGCAATTGTTACTATAGGTGTAGAGTTTATTGGTAAAAGGGTATAGAATAATAAATGATCAACAAGAGGTGCAATTGTTATGAGCAGAATATGGAGAAGAATTAAATTTTTATTCAATATACGAAAATCAGTACCGTTCCTACTCAGCTTTTTTCGTTCACGTGAAGTAGCAAAAGGTAGTAAGGTGACTGCCGTTTTACTTATGATCGGTTATCTTTTATTTCCTTGGGATGTGATTCCGGATTTCCTAGTAATCTTCGGTCTAGTTGACGATGTAGCTGTTTTAACTTTTATTTTACAGCAAATTGTAAAAATGGCACCCGCATCTTTAAAGAAGGAGTATGACATGGAAGAATAAAAAGGTTTAAAAGGGCAGCTTTTGAGGAACATAAAGGTTGTGCGATCATTTTAAATAATCAAGGAGTGGTTGATAGTGAGTAATGTAATGTTTACAGCGCATGCTACAGCAAAAGGTGGACGTGAGGGTCATGTTAAATCTGATGATGGTTTAATCGATCTAAATCTTGTACAACCAGGCAGCGGCAATGAACAAGGATCTAACCCTGAACAATTATTTGCAGCTGGATATTCTGCTTGCTTTGATGGTGCTCTTAACTTAGTTGCAAGTAAGAAAAAGAAAGACATCGATTCTGAGATTACTGCAGATGTCAGTTTATTAAAAGATGAGTCAGATGGCGGCTTTAAGGTAGGAGTTGTTTTGAACGTGAATGTTAAAGGGGTTTCCCAGGAGGAAGCAGAAGAACTTGTAGAAGAAGCCCATCAAGTTTGCCCTTATTCTAAAGCAACACGTGGAAACATCGATGTAGAGCTCAATGCTAAAGCCGTATAATGTAAGATGAACTCAGGACTTTTTTTGAGGTTACTAGAAAAAGTAACGATTTTTTAAAAGAAGCTAATCACCTATCGTAGTATATAGGTGATTAGCTTCTTTTTATATCTAGACAGCCTTGTCAGTGACCACAGATTATGGGGCTGTTCTTTTTCCTAGGATATAAAGAGGAAGTCGTTATACTTTTCTTGATGCCGTAATCGTGCTACTTTCAACTTAGAGTGTACAGTTTGGATAGAAAGGTGACAAAGGTTTTATAATAGTATAGTGGTTGAAAGTGAGGACGATTTTATGGAAATAACCGATCAGGCTCGTGATCTGCTTGACCAGCTGCTTGAGGATGAAGAAGCCAGTTGTTTGCGCCTGTTCTTCGCAGGGTTCGGTTGTGGTGAACCTGATATTGGAATGACGTTAGCTGAACCTGAAGCGGATGATGAGATTCATCATATTAATTCGATACCTGTGGCCATTGACCAAAAGATTATTCATTTAACGGAAAAATTGACTATTGAAGGAAAACAAACGATGGAAGGTCCTAAATTTCAAATGCTCGGGCTCCCTGAGAAAGACTGTTAGTAGAAGCTACTGGTTAGACAGTAGCTTTTATTTTGTGTGCGGGGTTAGCGGTTTGTGAAAAGGTCATGCTGTTATAGATTCTACCCTTAATATTAAGGATTCTTTCCAGAAGCTCAGGTATTCTATCCAAATTCACTGGGATTATGCCCGAAATGCTGATGATTATAGAGTTAGTATAAAAAGTGGACACAAGTATTGAACCATGTTTTAATCATCACAAAGCATTAAAGGACGTGTTCACATTGACCCAAAAGTACAGAAATTATGACCCTGAGTTTAAGCTTTATGTTGTGAAGTTAATGGAATTGGACGGACACAAAATGACGGACCTTAGTCAGAAACTCGATATTCCCTACGGTAACCTTAAAAGATGGAAGACGGAGTATCGTGACCAAAAAAAGAAGGAAGAAAAAGAAGCACAGAATCAACTGTTGACCGCCTCTGAGTACAAGGAAATGTATGAAAAAGAGAAAAAAAGTAACGTAGAGCTCCAGGAGGAAGTCGACATTTTAAAAAAGGCCATGCACATCTTCAATCAGGAAAAGTAGTGAAGTTCGAGTTCATTCATGAACACCGACACGAACACACCATTTCGAGGATGTGCCAAGTTCTTGGTGTGTCTAAATCTGGTTATTATGATTATTTGAATCGCCTGGACAGAGAAGAAACGAAAAGAGAGGCTTGGAACCGTTATATCGATGAACGGATCCTCTTCCATTATCATGATAATTATGGGTGTTACGGCAGCCCTCGCATCCACTTTATGCTTCGAGAAGTGGATCAGGTGGAGGTTTCTCAAAAGAAAGTGACGAATCGAATGAGAGAACTGGACCTTTATGCCACACCACCTAAAAAGTTCATCAATACGACAGACTCTGATCACGATGAAACCATTCACTCAAACCATTTAAACCGTGACTTTCTTCCAGAGGCCCCAGACCAGGTTTGGGCTACTGATATTACTTATATTCACACAGGAGAAGGCTTTTTATATCTGAATCCTGTCATTGATCTTGCTTCCCGACGGATCATAAGTTATCAGTTAGACGATCATATGGATCACACCCTGTGCTTAAAAGCTTTAGAAAAGGCTTTGGCCATTCGTAACCCTAAGTCGGGTTGGATTCACCATTCAGATCGTGGCTCTCAGTACTGTTCTAAGGCTTATTTAGATACACTTAAGGAGGCAGGAGCGACCATAAGTATGAGTCGGAAGGGAAACCCCTACGACAATGCATGTGCAGAGAGTTTCTTTGCCTCTCTGAAAAAAGAATACCTGTACAAACATGTTTATGAGACAAAAGCAGAAGCCAAACTAGCCATTCAGTTTTACATCAATTTTTATAACCAAAAACGAATCCATTCTACATTGGACTATTTAACTCCGTTAGAAAAAGAAAAGAGCTATAAAATGAACCATGATAAAAAGCTCAAAAAGAACCGAATGTCCTCTGCCTAAAGGAATGAATTGGTTTTTGATTCTTTCCTTTAGGCGGAGGCATCCAAGCGTCTCGAAAGAGGACGCGCGGAAGAAAAAGAATGGTTCAAATACCGGTCTATGAATGTCCACTATATTGACAGATCTCCAATTATGCCCAAACACATAAGTATTCTTACTAAACTAGATCAAGCACATACTTACGGTCTTTTGTATCACCAGTATATTGGTGGCATACGTCTAAAAGAAGTGTCCTGGCTACTTTCTTTGAATGGATAAAAGCAAATTCCCGGAATTCACGATTAGAAATAGTGTTTTTAACGAGGAGCTGATAATCCCTAAGGGTTTTTATGTGGGAATTTTTAGAGATGTAAGAGCAGCTGGGGCAGAACCAACGACCATGTCTCCTTCGCATGGGGAAAGCTTGGCATTGTTCGCATTGCACACCAATAATAAGGTCATTGATCGAGAGGGAATAACGGTCCATAATGGCAGCTTGATAGGGAAGGTTTTCTTTTTCGATTAAATGGATTAACTTTTGGAATTCTTTCGGTAACCAGGTACATTCACTAAAATGCTGAGAGATACTCTCCATTTTAGTCAGCAGATTTTTCGGTCGGACGATTCTTTTCTTTAAATTAGCTGGGTCTTGTCCTTGCACGGCAATGGTGGTATAGGGGTTCGAAATGACAATAAAAGAATAGATGGGGACAGACGGGAAGCTGAAGCGCTCAAGCCATCGGGTAAGCTGTCGAGTTTGGTGTTCCACTTGTAGAAAGGGATCGGGGAAAATATCCTTTTGCCCGTTATAAACACGAGAAAGCTGATTCCACTCGAGGTCGAAGGTTAATTCTCCTTTGAAGTTTTTTACTTCAAGGATGAGGATAAAATCAGGACAGATGACCAACGCGTCTATTTGAAAATAGTGTATTCCATCAAACAAGCGGATATCTTGGGCAACATGAAAATGTTCGGGGAGATATTGAAGATAAAAGTCCAAGGTGGTTTCACCGAAATGTCCAGCCGACTGTTTTAATAAATGCTCATGGACTTCATTGTAAATCGGTTTTTCAGACGATAAGCGGTTTAAAACGGCCTCAAGTTGCATATGTTGTAATGTTTTGCTTCTTTTGTTAACAATCAATAGATCACTCTCCATTTCCATACTATAATATTCGCTACAGGTCACCCATTTCCTCTTTTTGAAGAGTCTTTTAAATGATTCTCCCCTAATCAAGTTTTATTCTACTGAAAGTCATGGTGATTTTTCCTGAATCTTCAAGGATTCTACCCAAAATGAATGTTATTCTGCCGGTAGTCATAAAGATTCTTCCCAAAATCCCAATGATTCTCCCCTAACTCCAAAGTCGAGAATATTTCACTATTAATCTTGTATTTGAGATAATGAGCATACCAACTAAACAGGAAAGGGTGATGTGAATGAACACGTACGATTCTCTGTATAATCCATACCCCGCCACAAGACTGACAACTTACGGGACTAAGGGAATGGTCGCCACCTCTCGATGAATCCAAAGCATGCGAATGCACTCGAAGGTGGTAAACGGAGCTTTCACACCATAATTCCAGGCTTTTTAACAAAAGATAGTAAGGCCATGGGGCCATTTGGTGTTATGAGTGGATTTATGTAGCCCCAAGGTCATATGCAAGTGGTTAGTCATTTGATCGACTGCCAGTTAAATCCACAAATGGCTCTGGATGCTCCGAGGTGGCAGTGGATAAAAGAAAAGGGAGTTCTGTTGAGCCTGAGTTTCCGACTTACATTGCCCAAGGACTAGAAAGAAAAGGGCATCTTATTCGCGTAGAACTGGACACAGGCCGCTTCGGCCGTGGTCAAATTATATTAAGAAATAATGAAACAGGTGTCCTGCCTGGCGGTACGGAATCACGTACGGATGGAACAATTGCTGTTTGGTAAAGGAATGAGAGCATGAAAACACAATGGCATTTATTTGTCGCCTTTTTCCGAGTAGGGATGCTTGGTTACGGGGGAGGACCCGCTTCGATCCCACTTGTTCATAAAGAGGTTGTTGGAAAATATCAATGGATGGACGATTCCGAATTTGGTGATATATTGGCGCTTGCGAATACGCTGCCTGGCCCGATTGCTACGAAGATGGCTGGTTATATCGGTTATCGGGTAAGTGGCTGGATTGGTCTCATTAATGCGGTGATGGCCGTGATGATCCCAACCATCTTCTTAATGATTGTCTTATTAGGCTCCTTAACATCAGTTCAAGGGGTCGGCTGGGTGGAAGGCATGACGAGTGCGGTTATGCCTGTGGTCGGGGTGATGATGGCTGTGTTAACCTGGCAGTTTTTTAATAAAGCTAGAAAAGGGATGGGCTGGATACAGACGATCCTGTTCACTATAGGTGTCCTTGTTTTGTTGGAACTGTTACATGTGCACCCTGGTATTATTATTGCGGTTCTATTAGGTGCGGCCATCTTACGCAAAGAGCCGAAGAATGAAGAAAAGAAGGATGCAGTGAAAGGAGGGGATGAGGGGTGATTTTGTATTGGAAAATCTTCCTCGCATTCTTCATACCAGGTGTGCTCGGTTATGGCGGTGGCCCCGCTTCGATTCCGTTAGTAGAAAATGAAGTCGTCAGTCGTTATGGATGGATGAATGTACAGGAGTTTAGTGAAGTGCTGGCGTTGGCAAATGCCTTACCTGGGCCGATTGCTACAAAATTAGCTGGTTATATCGGGTATGAGCAAGGTGGAATTCTCGGAGCAGCCGTTGGTGTGTTTGCTACAGTTGCTCCTTCCTTAATCATTATGGTCTTTTTACTTGGGCTGTTATATAAATATAAGGACTCGCCAAAAGTGCAGCGTATGACGTTATATGTCCGCCCGGCTATAGCTATTCTACTTGGTCTGATAGCTTACCGATTCTTTGCAGAGTCACAGGCGCAAATTGGTTGGATTCAAATGCTGTTGATCGCGGGAAGCAGCTACTTGCTTATTGAACGTATGAAAGTCCATCCTGCCTTTGTGATACTTATCTCACTAGTTTACGGTGGTTTGTTTTTAGGATAGGATGATAGGGGCCTTGATCTAATCATGATCAAGGTCCCTATATTATTATGATTAGAGGGTTTGACAACATGATGGCACCAGGGCACCAAGTCGTTGGCTTTACATGTGGAGTGGCAACGGTGACACTTTTACCTAAATTAACCTTGCTGCCACAAACACCGCTGCAAACCATTTTGTTCTTTGTATTTGTTTTATTTGGGTCGCTGCTTCCAGACATTGATACACCAAGGTCAACGCTCGGCCAAAAGTTCTGGAGAATACTCATGCTCATTCTGTTAGCGGCATTTCTTTTGTATTTATTTGCACCGGAATTTTTCAATGTGTATCGTGATGAGTTGAAAATCTTTGCTATACTCATGCTGCCTCTTCTCATTATGGTTCGTACTCATAGAAAAATGACGCATTCCTTATCGTTTATTGTGCTGTTAGGAGTATATAGTTACTTAATTGGTTATCTCGTGACTGTACCATCGTATTATTTTCTCGGTTTAATGATAGGGACATTATCTCACTTACTCGGAGATGTGGTTACAAGTAAAGGAATTCCTTTATTCTATCCCCTCACCAAAAGACATTATCGATTTCTTTTGACCTTTAGAACTGGGTCTCAAGTGGAAAAAATTACTGTATTCGCTTTAAGTATCTGGAATGTTTGGTTTCTTATAACCCAAGCTTTCTAAACTTTTATCGCTAAAAGGATTTGAAGAGTGAATGATAGTGTATATACTAAGCATAATGAATTTTGGAAGGGGCACTAACATCATGTTGATTACAGGAATGACCAGTCACGTCGGTAGAGAGCTTGCCTGAATCGGATATTGCAACGAGATCCGAGGTATCTGTCGGAGTTTGTACAAGATTATAAAAGTACACTTCGCTAATCAAAAAGAGTGCCTGGCTATGATCAGGCACTCTTTCTTTTATGACTCTTTCTTTTTAGGCTGTTTTAATTTCCTCTGTGGAATCGGTTCATGACGAATCATTTTCATAAAGGCATACATGAAAATGAATAGGATTACAGCAAATGGTAAAGCAGATACAAGTGAAGCTGTCTGCAGTGCATCAAGCCCACCGGCAACTAAGAGGACAGCGGCAATCGCTGCCATTAACACGCCCCATACCATTTTGGCGATTAATGGTGGAACAAGACTTCCTTCAGCCGTCATACTTGCTAAGATGTAAGTAGCAGAGTCAGCAGACGTAATTAAGAAGGTTGCAATCAGCGCAATAGATAAAATAGATAGGATATCTGTCATTGGCAGATAGTTATAGGTCTCGAAAAGAGCAAGCGTTAAATCACTGTTTACTACTTCAGCGATATTTGTTCCGTTCATTAAATCACTATTTAAGGCTGTTCCACCAAATGTGGCGATCCATAAACAAGCAATTAAAGGAGGAACAATAAGTACGCCAACGACAAACTCACGTATTGTACGGCCCCGAGACACACGAGCAACAAATGCACCTACGAATGGAGACCATGCAATAGCCCAAGCCCAGTAGAAAATTGTCCAGTCTTGCAGCCAGGTCCCCCCTTTGTAGGGCGTTAATCTGAGGCTGTAAGTGATGTAATTAGCAAAATAATCACCTAGACCTAACGTAAATGTGTTCAGAATAAACACAGTAGGTCCAGCAATAAATACGAATGCCAGTAAAAGTAAGCATAAACCAAGGTTTAAGTTACTGAGCCATTTGATCCCCTTATCTAATCCCGTACTTGAGGATGTAAGATAAAGGGCGAGCAGGACTCCTGTGATGACAAGCTGTACCCAAATGGAATTTGGTACATTAAAAACGGCATTGAGTCCACCGTTCATTTGTAAAATTCCTAGCCCTAAGGATGTTGCAATCCCCATAACGGTAGCGATAACGGCTAGGGAATCAATTGTATGTTTAATTCCTTTATTTTTTCCAACAACGGGCTCAACGGCTGTAGAAATTAAACCATCCCTATTCTTTCTAAACTGAAGGAAGGCAATTAACAGACCAACAATGGCAAAAACGGACCATTGGCTTACCCCCCAATGGAAAAATGCATATCCCATAGCTACACGAGCCGCTTCTTCTGTCTGAGCTTCTAAGTCAGCAAAAGGGGTATTAAAGAAGTGGCTCATAGGCTCAGCTACGCCCCAGAATACAAGTCCTGCACCAAAACCTGCTGAAAATAGCATACCGATCCAAGTGAAGAATGGATATTCAGGTCTTGAATCCGGCGGACCAAGTCTAATCTTTCCATATTTACTAATGGCTAATGCAAATAGGAAGAAAACAAACACAAATACGGCGATTAAGTAGAACCAGCCGAAGTTAGTGGTAGTAAAGTCGAAAAGTGTAGAAGCTACCGCACCGAAACCACTAGGATTAACGGCACCGATGATTACGAGTATACCTACAATAATTGCGGATACAAGAAAAACGGGGTTAAGTAATTGATTTTTCATAGATGGTCCTTTCTGCAAATTATTTGCTCATCTTATTAAACTATAAAAAATGACACGTTAGGTATTCTATTATTCCCGCATTCAACACTACGTAAACGCACGCATTTTAATTAGTTTAGGGTCTTCTGAGAACTCTTCTCTCAGAAGACCCATTAAAACTGTATCATAATAAGCCCCATTTACATATTCATTTTTCCTTAATTGACCTTCGTGTTGAAAGCCAGCCTTTTCATACAGACGAATTGCCTGAGTGTTGCCACTCCACGTATCGAGCTGTACTCGATGGATATTTAGAGTGTAGAATAGGTGATGAAGTAAAGTCTGAATAATATCCTGACCGTATCCTTTGCCCCAATACTCCCTTTCACCAATCTTAATACCAATTTCAGCAGTCCTGGTGATTGGATTTAACGATCGATAATCACATTTACCGATCGGTTCTTCAGTAGCCAAAGTATAGACAATGAATACAATCCCGTCCGACCAAAGGTTATGTGACAGTAAGTTTTGTTCGTACTTGCTTTCAATCGCCTCCTTTGGATTATTATTCTGCAAAGCAGATTCACTTCCGGATCCAAGTGTGGTTAGTAGTTCATCGTTGGCCCATTGAAAAAGTTTATCAAGGTCTTTTCTAGATACAGGTCGTAGTTCAATTAAATTGCCTTTTAACATCGTGATCCCCTTTCCGTAAACCATTTTACCAGAATTTTTTTCCTTTGTCAGAATACTTATGGGTGTAATAGTGAGGATTTTATTTGTTAGGTTTAGGTACCCGCTTCACTTTTCGACTGTCTATCTTCAGTCTCTAGACTCTCGGTACATAATTTGAACCATTTTTCACTATGCCGCTCCGTGTATGCACATTATGTTTAACCGGCTTGCCTACTTTTCGGGTGTGATACGTGTTTAAATTTAGGGAATGATATGATTGTGGAAAGGAGTGGAATAGAATGTTTGATCGTTGTTTACAAGTGAAGGATTTCATGGAGAGTTATAGTGGAAAGTGGATGGTCGCAGGCGGTTGGGCAATCGATTTACATATAGGGGAAGAGACACGTGAGCATGAAGATATTGAGGTGGCTGTCTTTCGGGATGAACAGACAGATTTAGCTTCTTTGTTAGCTGATTGGGATGTCTATATTGCTCAAGAGGAGCGGAGGCAAGAGTGGGATTTAAACGATCCAATTGAACTTCCGATTCACGAAATCCATGCATCGCGCCAAGATGGTGAGATGCTTGAAGTTTTACTTAATGAGAGAAGTAAAGGAAGATGGGTCTATAGGAGAGATCCTAACCTATCATTTCCATTGTCCATGATGAATCTTCAATCAGAACAGGGGATTCCGTATTTAAATCCTGAAATTGTCCTTTTATATAAGGCTAAACACACGAGGGATAAGGACCATGATGATTTTAATTACGTATTCCCTTATTTGAACGAGCATCAAAAAGAATGGCTGAAGCAGGCACTTATGCATTCCCAACGGACGCACCCATGGCTTGAGAAACTTTTGTATTAAGGGGTTTATTAAATCAAAGGAGGGGTTGTTTTGAACAGGGAAAAGGCATGGGTTCATATACGGGACAGCTTTTGGTTTCTGCCAACAATTTATAGTATCCTCGCGATTATTTGTGTATCCCTGGTGACAATGGTCGATTTATGGATTATTCCTAAAGTGCAAGAAAATATACCAGCTATTCTATTAATGAATACCAGTGCTGCTCAAACGCTTTATGGGTCATTAATCACTTCGATTTTAACGATGACGACGATTAGCTTTTCGACCATAATGGTTGTCCTTACCACGTACTCAACGCAATTTTCACCTCGTACACTGCAGGATTTTATGAAAAGCAGAATAACCCAGCATGTTCTAGGTGTTTTCTCATTTGGGTTTATCTTTGTGATCATAAACTTGCTGCTTATGGGAAGTGAGCAGAGTAAAGAACTTATTAGTCCATTCGTCACGGTAATCGTTTCGATTGTGTGTTTGGCTTTTTTTATATTATTTGTTCATCATTCTTCAAGGTTCGTTCAAGTTAATAATTTAATAGGAACTATTCGATCAAGTACCTCCAAGGTGATAAAAAGAACATATGAAGCGATGGAGTACTATACGTTCAGCGATTGGAATGAACAAGTGATTAAAGAAAGCAAGAAAAAGAGGAAGAAGATTATTTACGCTAGGGAGTCTGGCTATGTTCAAACCGTTCGAATTCCAGCCTTAATTGAGTGGGCAAGCAAAAAGGATATACTTATTGAAGCTGACTTTTTTGTGGGCAGCTATATTCAAAAAGGAATGCCTGTCTTTTACTGCTGGAGTGATACGAGGGACGAGGCAGGGCTGGAAGGTTGTCACGATTATTTGCTAATTGGCAATGAAAGAACAGACCTTCAGGATATTGAGTTTTCATTACAAAAGCTTGTTGAAATTGCAGTTAAGGCAATTTCGCCTGCTCTTAATGATCCGCATACTGCTGTGAACTGCATTAATAGGATCGGATCATTGTTAGCAGAACTCGGGTCTGTCTATAAGCCGAACCGTTATTATGCAGACGGTGACCAAGAGTTACGCTTTATAATGGAACCAATGGCGTATGAAGAATATCTATATAAAAGCTTTTATCAAATCCGCATATACGGCAGTAAGGACATATCTGTGATGAACGGTGTACTGGAAGCATTATATAAAGTGGCAGCGGTAAATGATTATTCTATTAAAGAAGGCGTCTGGAGGTTTGGAGTATATATGATGAAAGCAGTCCATACTGAGCAGCTTGATGAGCTAGATTTCAAACACTTTAAACATCATGCTGAGAAATTGGCTGATTCATGTAATGAAACTATTTCCTTTCAAAGATGAAAAATAAGCCTTTGGGGTCCACAGGCTTATTTTTCTTTGCAAAGTGAATATAGTGGATATATGCTAATACATATTTGATAAAATAGAAAAAGATGTGACTTTGAGTATAAAAGGGGATCGATGTTATGTGGCATTGGAAAAATATTTACCGTGGTATGATTATGGGAGCAAGTGATGTTGTTCCTGGTGTGAGCGGAGGCACGATCGCTGTTGTTCTCGGGATTTATGATCAGCTCATCGAAGCAATTAATGGCTTTTTCAGTAAGGAGTGGAAAAGACATCTGAAGTTCTTACTTCCTCTTGGAATTGGTGTTGGAACATCTATTTTATTATTGGCTAATTTGATTGAGTGGCTGTTTGAACACCACCCAGGGCCAACGAAATTCTTTTTCTTAGGACTTATAATTGGCATACTTCCTTATTTAACATATAAAGCAGATATGAAAAATAGCTTTAGAAGCAATCATTATGTGCTGTTATTGATAGGAGCTGCATTGGTAGGGTCTATGGCATTCTTTCAAACCTCAGAATCTGCAATTATAACGAACCTCACTTTCGGCTCATATGTAATGCTGTTTTTCTCGGGCTGGCTTGCGAGTAGTGCGATGATTGTACCCGGTATTAGCGGCTCTTTTCTTTTATTGATTATCGGGATGTATAGTACGATCATTAATGCAGTCGCTAACTTGAATTTCGGCGTTATATTGGCCGTTGGCTTGGGCATCTTATGTGGAATTATTTTCATGAGTAAAATCATTGAATTTTTCCTTGAAAATTATACATCAGGTACATTTGCTTTAATTATTGGGTTAGTTGTTGGTTCAATCTTTGTTATCTTCCCGGGGATACCTGGAGACCTTGGAACATTGCTTTTGAGTATGATCACCTTAATAAGTGGTCTGCTGTTTGCCTGGTTCCTTGGTCGAGTTGAATATACGTGAGCGGATGAAAAGACATAAATAGGTAAATCACGTATGATAAGGTTAGATTTTACAGAAAAAGGAGAAGTGTTGCATGATGGAGTCTATTCATACAAACGAAGCATTTCAAGGTGTGATTGAGAGTAAGCAGCCTGTGATTGTCAAGTTCCAGGCGGATTGGTGTCCAGATTGTCGTCGAATGGATATGTTTATTGGAGATATCCTTAAGGAATTTAATAACTATAAATGGTATGATGTGAATAGAGATGAACTGCCAGAAATTGCTGATAAATATGAAGTTATGGGTATTCCTAGTCTCTTAATTTTTCAGGAGGGGGAGAAGATAGCTCATTTGCATAGTGCGAATGCAAAAACTCCTGAAGAAGTTGAAGAGTTTTTACAAGCTAGCATGTAAGAGAGCGTTCACATGGCAGTACCCATGTGAACGTTTTTTGTAAATATAAAAGAAAGCGCTATTGTATAAATAGATAAGTTACTTTGAGGACATTTACTGATAAGGAGGTGTTTGATCTGTCGAAACGACTATTGCTTGTGGGAGCGGGACATGCTCATATTGAAGTGGTTCGTTCTATGAAGGAGCAGCCTATCGATGATGTTGAGGTGTGCTTGATTTCACCTTCTGAATATTTCTATTACTCAGGGATGTTCTCAGGCTACACGGAAGGAATCTATTCCCTTGAAGATATACGGCTTGATATAAGGAAATTGACTCAAGACGCGGGTGTCCATTTTATTAGGAAGAGAGCTTCACGTGTCTATCCGAACTTCAAAAAACTTTTCTGTCAGGGTGGCGCTGTGTACCCGTTTGATATGATCAGTTTTGACATTGGTTCAAAACATCTTCCGGACCCTTTTATGCATACAGTTGCACGTTCAATTAAGCCGAATGAACAGTTTGCTGAACGAGTTGATGAATTAAGGAGAACGAGCCATCCCCTTATTGTAGGCGGTGGAGCTGGAGGCTGCGAGCTGGCTCTTTCGCTGCAAGCCTATAAAAACAAGGAGCAAATAAGCGGGGATGTCCGCTTGGTCAGCTCATCAAACATCCTAGGTTCTAGGACAAAGAGAATCTCCAAAAAGCTAAAGTCTATTATGCAGGCCAAAGGAATTCAATTATGGGAGCAGGAAAGAGTAGAAGAAGTGTACGATGATTATATTGTGACAAGTGCTAACAATAAAATTAGGCATACTGGCGTGCTTTGGCTGGGCGGCCCGCTTGCAGATCCGCTGTTTGAAACGTCAGGAATCAAAGTGGATGAAAGAGGGTTTCCATTAGGGAGAACAACTTTACAGTTTGCTGATTATGAGTTTATGTTTGGAGCGGGGGACTGTGTCACATTACTGACTGACCCTAATTTAGATAAAAGTGGAGTACACGCTGTCAAGCAAGCACCTATCCTTTATGAAAATTTGCGTCGCTTTACTGCTTCGGAAGAACTCCTAGCGTATGAGCCTCAGAAAGTTGCGCTTTACCTTATATCAACAGGTATGAAGAAGGCTTTACTTCTATATGGTCCGGTTGCTGCTTATAGTAAGCGGGCATGGCAGCTGAAAAATAAGATTGATCGTGAGTTTATGGATAAGTACAAATAAAGCGTTTGTTTCTAGACATGGAACAAACGCTTTAGCTATAAGTTAAGCCAACTTCGGACTTTTTTTCTAAAGATAAATGTTATTAGCAAAAGCGCTGTAAAAACGCTAATGGCAATAATAATGAGGCTGCGTTCCCCACTCGCTAAACTTGTGCCGACAAGACTATAAGCAAACGTCCCCGGAAGCATCCCGATGATTGTAGCGGGCACAAAAGAACGTATTTTCACACGGGCCATTCCCGCCAAATAACTTAAAATATCAAATCCAACGATAGGGATTAAACGAAGAATGAGAACATAAAGGAATCCTTTCTCGTTCATTCGTTCGTAAATGCTCTTGGCCCACTTGGTTTCTTGGAATTTGATAACTGAATCACTGAAGAAATGACCGATAAAGTATCCGGTGATCGAGGCACCGGTTGCTCCGATGACAATGTACAGCATCCCAGGCCAAATCCCATATGCGAAGGCTGCAGCCAACGATAAAATGGAGGTAGGGAGGGCGACGATGGGCCCTATCGTATATAATCCCATAAATAGCAGTGGTCCCCACAAACCAAAGGATAGAATATAATCGCGAATTTGCTCTGGGTTTACATCTAAGTACTGCCTGGCAAGCCATGCAAGGACTACAAAGGCGATAAGAAAGATAAGCCCGCGTAGGAGTTTCATTTTATTCATAAGGGACTCCCCGTTCTCGTCGTAAAGGAGCAGATTCTTTCTAATGGAAGATAAATAGAGAAGGTACCTCTATGTTCATTTACTGTGAGCGGTAATGTGATCTTTTCATCTATCTCCTCAATGAAAAGGTGTCCCAATTTCTGACCTTGGGAATAGGTAGTGTGGAGGAGTTCGGCCGTAAATGCCTTATGCTCTTTAGCTGGTTCCGTAAGCGTTAACGCACTTATAGGTGAATACTGCTCTTCGTTTAAGACAAGATGGCCTTTTAAAAACCTGGCTACGAAAGGGTTGGCGGGCTGTTTATGAATTTCATCTGCCTCAGCGAATTGTTGAAAGATACCTTCATTAAACAATGCAATGCGATCCCCCATTACCATCGCTTCTTCCAAGTCGTGGGTCACAAAGATCGCTGTGATCCGGTGATTTTTAAGTAAATTTCTTACCCAATAGCGCAGTTCTTCTCTAAGTTGCGTGTCTAAGCTGCTGAACGGTTCATCCAACAGTAAGACTTCAGGCTCGGTAGCAATCGCTCGAGCTAACGCCACACGTTGCTGTTGTCCTCCAGATAATTCAGACGGAAAGCGCCCTCCATAATCCGATAGACTGATTGCCTGTAATAGATTCTTTGTTTTGTCTCCTGCTTTGTTTCCTGCCACTTTCACACCATAAGAAATGTTCTCCATCACCGTCATGTGTGGAAATAACAAAGGCTGCTGAAAAACGAGTCCAATGTTTCTAGCATTTGCCTTACGTCCTGTTACATCCTTACCATTAAGCAAGACAGTCCCTGAAGTGGCAGGCTCCAAACCAGCCAATATCCGAAGCAAGGTCGTTTTTCCACTTCCTGAAGGCCCAACGACGCTAATCAGTTCACCTTTTTCAAGTTGAAAGTTTACATCCTTTACGATCTCTGTTTCTCCAAATCTTTTGTGCAGCTGGGTGACGTCAATTACATAGGTCATTATCAATTCCTCCAAGGCTTTCTTGTATAGGGAAATAGAAGCAATACTAGTTCAACTACGGTGTACATAAAAAAGGGAAGTAGTGCGAACCAAATAGAGAATGCCGCCATTAATGAGGCATTTGCTGTATTTAAGAACGGGAAGAAAATCATTGGCAACGTAATAATTCTTCCTCCACCTATAATAGCAGTCGTCGCATATTGGCTTAAACTAATGACAATCGTTAAGAAGGTGACACTTCGAATAGCCGGTTTAAGCAGCGGCAGTTCAATCGTAAGCAGCTGTTTGAAAGAAGTGGCGCCCAGAATAGTCGCTTGTTCTAATATGTCGTGACCGAGCTGGTTATAGGTATTGTGGAAAATTTTAATACTATAGGGGACAGTAGGGACCAGGTGGATCAGAACCACTCCCATCCATGTATCAGCAAGTCCAATCCGGATCATAAATAAATGAAGCCCCATAGCTACAGCCAAAACAGGGACCAAAATGGGCGCTAAGAATAAGGCTTCCAGAAAGGAACGGCCTTTAAAGGAGTAGAGGGCTAATGCCTTACCGCTCAAGAGTCCAATCAATAGATTAAAAAGCAAGACGGTAACACCGATCGCTAGCGACCAAAGGGTGGCTTCAACTATGTTTGGATCGGAAAGTAATATCCGATAGCTTTGTAGATTGAATGTTAGGCCTTCCCCTGATTGATAGCGCCAAACCTCACTAAAACTTTGTAGAATAAGAATGAGGACAGGGCCTATGAACAGAAAGAATGCAAGCAGATAAAACTTAGGCTTCATAGATCTCATCATAGTCGCCCCCTCATAGCACGCATGCGCCGGCGGTTAATGTAAAAGTATCCAGCTAAGGTAAGTGTTAAAATGACTATGCTTACAAATACCATGGCACCGAAGGCAAGTGGCCGTTCTTCTAAACTCCCTCCATAAAACCATTGGTAACTGAGCACAGAAATCATTTCCGGAAACGTCGTACCTAAAAGTGCCGGAACTTCATACGCCGTTAGAGTAAAAGAAAATAAAATTAAAAAGGTTTCGATTAATACAGGCTGGATATGAGGCCATTCGATCGCCCTAAATTGTTCCCAGCTTCTCCCGCCAAGAGTTTTTACTACATCATAGTAACTTGACGGGATCGATGAATAGATAGGCAGAAGCATCAGAATAACAAAAGGAATCTCTTTCCATACGTACGTAATGATGATTCCAAGGCCATAAGGGTCACGCGTGAGAATCGGGAATTGCCCGGTCTCCTCTATCCAACCAACAGCAACAAAAATTTGCGTGATCAATCCCGTTTCTGCAAGTAGAAGAATGACTAAGTATCCCCAAACAAAATGGGGGAATAGCATAGGCAGCCATACAGATAAACGGGGTGCGGTTTTTTCTAAATAGGTATGGAAAAGTCTTGTTACCATTAATCCGATAATGAGAGCGATTATGGTTGCGAATAGTGATGTTCGTACACTAAAGCCGATGGATGAGAGAAACCGATCCGATTGGAATAATTGTACATAATAGGTGAATGTAAGTCCTTGGTTACCGTTCATGCTGCTCCTTACGGCAGCAAACATCCCGTATAAAGGTAAGGTTAGAAAAGCGAGTGCAGGAGCGAGCAGTAACCACAACTTACCCTTGGACGACTTCATTAAACCACTGCTTTTCCACCCACTCGACATAGGCAGCCTCTGATTCTGGGAGGAAACTTTCTTCAAGCTTTTGTTGACTAAGCACACTATCCCCTCGATCTACTGCTTTGAATTTCTTTCTCATCTCTTCTGGCAGCTTTTCTAAACTGATCGGAGTATTTTCCCCCCAGTAGTTCGGCTTGTACTTGGCCAACTGTGCTTCTGGTGAGAGCAGATAGTTAATAGCTGTAAGCGCACCTTGCACATTTGGACTGTTAAAAGGAATCGATAGGAAATGGGTGTTGCCGATCGAGCCGGGTTCCATAACAAAAGATTTCGTTGTCTCAGGGAAAACCCCTTGTTCAATTAGTGATTCTGCTCGTGCTTCATTGTAGCCCATCGTCATCCACACTTCTCCTTGGCTGTATAATTTGTCGAGTTCCGTTAATGAGTTAGGATAATGTTCCCCAGAACGCCATAAGTCCGGTTCAATGCTATTTAAATATCCCCACATTTTGTTAGCGGTTTGTGAAATCGCTCCCTCATCTAAAGGTTCATTATAGATATCAGAAGGCTGATCAGCTTTCGAATAGAGAACATGTCTTAAAAACGCATTCCCTGTAAAGTCTGTCGCATTCGGATAGGTGAACTTTCCGGGGTGAGACTTTATCCATTCCTTTAATTCGGCAAAAGAAGTGGGCGGTTCCTGGATTTTGGACTCATCATAGTGGAAAACAAATTGCACTTTTCCCCATGGAGCTTCCATTCCCTCGACTGGCGTGCCGAAGTCAGTTGTGAATGCAGGATCGTCTGTTTGATAGTACTTATTAAAATTAGGAAGCTTGTCGGTAAATGATCCAGCTAACAAGCCATTTTCTTTAGCATTCTTAAAGTTCTCACCATTGATCCAAATGATATCTATCGTACCCTCCTGTTTGTTTGCTTTCTTTTCAGTTTGCAGTTTTTGCAAGATTTTTGCCGTATCCATGGGCACCCGTTCAAGTGTAATGTTGTACTTTTCTTTTAAATGTGGGATGGCCCATTCATCAAGGTATTGGTTGATTCCTTCATCACCGCCCCACATATATAGTCGAACGGTCGTTCCATTAGCCGCCTCTTCAATTTCAGACCATGGTTGGCTAGTAATTTCATCCAAACTGTTCGACGCTTGATCGCTATTCCCGCAGCCAACAAGTAGGAAAACGGAAACAAATAAAAGATAATAAACACGTTTCATATTATACCCCCGCAACTATTCTTAGTTTACTATAACCTAAAATGAGACTCTATAATCTATCATACAAAAGAATAAGACCTGCTGGGAAATGTTTAAGAAGAATAACTCTAAGAGAAATAGGGAATCTATGAGTAAAATAGTAAGGGTGGGAGATAAACGAACAATTTTCACATCCAAGGGGTTGGATGGGGAAGGGGTTGGCCTTTTTATGGCCAAAGAAAATGAAGAGTTAATAGGTGGACGCAATCCTTCCTACTAATTGATGAACGGGAGAGTGTGTTAGAAACTGGTTTTGGACCGGGAATCGCCTTAACGGAATTCGCAAAAAATCACCCGGCCGTAAACCTATATGGAATTGATGATTCTGAGGATATACTGACCATGGCATTAAATCGATTAAATAAAGTTTGCGGTCTCCGACAAATCTGCTTACTTCACGGAGAGGGAAGCATGATTAAGAACGTTCAAAAAATGTTTGATAGGGTCTATTCTATCAACAATGTAACCTTTTGGGATGATGACCCTGTTTATACTCTAAAGCACATTCGCTCACAAATGAAGGCATGCGGGAAATCGTTCGTACGCTTTACCCGCATGAGGATCGAGCTACTGACTCAACGACAGAAGTGCTTAGGGGACAGCTGGAAGCTTTTCTTCATCATCCAGGATTTCAGTCATATTGAAATAATGATTAAGCAAACAGAGCCCAACAATACCGTATGTGCAGCAGTAGTAAATCAGTAAAGCCGTTCGTTATAGCTTTCATTCAAAGAAGATTGAACTTTTTCTTCATCATGTCCGGCTAATTTGGCGTGGGCTGCCATTATTTTTGCAGGAGAAGGAAGATTAGTTGTGTCAGGCCACTGTTCCGGACGCCAAAGTTTGGATCGTTTAAAAGCCTTAGCACAATGGATAAAGCATTCGTTAACGTGTACAACGATACCAACCTTGGGGATATGCCCTTGGGCTTCTAGCTTGCTAAGCAGGTCTTCATCTTTAACAATGGTCGCTTCTCCATTAATTCGTAACGTTTCTTCTAAGCCTGGAACCATAAACAGCAGGCCAATGTTTGGATTTTCTAATATGTTTTTCATTGAATCTATACGCTTATTACCCATTCTTTCCGGAATCAGAAGATGTTTATTATCTAGAACGTATGTAAATCCTGGAGTGTCCCCTCTTGGTGAACTGTCGCATTCTCCTTTAGCGTTAGACGTACTAACGACGACAAATGGGGAATGGGCTAGAAACTGTTTAGTTAAATCATCAATGTGCTGAATAACCTTATTGTCTGCCAGTTTTCCAGGTGTTCCTTGGAGGGAGTACAGTTCTTCTACGGTGTGAACAGGGTTATGATATAGTTTCATTGTGATTTCCTCCTAAGAGACTATAATGTGCTAGGATAATATATAAACGAATGATAGGGGAGAGCCGTTTCATGATTAAATCATTAAAAAAAGAGCAAAAGGAATACCTCAAAGCTAGAATAAGGGAGTATTTTGAACTTGAGCGAGGTGAAGAAATGGGAGATTTAGCTGCTGATCAATTCCTGCACTTTATGATACAAGAAATGGGTCCATTTTTATATAACGAGGGGATAAATGATGCCAGACAAATGGTAGAGCAAAAGGTAATGAATCTCGATGAAGATTTACTTTCGCTTGAGCGACCAGCTGGGCGGCCTCAGCGATCTTAAGGTATAACTCAATTTACAATAAATAGTGTTTGTATAGTTTTAAAAAGGAAGATAAAATGGGGTTTAGCTAAATTCAAGCTCCCCCATTCTTTTAAGTTTTTTACCTCAGCAGCTCCTCCCCGTTTCCTCTTGTTAATGGCTCGATATCGTTCGGTTATGTGTCTTTTTTCTTTGATATGTGACAGCATTACTCCTCCTACTATGAATAAGGATCCACTATTTCTATACCTGTGATGGCTTGTACAATAATAGTAACCCCATAATCAGAGCAATGAAAGGTTCTAAGTTTGATAATATCGATGCCTTTGATGCATCGATGTGCCGAATGTTGTTATTCCAAATTAATGTAGCTATTCCATGTACAACGACGGCAGTCCCGGCCAGAAAGGCCCAATCAGCAAGGTCGGAACTTATTCGTAAGGGGGCACGCAAAAGGCTAGCCAAATATAAGCTTTTAACATATCAATCATCCTTCACTATATCAAAACATCGACTAACTTATTTTAACTCAGTCGTATGTTTCGTCCAACTTTCTATTGTTTAGTTGTATCAAGTGTACTAAACGCTCTGTTTCAAACCGCAAATTTCCAAGTTGTGTGATGAATTTCATTACCTTGCTTTTATATTCGCAGTACCGTACGTAATCAGCTGTTTAGGGTATGATTTCTCGTAGAGGTGATCACATGAAACTGACTAAAAACCCCCAAGTGCCTAATGAATATTGGCAAGCGATTGTTGCGAATGATCCATCCTATGATCATACATTCCTTTATGGCGTCAGAACGACAGGGATATTTTGTCGCCCCTCTTGTAAAGCAAGAGTTCCAAATATTGAGAATGTACGTATCTTTAAAAATGCCAAACTGGCCCAATTTGAGAATTTTCGCCCCTGCAAACGGTGTAAACCTGACGGGCTGCGTCAACCAGACGAAGAATGGATGGAACAAATGATTGAATGGATTGATCAACATTATAAGGAACGAGTAACCTTAAATAGATTGGCGGAAATCAGCCATGGCAGTCCATCCCATTTGCAGCGTACTTTTAAACGAGTCAAAGGGATGAGCCCGCTTAAGTATATTCAACAGGTGCGAATTTCCCAAGCCATTCACGATCTTGAGACCACCGATAGATCCGTAACAGATATAGGAATAGCAGTGGGTTTACCCAACATCGCTTATTTTGTAACCTTGTTTAAGGAAAAAACAGGGAGTTCCCCCTCTGATTATCGGAACAATCACCAGCAAAAACAATCAAAGGAGGGACACAACCATGAATTATACGAAAGGTAACATCATCTATTGGTCGCTTTTAGAGTATGAAAATTGGAACTTCTACATGGCCACAACATCAAAAGGGCTTTGCTATGTCGGGTCACACGATGGCCCCTTTAAAGAGCTGAAGGATTGGACGGAACGCCGCTTCCCCGGTTTTGAGTTGCTAGAGAATCATGGCGCGCTTCAACCTTTTAAAGGGGAATGGCTTGAGTACTTTCAAGGTAAACGCGAATGGTTTACGTTTGCTGTAAATATACAAGGGACTGCTTTTCAACAAGAGGTGTGGGAGGCTTTACAGCAAATCCCTTATGGTGAGACATACACGTATTCACAGCTAGCTGACATGATTCACAAGCCTTCTGCTGTACGTGCGGTCGGAGCCGCTGTTGGCGCCAATCCAGTGCTGATAGCTGTACCATGCCACCGAGTAATCGGGAAGACCGGGGCGCTAACGGGCTACCGTGGCGGTTTGGAAATGAAAAAATATCTATTGGAACTTGAGAAGGAGAACGGAAGTAGCACCAATGTTTAATCGAATACCAATTTAGCCTCAAAAAAACTTATTCATAAGAAGTGCTAAACGTAAAATAATCCGTTTTTATTAGTTAAGCATTCTAAGTAATATAATTAAATCAATTGTAATTTTATTTACTCTAAAGAGTAATTTAATGTTGCTTTCTAGCGTAATTTATATTACGTTAAATTAAGAGGAGGGGTAGTTTGGAAAATTTGCGGTTGAATGTAGCGTTGTTACGCAGGCGAGTGCCTAATCTGACCAAGGCCGCTCGGTCTGTTGGTTTGCGACCTGCAACGGTATCTAATCTATGTACGGGTAAGATCCCTGTAGGGCGTTCTGAAGTTCGCACATTAGTAGCTCTTGCATCACTGGCCGAATGTAGTTTGGATGAGTTGATCATAAGAGGGGAGAATGTGGAGATGATTGAAACCAAAATTAAAACATTGGACTTGTTTGCCCCATTAGCTAAAGGTGGAACTGTTGGATTAGTGGCTCGTCCGGGGATGGGCCAGCTAGTCGTGCTTGCCGAAATGTTTTATCGGCTAAGAACTAACGGATATGTAACCGTATTGCTTAAACCTGAGGGGGAATCTTCTGAAATTAACGACATTATCGATTATATTGATATCGTGACAACCTCGATAGAAGAGGCTTACGAAAAGATTGCAACAGCCGGAAAAGGTAAAGAAATAATCTTTACAGCTGACAGAAGCCATGTTCTATCCGGAGATGTTTATGAAATCCAAGAACGCCTATCTAATATAGGGATTGATCATGTCACAACATTTCTAGTTGATTTAAAAGGGACCGCCGTTGATGAAGATCTACCTTATGGACCGCTTGAAACGCTTTGGCATTTTGATGCTGAATTGTCGGCAAGGCGTAAATACCCCGCGGTGAATCCAATTTATTCTACATCCTCGGTTCTTGAGGGTGCTCATATTGATCAAGATCACTTTTCCACCCAGCAACGAGCACAGAAATTATTACGTCGTTATCGAGAATTGTGTTCATTAGTCAAGGTTCAAGGCATTGATAAAATACCTGCTTCTGAGCTAGCGACCTATAAACGTGGGGAGCGATTGGAAGCCTATCTCACCCAGCCTTTTTATGTAGCTGAAAGTTTTACAGGGGAAAAAGGAGAGTCAGTCAGTCTTCAAGACACATTAACAGACGTGCGAAAAATTCTAGATGGGAGTACGGATTCAAAAGAGGTGGAAGAGTTGACCAATATTGGAAGGCTTTAATTCATATTCTTTATGAGATGAGACAAAGATTGCAATAGATCTTTGTCTTTTTATATTTTTCCAGAGTTAAAAAAGTACGGAATGTTCCCATTTGAAGGAAAATGGACGCACTTTGTTGAAGTGTTTTATTGTGGCTAGAGAAAGCAATTATTGAAGAAATGAAAAGGAGAATGAGTTTGAATGTAATTATGCTTTTAGTCATGTTTTGTACAATTTTATTCGGCTTCAATTGGTTATGGGGTACAGGAAAAACGATATCGTTATTGATTTCGATGAAAGGTATACGAATTATAAAGAATATGTAAGAACGATTCAAGAGGAACTTGTGAATCAAGGACGGCTAGTGAGTTATAAAGGCAATCGTAGGTTTATTATAGATGGGCGACCATATATTTTTATTGACAAAGGACAGTTCTTAAACCCGAAAAGTGAAGGTAGTGAAGTTACATAAAGAGCAAAGAGGATACATTAGTAATCACAAAAGGCTACGAGAGACTAGTATTAGAAACGAACAGTGATTGGATAAGTAAGTGCATTAAAGTTATACGCTAAAAATGGATACCAAGTCTACGATGACGATGGTGAATGCAGTCATTCTTATATTCAGAAAGAGGGTTATGATGAAAACAACAGATTACTCTAAAATAGCTGAGGTTTACGACAATAATTCGTTTAGATTTGATGAGGTGCAAATTGACACACACCTTGAGGGTTACCTCCAAAATTACCAGAGGCAATCTTACAATGTCATGGATTTAGCTTGTGGAACAGGAATATATCTCAATGATCAAACGTCAAACTTTGATTCGCATTCTATCCAGTGGCATGGACTCGATGCCTCGAAAGAAATGCTTAGAAAGGCTGAAGATAAACTAGAAGGGGTCACCTTAGTTCAAGGCTTAGCAGAAGAGCTTCCTTATGAAACAGAGTCATTTGATTTTATCTCAAATAACTATGCTTTTCACCACTTTACTAAGAAGAAACAAGTGGTAGACGAGGTTCAACGAGTATTAAAGAAAGGGGGAATCTTTAAGTTACATAATATAAACATTCATGACATGGAAAAATGGTGGGTTTATCATTACTTTCCTGCAGCTTTTCAAGAGGACTTAGACAGGTTTTGGCAAAAGGAAGTTATCTTTAATGAACTCACTAGCCAGGGATTTACCGTACGTATTGAGAGTAGCTGCCAGATGGAGAGCATTAGAGTAGCTGACTACCTGAAGCATGCAGAAAATAGAGACATTTCTGTGCTCACTCTTATAAATGATGAGGACTATTATAATGGCTTAACTAAAATGAAATATGATGTAGAAATGGATGCAGACAAAACGATAGTCAACGATTTTTCCGAGCTCATCTGTATAGCCAAAAAATCTTGATATGAAATGCAGAAACTCTATAGATCTCAGTAACGTCCACGTTGCAATGTTTATCAGCGGCAAGATATTTAATGAGGTATTTGCGTATTTAACTCGTTTTATGCACGTTTTGAAGCCATATATGAGTATTTACAAATTTTTTTCAGAATAGGTTCCTGTCAAGCGGCTATCAACATGCAGGTACACCAGAGTTAGAGGTTTATACAGATGAGGCCCCCTATAGTTCTGGCAATTATTCTGAAATAGGGGTTCTAGTAAAATAATGACTAGATAAGAAAAAGGGTGTCCCGAAGGTTTAACCTATGGAACACCCAATATATGTTACTAGATTTTTTGTCATTTATGACCATGTAAAATGTTCAAGTTCCTGGTTCATTTGATTAACCATCATCCCTAACTCATTAGCTTCCTGCCTAAGTTGGTTAAAGGCATGTCGCTGTTCTTCCGCGGAAGCGGAGATTTCCTCTGTCCCTGCAGCAGTTTCTTCCGTAATGGCACTTACATTTTCAACAGAAGTTGTAATTTGAGAACTTTGTTCCTTTGAGCGGACCATCCCGTCAACAAGTGCGTGTAACTGATCATTGATCCTATCCACCTGTGTTTTAATCATAGCAAAGGCCTGTTCTGATTGATTGACTGCTTCATTTTGCTTTCCAGTTAAGGAGACAGTTTCATTCATTTCCTGTTCAATCATACTGACTCCTGATTTAATTTGTTGTACCATATTTGAGATTTTGCTCGTCGCATCAGTTGACTGATCGGCGAGTTTACGGACTTCTTCGGCAACAACAGCAAATCCTTTACCGTGTTCTCCGGCACGGGCCGCTTCAATCGCTGCATTCAAAGCTAGCAAATTGGTCTGTTCAGCTATCTCATTGACTAGCCGGACAGTTACTTCAATTTGATCTGTGTACCCAATGAAGTCTTGAACAGATGATCCCACCTTCGTGATGGAACCTTTATTCTTCTCCATAACCTTGCGTTGTTCCTCGATTGCCATTTGTCCTTCCTGAACCTTTGATAAAGTTGCTGTACCTGACTTTGAAGCTTTTTGACTTTCTTCCGTGTTCTCCTCAAAATTGCGATGCATCTGCTCCATAAGCGAGGCGACATCTTGTATATCATTAGAAATTGATTGACTTCCTTGCGCCAATTCATCTGTTGAGCTGGTGACTTGTTGCGTGACTTCAGAAAGCCCCGTCATTTCATGGTTTAACTTTGTACTGAACTGTTCAACATTTCCTCCAATTTGATGGACGGATTTGACGGTTGTGGTAAGGTTGTCGATCATCATTTGGAAGGATTGTTTAAGCTGTCCAATCTCATCCTTTTCTTTCTCAGACACGTTAATGGTTGTCGTTAAATCCCCCTTAGCTACTTTGGATGCCTGTGCCGCCAAATCCTTCATTGGTTTAGCAATGTGTTTAGTTAAACGGGATGTCGCAAAGATCGAGAGCACGACTAACACAACTCCAGCTATAATGGCAAAGCTAATTAACTGACGTACTGTACTTGATTGCTCCTCCATTTTGCTGTCATACCAGGCTCTGGATGCCTGTTGAAGCATATACATATCATTAAGAATACCAGGAGTACGGGCAGCCTGGCGCTGGATCTCATTTGTATCTTCTGCTGTTAAAGCGTCTGTCGTCATTTGTTGCCAGTCCTCATATTTTGTAACAGCTTGGGTGTACCAGCGTTCTTGTTCTGGAGTAACCATGAGTGAACCAAGATCAGTGAGAGCTGATTGGGCTGCTTCCATTGTTGTCAAAGCTTCGTTTTTTGTCGCCGCAGAAGGACTGTATCCATATGTATTCAACGTCTGCTCAAGCTTAACCAGTTGACCGTTGACCTCCTTTGACTCAAGCAGAACCTGTACATCCTGATTGGAGGAGTTTTCAAGGCTCGTCATTTGATAAACAATGAAAGAAATTAGGGCCAGACTAAGGAACAATGGCAGTAAGGTCATTATATATAATCTTCTTTGAATCGTCATTGTCCACTCTCCTTATCAAGTGTTTCTTGCTGTTCCGCCGTAAGCTCTATTAATCGAATCGGTGCGAGGCCGACACCCTTCTCCTTGACTCCAAGTGTGATTTGACCGCCTTTTAGCTGCTCTCCTTTTACGAGCTGATTCATAACATCATAAAGCGCTACGTCCAAATTTTTAAGCATTGATGTCACAACAGCCTTCTCCGCAACAAAAAACTGGTCACTATCCACACCAAATGCGTAAACCCCCTGTTTTTGTGCTTCTTTTAAGGCGCCAATTCCCGTAAACCCTGCTGCAGGGAAAATATAATCAGCTCCTTGTTCGACCATTGAGCGTGTGATTTCGGCACCTTTCCTATCATCATCAAACGTTTCCGCATAGTTTACGAGCACCTCGGCCTCAGGATTCACTTGCTCTACGCCATCAACAAACCCCTTTTCAAATCGCTCTACTACAGGGATGCGCTCACCGCCGATAAAGCCAACCACATCTGACTCCGTCCTCATACCAGCAATCAGACCGATTAAATAACTGCCCTCATCCTCTTTGAAAGTAATCGAGGTCACATTTTCAAACTCAGAAACGGCATCAATCAACACAAATGGCTGCTCAGGATAGCCCTCAGCCAACGCATCAATCGCACCTTGCGAATTATAACCAAGCCCAATAATTACATCATGACCCTGCTCAATCAAATCCTTCATATGCTTTTCATAATTTTTGTCAAAAGGTTCTCGATAATCGAACGTAATACCAAGTTCGTCCCTAGCTTGTTCCAAACCTCGGAAGGCCGAGTCGCTAAACGAATCGTCTCCAAGCCCACTTTCAGTCACAAGCAGGCCGGCGCTGATTTCCTTATTCTTCTCCTCTGACACTGCTTCCTGGCTATTGCAGCCCATGAGAAGTGTACCTAATAGTAATAGACCGAACCAATGTCTTTTCATGCTTCCACTCCTATCGTATGATGTCTGACAACATATGTTATCGGCAGCTTTTAACAAAAATGAAGTAAAAAGTCCTATAAAGTGAACTTTTGTTCGTGAGTTTGTATATTTTTTGAAAGATAAAAAAACACACTATGGTTACAACCATAGTGTTAGACATCACTATATTGATCTTTATTCTTTATATAAGCACCAGTACACCTCCCAAAAAGACTACGATCGATTGGTTACGAAAGCAGATAATGCTTTAGGCGAAATAAGTATTGACTTTTATTTTCGTGACCACTAGAATTCATTAGGTGTTTCTACTAATGTCCTGATTGGGGTGTCATGTCAATGAATCAATTATATAGATTTGCTTTATTATTTGTATTTTCTGTTGTTTTAGGATTTGCTTTTAATATGTTCCTGCTCCCTCATGAAGTATTAACAGGTGGAGTAACAGGTCTTGCTATGGTTTTTGGACTGCTTTCTCCCATAAACTCTGGTATTTGGCTTGTCGTTTTAAATATTCCTATTTTGGTTATTGGCTGGATGAAACTAGGGAAGGAATTTATATGGAACAGTATATTTTCCGTATTTATCACCTCTATTTCGATGCAGTATATACCAGTAGTTAAGGTAACCGATGACGTGTTGTTATCTGCTGTATTTGGAGGAGTCATTGCAGGTATATCTATTGGCTTTATCATACGACTTTATGGATCAACTGGAGGCTTTGATGTCATTGGACTTGTTCTTACCCAAAAACGTGATATCCCTCTAGGCGGATTAATTTTCGGCTTAAATAGTGTCGTTGTATTTATATCTGGGTTTATCTTTTCTTGGGACCTAGCGTTATACACGATGGCCTCGATCTACATTACCGGAATTATTATCGACCGTGTTCATACCCGTCATATAAAATTAAGTCTAATGGTGGTATCAGATCGCGGAGATGAGATTAAAGGTGAACTGATTAAAAATTTAATACGAGGTATTACTGTAATGGATGGGCAGGGTGCCTATTCTAATACTGAACGTAAGGTCCTTTATACCGTGATATCCCGTTATGAACTAGCTATAGTCAAGTCTCTAATCACAAGTGTTGATCCAAAGGCATTTGTCAGCATCAGTGAAACGGTTGAAGTAGTAGGGAATTTTAGGAGATAATAATGGGCTAATTGGAAAAAAGAATTAAAATGGTGCTACAAAACACTGTTTTCTTTTTGTTGAATAGCTAAAGCCCGCTTCCCTTCTATAAATTAGAAGGGAAGCGGGCTTTTATATTAATGATATAACGACTAAACGTCAGAAGCTAACTAACATATGAGTACTTCTTTATATCGAAGAATCTATCGAACTACAGATTCACGAAGCTTGAAGGCATCAGCTAATAATTCATAGGATTTTAAACGTTCGTCAAAAGGAGAAACAATCGTGTTGATAATGACTTCATCCACCTGATAGTAGTTTGCTAGACTTTCTACTTCCCCTTTGACCTTTTCAATGGAGCCGACGATCATACGGCTGCGATTTTCACGAACCCGCTGTTCCTCAAACATGGTGTATGGGTAGCTAAACGCTTCTTCAGGTGTCGGGAAGTGATGACGGATTCCACCTTGTTCAATTTTTAAGATAGCAAGGTCTAAACTGGCTGCCAAGTATTCAGCTTGTTCGTCAGATTCTGCACAAACGACAAAGATAGACACGTTCCCTTGGGGCGTCTGCTGCTGAAGGGAGGGTTGAAAGTTATCCTTATAACGGTCCATTGCGCGAGCCCCGCCATACCCATTAATAAAGTGCGCGAAGGAGTAGGAAACACCGAGGTCAGCCGCTACTCTTGCACTTGTGCCGCTTGAACCAAGCATCCAAACGGGTGGCACAGTATCACCTTGTGGGGAGGCAAAGACACCCATATCTTGTGGATCCTTTCCATGTAGATAAGCAATTAATTCTTCAACTTGAGCAGGGTATCCTTCTATACTCGGGATTTTCCCCGGGTTTAATGCTAAGTTGACGTTTGGCATGCCGCCGGGTGCACGTCCGATACCTAAGTCAATCCGGTTAGGGTTTAGTGTTTCAAGTACTCGAAAGGATTCCGCCACTTTATAGGAGCTGTAATGTGGAAGAAGAACACCACCTGTACCAATACGGATTCGCTCGGTGTGTGCAGCTAAATGGGCCGTCAATATTTCAGGTGAAGACCCTGCCAAACTGTTTGTACTATGGTGTTCAGACACCCAAAATCTATGATAGCCGAGCTGATCTGCCCATTTGGCCAGCTCCGTCGTTTGTTGTAATGCATCATGTGGACTCATTCCTGTTAGCACAGGGGATTGGTCCAATACACTTAATTTCATGTTCCCTTGCCCCTTTTTAAAATAGTAGTATTATTATCATCCCATGTGAAAAGGTAGAAGGCAAAAAAATAGTCTAGTTTTGTAAAATCTACCAAAAAGAAGGTATCCATCTTTTTAGGACACCTTCTTTTTCAGAGAGTATTGTATTTCACGGTTATAAATTAGCGGATATTACGTTTGCGATCTATTTTTATCTATTCATCAGCCCTAGTAATCCATAATCCAGCATCAAGGAAGGATCAATACTAAAGAGTTCTCGTATTTGTAAGTCACTTACCTTAAGTGGTGTGAAAAATATAGAACCTTGACGGAATTCATCCACAGGTTGGACGGCGAGGTGGTCGTTGTTTTCTAAACCATCGATAACTTCGACAATTCCGTCCTCGGTGATGCCTGTCTCAAGCTCTCTTTCTTCCAGGCGTCCTTGATCATCCATGACCCAGGCAGATGAATTCACATCTGTCATTAACACGTCATCAAAAGCAGCGACAGTATCAACGGCTTCATCTGTTAGGATTTCAACTTCGGCGTGATAGCCTGGTTTAACTTCTTCACTTTCTCCCTCAACAATGATTTCATACGGGTAGTCACTAGCACGGTTGACATCTACCTTTTCTGGAAAAGGATGAATGGCTTCGATTGTACCCGGTAACTCAATATTTAAGTCGGGAATGCGAACAAGGGTGTTCATGCCTTGCTCTACAAGTTTTCTATGATTCTCAGATAACTCACCACTTACCGTTAAATTGCTTGATGAAAGGGTGAGCAAAGGGGATTCAAGGTTTTCAGATAGGTCAGTCACAACCCCGGAAAATTCGCTCGTAACTGTGATGGTTTGACCTGTTTCTTCAAGCTGGCTAAGCTGATCCTCAACCATAGTAAGCTGGGCTTGTTTTTGCGAAAGTTCCAGTTCCTTTTCAGCAAGTGCTTGTTCTTTCATGAATTCGGTTTCAATCGTTGAATCCGAATCGCTCTCCTGCTGTTGAGGATTTATGTTTTGTGAAAAAGGATTCTCTGTTGAAGGTGCTGGAAAAAGAAAAGGGTTTTCCTCCTCTGTTTCAGACCTTTGTGAAAAAGAAGGCGGGCTAGTCGTTTCTGACTCAGGTATTGTGAAACTTTCCAAATCATTGATGTAGGTTTCTATCGAGTCGATTTCTCCTTCTAAACGAGATGCTTCTGACTCAAGCTTATGTACTTGTGTGTCATAATCGGCAACTTCATATGTATAAAGCTCGTCACCCTCTGAAATTTCATCGCCTTCTTCAATTAAGAACTCTTGAAACGAGCCGGTTTGTTGATCAAAGTAAATAGCATTTGTATCGCTTGCGGTAAAAACCCCTCTAGTATTGATTGTTTCATAGAGATCGTAAATAAAGGCTGCAGACCAGTTTTTAATGTAAGACTTCCGTTCCACTTCACTGTCACGGTCAAAGAATAGTAGACAGGCATTAAGTAGTAGGAAGGCAATGGCGCATAGTCCTACAATTCTAACTTTATAGCGTGTTCTCATCGTCTTCCTCCTCACGTTAAGATGTAAGTAGATGTACGAGAAACGTACCGTAATGAGTCAAGGCAGCGGTTCCTGCCCATGTGATCATGTGCCATAGAATGACACCTGCAATAATCCAGCCTCTTTTTGATGTCGAAAGGAAGGATATACATTTAATTTGAAACCAGAGGATAAGGATTTGAAAAAGAGAGATCGCACCTAAGAAATAAATCAGCCACTCTATGTTTGTTATGTAGGAAGCAATGACACCAAAAGAGAAAGGCGATACATACCAGTCTAAACCAGCATAAACCATTAGTGGAATCCAAGTGATTCGCTCGGTTAGCATTATAAGTAAAACGTTCATTTGAATGATCATTGTTTTTTTGTAGGGCACCTCAAACATGATCCAAAATACTAGGGGAGCGATAAGAAGAACCCCAAAGAACAAAAGAAGACTGTAGCCAATTCGCCCGATCATGAACCATGCCTTATATAACTCATATTCTGTGCGGTTAAATTCTGTCATGTTCATCGATATAGGGTCTGTTCCTAGCCCAAGCCAAGCCATCCATATGTATGTAAGAATAGTTAACAGCATTAAAAAGAAGAAGGCTTTCCATAGATTTCGTATTCGCTCGGCCTCTCTTAGTTTAAATAACTGATCATGAAGTCGTGTAAAGAGTTTAAGTACATGGGTCGAATAAATCATCTGCTTCATCCTTTAAGATCTGTCTATTCTCTTCTAAGTTTAACTTAATTTGTCAAAGCGTGCTATATGATTCTATCATTAATGGAAAGGCGCAGTTCCAAAATGAAACGGCGCTTTTCATAGGACTTTTCTTAGTTTGAATGAGTTGGCATATAATCGGGAGTATCTTTCGATTTCTTGAAAAAGAGTTTCCGGTCTCCGTATAAAAAAGAAGATCGAGAGTGAAAAAGCAAAAATATCAGCCATTGGGAAGCCAGCCAAACCCCCGTGACACCAAAGAAACTAGGGAGAATCAATACGAGCGGAATAAGGAATAGAACTTGACGCGCCATGGAAAGGTTCAGGTTTAGCCATTCCCAGTACCTGATACAAAATTCCGCTAACGACTTGAACACCAATGAGTATAGACATTGCAAACATGATCCTTATTGCATGCGAGCCTGATTCAATGACAGCCGGATCGCCCGTAAAGATGTGCATCAACAATTTATGTCCTCCCAGCTGAGATTTTTAAATTTTCCTGTATCTTTTGTAACCAGGAAACAATGACTTGCCGCTCTTCTGAAGAAAAACCCTTAGCAATTTCGTTTTCCATCTCTTGAATAAGGGTCCAAATGGTTTCATCCAGGTGAATTCCTTTTTCCGTAAGCTTAATGATTTTCGTTCGTTTATCCTTCGTGCAAGTTTGTTTTGTAATGCACTTGTTTTTTAAAAGCGATTCAACAATGCCATTCATAGAGGATGCTTTGATGTATAACCTTTTTTGCAATTCAGACTGGCTCTGTTCACCGTATTTGGCTAGAAAGTAAATGACCTTCGATTGGGAGTGGGTGAGTCCATATTCACTAAGTTTTTCATTATATATATTTTGAATAAAATGTGAGATCACATTGATGTTGTAACCGAGCAATGGTTGTATTTCGCGCTCCATAATTAGTTAGCCTCCTAAACAAATTAATTATAAATCAAGGGCTAATAAAGGTAAATAATTTTAAGGTAAAAGTGGTTACCTAACTGCCTGTGTAAGCGTGTACACTTTGTGAACATCTCGCTTGGAGCTAGGAGAATTGGCACTTGGGGTATAGCGGTTACCTGATAACTAAAGTAAAATATAATGTATAACAATCATAGTGAAGGAGGATGGACCTATGGGGTATCCCTTATTAGTGCAACGGAGGTCATTTTACATTGGGTTATCCTTGATCCTGCTTATTTTGTTAAGTAATTTTTCTGTGCAAAAACTTGAATTGACTGGTCCCGTTCAGCCCTGGCTTGTATACGGTACGATTATTGACGTCATGATTGTTGTGCCTGTTGTATTATTTCTTATTGTGTTACGCAGGAAACCGACATTCACCCTTTTTGCTCCGTTAATGGTCTCAGGGTTGCTGTTTTTACACTGGATTGTTCCTAGTTATGCCAAGGATGACTTACTGTACTTAAATTACACTGTGATCATGCTTGAAGTCAGCTTTATATGCGTTGAATTAATACTAGCTGTTATGTTCATACGTAAATTGCCTGAGTGGAGAGCACACTTTAAAGATGCAAAAACAACCCATGTTCTGCTTATGCCGCGCTTATTCTACGCTAATGAAAAAACATTTGCCTTTAGGGGAAAGCTTGCCCATTTTGAGAGGCTGGGCAGATTTCTTGCCACAGATGCTGCTGCCATCCGTTTCAGCTTGTTTCCCTGGCTAGACTCTTATCCATCCCGCCGACGATCATTTTCCTACCATCGAAACAGTGAGTATTTTGGTGTGTTTCTCATGCTTATCCACGCCATGGCAATTGAAATTATAGCTGTTCACGCTATGCTTGCGCAATTTAGCCACACAGCTGCCTGGATCGCCACCTTACTTGATGTGTATGCCTTATTATTCCTCATCGCAGATTACCAAGCCATACGAAAATCTCCTGTTGTTATTGAAAGGCAGGTCCTTCATATTCAAAAAGGTCTTCGTTTTCACATAACAGTCCCGTTTGAGCAAGTTGCCTCTATTTCTCCTTGTGAAAAAGCAGCTGCTGAATGTTCGAAAGATAAAGAGGGAATAAACTTAACACTTGGCGGGCTAGAAACAAAATCCCCTCAGTTTGAATTAAGGTTAAAAACAAATTTGGACGCCTATATGATTTTTGGATTTAAGAAGAAGGTGTCTACCGTGTACTTAACACTGGACGAACCGGAAGCTTTTTTAAAGGAGCTCTCTTTCTAAGTATAGGTGTTTCAATGCTTCAAAATTAGGTAATCATTAATATAGGACAATGGATAGGGGGAAGTGACATGCCTCGTTATGAAAGTGGACTATTTATATATAACGGCAATGCAGACAGTGAAAATTCAGAACAAAACTTAGCTATGACGTTACCGAGTATTTCTCAAACTGTCAAAGAATTAACGGTTATCCAAACCGATTCACTCGAAGATTTCAAACAAACTTGTTGTGAATACAGTTCTAAAGTGGATATCCTTATTATTTTAGGTGGAGATGGGACATTACATGAGTGTATAAATTGTCTAGCAGATCAAGAACAACGCCCTGTTATTGCTGTTCTACCGGCAGGAACGTCCAATGACTTCAGCCGCGTATTAGGCACACCGCAAAATTTGCAATTGGCTGCAAAACAACTTCTTCATGGAGAGGAAGTGAAAGTCGACATAGGTGAGGCCGATGATCACTATTTTATAAATTTCTGGGGCATCGGACTTGTGGCCGAAACCTCCTCAAATATAGATAAGGAACAAAAGAATCGCATTGGTGTGCTGAGTTATTTTATAAGTGCTCTTAAGACAATGAATCAAACTGATCCTTTTTCTTTTACAATCGAAGTTGATGGCAAGAAAGTTAGTGAAGAAGCAGTCATGGTTCTCGTTATGAATGGACGATTTATCGGGACAAGGGAAGTGCCATTGCCAAACTCCCAGCTGCAGGATGGGAAGTTTGATGTATTAATTGTGAAAAATTCGAACTTGACTACATTTAAAGAACTAATCACTATGAACAAACCAGGGACTGATCCAAGTAAATTTCAAGAACTATCACACATGCAGGGAGAGAAGATTCGTATCGATGTTGAGAAAGATAAAGAAGTCGATATGGACGGTGAGATCGTAGGGAGAACACCAACAACTATTAAAGGTCTCCCGAATCATTTTACATTCCTGTGCGCTGACACTAACGTTTTTAATAATGTTCAAGGGAATGAAAATATGCAGTAAATACAAAGAAGTCCGCTCAAGCAGTTTGAGCGGACTTCTTTTGTCAAAAACAAGGATTATTAAAATAGAAAGCGAATTATTATCGGGGAGGGATAATTAATCTACGAGGAGAGAAGAGTGATGACAAAAAGCCTGCTCCCCGAAGTTCATGCTGTTTTTATACATACGAAAGATTTAAAACGATCGGCCAAGTGGTACAGTGAGTTACTAGATCTGCCCTTTGAAGAAGGGCAGGTCCATTCACCTGTTTATAATCTTCCCGTAACAGGTGGGGTTCACTTAACAATTGATGACCATAAGTTTGACACGAGTTATAGTTTTGAGCAAGTGAAAAAACCCGTGTTCAATTTTTATTCCAAAGATTTAGTGGAGAGTTATCAAGATCTCGCGGCCAAGGGAGTGCAAATAACAAAAGAAATAGTGAGTCATGGGGATTTTGGCTGGTTCCATATCCAGGATCCTGATCAGCATGTGGTCATGGTTTGTGGTACGATTGTCGATCGCCCGTAAGAGTCGTTTTATTCTTTTGGTAAGGGATGAAGTTTGCTTTTCGAGAAAAGGGGAAGATGAGCGATTGGTTGGACGTGGGAGCAAACACCCGATCCCCAATATTTACTGCACCAGAATAGATTGAAGGATGAGTGATCCTCCTTTTGGGAAGGAATTGCGCGAAAACCGTGGTTAATTGCACGAAATTTTGAATAATTGCACGAAAATCTCATTGATTGCACATAAATAAGCATAATTGCACGTTGAACGACTTTTTTGCATATTTCGTAAAAACTCCCGAATTATGACCAGCTGCGTCGATTCACTCGGGCACTACACGAGTCTGCCCAAGGCGCCTCCGCTTTTCTACTGTCTAGCTTCGAGTCGCAGCCCTTCGCGACATAAGCAATCCCATTTTGTGGCAAAGACCGCCACGTCATGGTTTTGCTTATGCGTTTCAGGGCTAAACGCTCCTCTCCGCTTTTTCTACTGTCTAGCTCCGGCGCCTAGACTCTCGAGACATAAGTGAATTACCTCCGTGTGGAAGAGCACCACACTGCGCTGCTTCACTTATGCTTGTCGAGTCTGCCCAAGGCGCCTCCGCTTTTCTTGTTTGACAGTCTATTTTTTTTATCTATATACTGTCTTTAACTAGAGGAATGATGAGAGGGCGAGGATTTATGGATGAACAAGAGTTGTATCGAAAAAAGAAACAAGACCCTTCTTTAAAGTTATTTGTCGTTTTGTCGAAGGCTCAGCGCGCGATAGCTGATTTAGTGAAGGATGATATTCAAAGTCATGGATTGAACACGACGGAATTTGGAGTGCTTGAACTCTTATACCACGAAGGCGACCAGCCGTTACAGAAAATCGGGGAAAAGATTTTATTAGCTAGCGGTAGTATTACTTATGTAGTAGATAAACTTGAGAAGAAAGAATACCTTAAACGTGTTCCATGTCCTAATGACCGAAGGATTACGTTTGCTGCGATCACAAGTAAAGGAAAAGACCTCTTGCACGGGATTTTCCCTGAGCATTGGAAACAAATCGAATCGATCACAGGTGGGCTGTCTGATGAAGAAAAGCGGCAAGCTATTGATCTATTGAAACAACTAGGCATGCATGCAGAGCAGCAAAAGAAGTAGAAAAATTCAAATTAATAAGTTACAATAGATGTATGACTAAAGACAAAGGAGGGATGAAGATGTTATCAAAGCACGTTATTGATCGTGAACTGTTATATATCAATCGTGCGCTTTTTCATGGTTTAACTGTACAAGGGGCTCGTATGTCCAATTTTACAGTTAAATAATGGAAATAGATAGCGTCTCATACCTGATTATATTATTAATAAGGAAGCCAGGGGTGACGGGACCTCTGGCTTTTTTTGTCTTTAGGAGGAAATTTTAATGATTACATTAAAAGATGTTTATAAAATTATTGGCGGCAAAGTGTTATTTGAATCGCTCTCTTTTGAAATAAATGTAGGAGAGAGGCTCGGATTAGTAGGGAGAAATGGCAGTGGAAAGTCAACACTGTTTCGTTTAATTACAAAGGAAGAATCACTTGATGGCGGGGATCTGTTTATTAAGAAAGGGCTATCGATCGGCTATTTAAAGCAGATTCCTGACCAGTTCACTGGTACAGCGAAAGAGTATTTAGAGAAAGCATTTATTGAGCTCAAGCATTTGGCCGAGGAAATGAAACAACTTGAAAATAAAATGAAGGACCCAGATAAGATGGAAAAAGCGCTTGTAACTTATGGAGAGTTACAGGATCAATTTACTGAACAAGGTGGCTATGAAATGGAGTCATTAATTAGTCAGGTAGCCAATGGGCTTCAGGTTGGAAGCTTGCTCCATCAACCATTTTCCAATTTAAGCGGTGGAGAGAAAACAAAACTTTCGCTCGCGAGAATTTTGTTGGAGAAACCTAGTTTGCTTTTGCTTGATGAACCTACAAACCATTTAGATCTAGTCGCTATTGAGTGGCTTGAGAAACACTTGCAGCAATATAAAGGGGCGTTATGTGTTATATCCCATGATCGCTCATTTCTAGATCATGTGGTTTCAGGAATTGTTGACCTTGAATCTGGAGAAGCACAAATTTATAAAGGAAACTATTCGTCATTTGAACAACAGAAAGAGGAAAAGCTGTTGGCGGAGTTTCACCAGTATCAGGAACAGCAAAAGAAGATAAAGAAAATGAAGGAAGCAATACGGAGGCTGAGGCAGTGGGCTAATGAGGCTAATCCACCCAACCCGAAGCTGTTTAAAAAAGCCAAGAGTATGGAGCGGGCTTTAGAAAAAATGGAGAAAGTTAACCGTCCTATGCTTGACACTAAAAAAATGGGACTGTCACTGCAGGCTGAAGGTCGAAGCGGAAATGATGTTCTGATTGCAGACAAGGCTAGTAAACACTATGGGAACCGGCAAATCCTAACTGAGGTCGATCTTCAACTCCGTTACAAAGAGAGATTGGCTATTGTAGGAGCAAATGGCAGTGGCAAATCAACTCTCCTTAAGCTGTTGCTGCAACAAGAAGAGCCCGATTCAGGTGTAATTAAACAAGGCAGCTCTATTCTGATCGGTTATTTACCACAAAACCCTTTGCAAGGTGTAGATGACCAACAGCGTATGATTGATTATTTCAGACAACATATTAGAGTGACGGAAGGGCAAGCCAGACACTTACTGGCAGCCTTTATGTTCTATGGATATGACGTGTTCCAGAAAATTGCCCATTTAAGCGGTGGGGAGCGAATGCGGCTCAAGCTAGCTATTTTTATGCATGAAGGGATAAATTTATTAGTTCTTGATGAGCCAACCAACCACTTGGATGTTGAATCGCAGGAAGTTCTAGAAGAAGCACTGCAGCATTTCGAAGGAACGGTAATTGGAGTATCGCACGATCGTCACTTTCTAAATCAATGCTTCAATGAGACAGCTTATCTTGTGGGTGGCCGACTCTATCGTTATTTTGGCTCTTACAATGAAACGAAAGAAAAATGGATGGTATTGTTAGGCCAGGAATGCAAGCAATACCAAGCAACTACACCGAAGAAACAACAGGGTCAAACGGGTGCAGCTGAAGTGTCCATGGAAGAGAGGATTATGGAACTTGAAAACGAGCTGAGTATAGTTGAAGGGAAGATCGAAAAAGAAATGAATACTGGTGAACTAATAGCTCTGCAAGAAGAGAAAGAATTGCTGACAAAGCGAATTGACCATCTATATGAATCCTGGATTAACTCTTAAGAAACCGACCACAGATACGTATCTGTGGTCGGTTTCTTAAGTTTTGGAATTTTATTTTATGATTACTCACCCGAAACAATATAAGAAGGTTAGCTTAAACTACACAGGTGCGTGAAAGATCTTCTTCAGCTTTTAATCAGGCTAGATGAGGAATAGAATATGAATTTCGAGAATCCCTATTCATGATCGGATTCAATGTGTTTAAAGTAGTCAATTATTTGAAAGAGAATGTTTTAAAATTCGTTAATTGAGGAAACACAGCAACACACCGTGAGTTGAAAGTTAACGGTATAAAAAACTCAGCTCGGGTAATCGGTCTAGGCGGACTGGACCTGGGCAAATATAAGGAAGGTGTGACAAGACATGTCCAATGTAAAAGGAAAGGTTGTTATTTTAACAGGAGCTTCAAGTGGAATTGGTGAAAAAACAGCTAAGGAGTTGGCGGCGAATGGAGCCAAACTCGTATTGGCGGCCCGTCGTGAAGAACGACTGGAAGATCTGCAAAAAGCCATCGAAAATGAGGGTGGAGAAGCAAAATATAAGGTGACCGATGTGACATCCAGTGAGCAAATGAAGAACTTGGCGCAGTTTGCAGTTGACCAGTATGGAAAGATTGATGTCATTGTCAATAATGCCGGGTTAATGCCCCTTTCTTTATTGAATAATATGAAGATCGAGGAGTGGGATCGCATGATTGACGTCAATATTAGGGGCGTTCTTTACGGTATTGCAGCGGTTCTGCCATACATGCGTGAAAGGAAAGAGGGACATATTATTGATCTTTCCTCAGTTGCAGGTCATGAAGTGTTTCCTGGAAGTTCGGTATATAGTGGAACGAAATTTGCTGTCCGGGCTATCACCGAAGGGTTAAGAAAAGAGGAGTCTCCGCAGAATAATATTCGTACAACGATTCTTTCCCCGGGGCTGTTGGGACTGAATTGACTGAGACTATTACCGACACCGATGTGAAACCAGGAGTGGAAGACCTCTATAAGCAGGCGATTAGACCTGAGGCCATTGCCCGTGCAATTCGGTATGCGATTGAGGAACCCGGTGATATATCGATCAACGAAGTGATTATTCGCCCGACTTCACAAGAATTATAATCTCTTCTAATGACCTCTTGCTGCAAACGACCACAGTCCTTCCTCTGTGGTCGCTTTTCTACATGAGGAGGAAGTTCATTAAATACTCGTTTATTCTTTTGAACACTAGGGAAGTTTACTAAGGGTAGGCAATAAAGGAGGATAAATCGTGCGTGTTTTAGTGATAGGTGCTAATGGGCAAGTTGGAAAATATGTTATTGATAAGCTGAATGATTCAGGACATGAACCAGTGGCGATGGTTCGGGATACGGACCAAGTTCCGCAGTTTGAAGACAAAGGAATCAGGTCAGTTATTGGTGATTTAGAAAAAGATTTTGAATCTGCCTTTTACAATATAGAGGCTGTGATTTTTGCGGCTGGTTCGGGACCTCATACCGGTGCTGATAAAACGATTCTTATTGATCAGGAAGGTGCGATTAGAGCCATTGAGCGTGCGAAGCATTTTGGGATAAAGCGCTTCGTTATGCTAAGTTCGATGGCTGCCGACCGGCCGGAATCTGGTGCAGAGGCAATGAAGCATTACTTGTACGCGAAGCATCGTGCGGATGAATATTTAAAACAGTCAGGACTTGATTATACGATCGTTCGCCCAGGTAGATTAACAAATGATCGAGGCAACGGAAAGATCAAAATTCAAGAGCATATAAATAGTTACGGAGAGATCCCTCGCGAAGATGTCGCTGAAACGCTATCCTTCTTAATTTCAGGGGCAAAAGCTGAGAATAAGGCTTATGATTTGTTAAGTGGAGACCAGCGAATTCATGAAGCTTTAGCCAATTAATTAAGGCATACAAGGGATTAGCCTCTTGTATGCTTTTTTTGATAAAAAGAGTTTATCTGTTAACGATAGGGGTACTTATTAAGTGATACTAATGAACTAGTAAAAGGGAGAGAGGAGGGACATCAATGAATAAACAAAAGGTTGTTGTTTACACCAGTGTCGGTTGTTCTCAGAGTGAGAAGGTACTGTCTATGCTGAATGAATGGAACGTAGCCTTTGAAGAAAGAAGCATTACTGATAACAATCAAAACTTTAAAGAATTACAAGAACAGGGTATATATGCTACCCCCGCGACAATTATTGACAATGAGAAAGTCCTTGGGTACCAGAAGCATAAACTGAAGCGGACATTAGGTATTCATTACGAAGCACGCTTTCAAACTACAAAAACGATACATTTCTCTTAACAGTCTCAAGTGATTTTATTATCACTTGTTTTTTTACACTTTTTTCTTTTCGATAACATAGGCTGTAGTAAAATGAAAGAAAAAGGTGGAACAATCTGTGTACTATTATCCTTATTACCCTTATTGGCAAACAGACAACAGGACAAATACGGCCTCTCCCTATTATAATTATTACTATCCCTATACAAACTTTAATGCAGCACCTGGCACGACATGGAACCAAGGGATGTATACGCAACAATATCCTTACACGTATGGTTACGGATATCCAGGATATAATGAAGCTGAACCAGCAGCGGGGCAAAAGAGTAGTGTGGTTTCCTATTTTCAAGATGAGCAGGGACAGTTAGACTTTGATAAAATGATGTCAACAACAGGGCAAGTTGTGCAAACCATACAGCAAGTATCCCCGATTGTAAAAGGAATCGGGTCTTTCGTAAAAGGAATGCGATGAAACGCGCTATTTCTACTAAGCGCGTTTTTTTCTACATATTATTGATGGCGGTGAAAGACGATGAGTGTTGGGTGTTTATGCATACATGGTTATACTGGAAGCCCTAAAGAAGTACAGCCTCTAGTTGAATTTCTTGAAAATCGAACGGCTTGGGAAATTTCTGTTCCCACGTTACCTGGACATGGAGACGATCTCGATTTAAGGGGTCATTATTATCAAGAATGGATAGCAACAACAGAATTAGCACTCCTTGAATTGTTGAAAAGAAATGATCAAATTATGATCATTGGATTTTCTATGGGGGGGATGATTGCGGCATACTTAACGGCAAAGTATAAAGTAGATCGACTGGTCCTGCTTTCTGCAGCATTAAAGTATGTTAGTCTGCCCCAGATGTATAAAGATATTTTTGCAATGGTTTTAGGGGCAACTCAAGGCACGTTAGGTTCAAATGAATTATTTTTGCGCTATCAAAAGAAGCTGAAGCAGACATATATTTTCTCCACATTGGAATTTATAAGATGTGTTCATTTTACGAAACCTTATCTAGAGGATATCAGGTGTCCTGTATTGATCATACAAGGGAAACTGGATGGAATGGTTCCAAGCAAGGCGGCGAACTTTCTGGAAGAAGAAATTCCATCAACGGACAAGGAAGTCATTTTTCTCGCGAAATCAAAACATTTAATTTGTCATGGTGATGACAAAGACGAACTTTTTAATCACGTACTTGCTTTTGCCAAGGGACTTCGCCATAGTGAATGAGAGGAAGGTACGCCCTTTAAAAATTACAATGCACCTATAAAAACACCGTTTTGTCGTTAATGGCTGTTGTAGGATTTCCTGTTACATTCATTGTGGGACATTTAGTTGATCGATTTTATGTCCAATACATATTAGCGCTCGCATTCCTTGGCCATATTGTTACACTCTTTATTTTACTATTCACAGATGCCTGGTGGATGGCCATCATGTTTGGGGTGGTGGTCTGGGGAGTTGTAAACGGCTTTGAAAGGATTGTATTAAATATCGTTTGGCCCAACTACTTCGGAAGAGCACACTTAGGTAGTATAAAAGGGTTAGCGCAAACTGTGATGGATGGTCATGGTTCTGCACTTGGCCACTTTTCTATGATTGGTTAGGAGGCTATTATGAGATAATCTTACTGACCATTGTATTCCCGCTGACTGCTGGAATTTAGCGTTGAAATCTCCCCAAACTCGATATGAGGACTATACGAATAAATAAAGTCAGAGGAGATTCCTCCTCTGACTTAGTCTTTGAAAAAAGCGATAACGAGTCCGCCCTCTCCGGCATGGGTTGAAATTAATGGGCCCATCTCGGTGAAAATTGAATCGTTGAAGTCATAGCGCTCTTTGATCGTTTGGAGTACAGATCTTCCGCGCTCTTCATCGTTGCTGTGGGATAAGGCGATGACTTTATCTTCATAATGCTTGGTATATTCCCCAATCTGATCAACGAAGCGGCGAAGTGATTTTTTATCACCACGGACTTTTTCTGAGACGTCGATTGTGCCTTCTTCTGTGGCTTTCATTAGAAGTTTAATGTTTAACGTTTTAGCAATGGCTCCTTTTACTTTATCTAGACGACCGCTTTTGATGACATTTTCAAGTGTCTTTAATATGAAAAGTGTCGTGGTCTGCTCGATTTTCTTTTCCATATGAGTGACGAGCGAATCAAAGCCAAGACCTTCTTTTATTCTTTTGCCAGCCTCATCAACTAGTAATGCGATTCCACAGGAGGCTGTTTTTGTATTCAGTACAGCTATCGAACGGTTAGGTTCCTCTTCAAGTAACATGTTCTTTCCCATCACGGCACTTTCATACGTACTGCTCAAACCTTGTGTGAGAGCCAACATAACTATGGGAATTTCAGCATCTACTTCTTTATACTTATCGTAAAAATCGTTAGGACTAGGAGAAGAGGAGGAGGGAAGCTCGCTTGACTCTTTTAGTTTTCTGTAAAAGGTTGGTAAATCAATGGTCAATCCCGATTTATATTGGTCCTGACCAAAGTGGATGTTCAGTGGGATAACTTTCAAGTTATGGTGCTTGATCATTGCTTGCGGTAAATCTGCCCCGCCATCAATAATAAGTTGAATCGTCATTATTTCACCTGCTCTCAAGTAGTGATGGAACATGTCTCTCTTTTGATATAACAGCGTCAAAGTCTTTTGGATGCGTGAGTTATTTTAGGACGTCTCAGTTTTTTTGTACTCATAATGAAAAGGATGAGTCCGAATAGAACGATTGAGCCTCCCAGCCACTGGTATGATGTGATTTGCTCCCCAAGAACGATGTAAGCAAGGATGGAAGCACCAATTGGCTCTAGCAGAATGCTCATTGAAATTGTAGAGGTGCTGATCCATCTTAATGACCAATTAAATAACGAGTGGCCGAAGAAAGTTGGAATAATGGCAAGTGCTAAAAAAATCAACCATTGCTTGTTTGAATATCCAGTAAATGGGTAATTCATAGCAACGTTATAAATGAATAAACTGATCGTTGCAATTCCGTAAACGATAAACGTGTGAAATAGAAGAGAGAGACGTTTACGCAAGTTTTGTCCTAAGAGAAAATAGGCTGTTACCATCATCGCTCCAAGCAATGCGAGGATATCCCCAAGTAAAGCCGTACCATCTAGTTGGAAGTCACCTGAGCTAATGATGATACTGCCGGTGATGGCGATCATCATGCTTAGCAATGCACCTGCAGTAAAACGCTCCTTGAAGAACAAATACGTTCCGAGAAATGCGAATAAGGGCTGCATGGACACTAGGATAACGGAACTGGCCACTGACGTATAATTAAGCGATTCAAACCATAAAATAAAGTGAAAGGCCAAGAAGATGCCTGCAAATACGGCTAACAGCCAATCCTTTGAAGTGATGCTTTTAAATTCATGAGTGTGTTTCCACATCACGTAAGGAGCCATGATTAGCACAGCAAATAACAGCCGATAGAAAGCGATCATAGAAGCTGGTACACCACCAGCCAGTTTAACAAAGATCGCTGCGGTCGATATGGATAATACACCGATAGCTAACATGATATATGGATGAAATGGAGGTTTATCCAAAAATTAACCCTCCTTATTAATAGGAGCTCGGGCAACAGCGCCCAGGCAATCGGTTTCATGACCGGGGCGCCTCGCGCTTTTCTCAACAGTTTTACATCATTTTATCATTGATAGGATTGAAAAGCATAATAAAAATGTGTAGAATTGATACTGTTATGTGTGTTATGATGGATGAATCTATCAGGCAGGTGCTTCAAAGCCTCTCCCGTATAGCATTGGCAGGAGGCTTTTTTTACATGTCTTAATCATAATTAAGGTAGAAGATTTTTTATAAAAAAGGAGTATGAAAGTATAGTGACAACATTCAATTCATTAGGATTATCTAATTCGGTGTTAAAAGCTTTAAACCACATGGGTTTTGAAGAAACAACACCGATTCAAGAGCAAACAATCCCTCTCGGTTTACAAGGGAAAGATGTCATCGGCCAAGCGCAAACGGGAACAGGTAAAACAGCAGCATTTGGAATTCCGATGATCGAAAAAATTAATAAAGACGTCAAGTCTGTTCAAGGATTGGTCATTGCACCAACGCGTGAGTTGGCTATCCAAGTAGCTGAAGAAGTTCACCGTCTCGGTAAAAATAAAGGGATACGCACGCTGCCGATTTATGGTGGATCAAATATGGAACGTCAAATTCGTGCACTAAGAGATAACCATATCGTTGTAGCAACCCCTGGACGTTTACTTGACCATATCCGTCGTAAAACGATTAAGCTTGAGAACGTTCATACTGCAGTATTAGATGAAGCAGATGAAATGCTAAACATGGGCTTCATCGATGATATTCGTGATATTCTTAAGGCACTTCCAGAAGAACGTCAAACGTTATTGTTCTCAGCGACTATGCCTAAGGAAATCCGTAATATTGCAACAACACTTATGAAAAACCCTGAAGAGGTTAAAGTGAAGTCGAAAGAAATGACGGTTGAAAATATCGAGCAGTATTATGTTGAGATTCCGGAAAAACATAAGTTCGATACACTAACACGTCTTCTTGATATACACGCACCGGCATTGGCGATCGTATTCGGACGGACAAAGCGCCGTGTCGACGAGGTTTCAGATGGTTTGCAAGCACGCGGTTTCCGCGCTGAGGGATTCATGGCGACTTGACCCAAGGAAAACGTATGTCCGTTCTAAACAAGTTTAAAAAAGGGCGCATTGAAATTCTTGTAGCGACAGATGTGGCTGCACGCGGACTGGATATTTCTGAGGTATCTCACGTATATAACTTTGATATTCCTCAGGACCCTGAAAGCTACGTTCACCGTATTGGACGTACAGGTCGTGCAGGGCGCAAAGGTGAATCTGTCTCCTTTGTCACTTCACGTGAGAAAGCACAGCTTAACTTAATTGAAAAGCTTACGAAGAAAAAGGTTGAACGTATGAGTGTGCCATCTTCTGATGAAGCGCGCCGCGGACAACAACAAGTTGCTGTTGATAAGATGATCGAATCCGCTAATAATGAGGATTTAAACAAGTATAAGCAATCAGCAAACGAACTGCTCGAACAGCATGATGCTACGGATCTTGTGGCTGCAGCATTGAAGATGCTTACGAAAGAACGCAGTGAGGTACCTGTTCGACTTTCTTCTGTACAGCCGATCAGTGTAAAAGGTGCACAGCGCAGCGGCGGTGGTAAAGGTAAAGGTGGCAAAAAACCTTACCGTAAAGACGGCAAACGCAACTTTAATAAGCCCAACAATAAGTCCCGCAATTTCAAAGGTAAAGGAAATCGCGGCTTCCAAAACAAAGGGCGTAACTCTAACGCTAAATAAGTAGTTATAGGCTGTCTGACTTTTTAATGGTCTGGCAGCTTTTTAATTGGTGAATATTTTAACGCAAAAACTTCTTAAAAAAAGCAATTATGCGCTCAAAATGTGCAATTAAAACGTCAATTATAAAATTAATCGATTTACGTGCAATTATAATTCAGTTTCGCGCAACTCCATTGATTTTGGCCTTTTCAAAAAAGCCGCCCATCCTTCAGATGTGCGGCTGTAAATTTATAAAAAGTTATTAACTAACGCAAGAGCGACAAGGAAGATAATGAACCCCCATATGATGTACTTTCCATATCCTTTTCCTGAGAATTTACGTTTATTCCAACGGTTAGGATCAAAGCTCGCCCCGCTTCGGCTCCTGTTCTCGTGTTTGACCCGGTTTTGCCAAACAGAAAAGGGTCTGGCATTTTTTAATAAAGGAGGTGCTAGAGCAAACCCGCCAATAAGACCAAAAACATGTGCGAGTACGTTTATGTTCGGGCGTGCAAACGTCATGAATAATCCTAAGACAAAAATAATTGTAATCATTTGTGAATTTGCTGAACCAATTAAGTGCTTACGGAACAATACCATAAATACATAAACACCAAAGATACCAAAAATGGCACCTGAAGCACCTAGGTGCTGGTAAAAAGCGTTAGGGGCGACGATGTACGTTCCAATGTTTCCCGCGATCCCTGCGATGAGGTAGACGGTGATGAATTTCATTTTTCCCAACATTTGCTCAAGGGCCGGACCAAAGAGGACAAGTGAAAAGGAATTAAATAAAGCATGTGAAAAGCCGCCGTGCAAGAATATCGGGGTCACAAGCCGCCAATATTCCCCTTGTGATACAAGAAAGTTGTTGCCTACCCCTGCACGGAGCAAGTCCAGGGCAAAGTTGAATTGAAATACAGAAATAAACAGCCATAATAGCAGGTTAATCAAAACAAGCCCTGACACAATGGGGTAAAATTTGAGGAATTCCTTAAAGCTTTCCGTTCGAACAAACATAGTTTTTGTCTCCTTTAAAAAAGGTTCTACTTCACAATATAAGCGAATCAGCAGGCTAGTATTCTTTTTAACAGTACAAATTATCGGGTATACTACAACTAGCTATGGAGAAAGGCGCTCTAGCTAGACATCGAAGCTTAAAAGGAAGATGTACATGATTAAGGGAATCGGAATCGATATTATAGAAATCAAACGTATTAAACAAAGTATAAAGCGAAATCCTCGTTTTGTTCAACGAATATTAACTAAAAGCGAACAGGATCGTTATGATCAGTTGAATGACTGGAGGCGTGCTGAGTTTCTAGCGGGCCGTTTTGCAGCAAAGGAAGCCTTTTCTAAAGCTGTTGGAACAGGGATCGGTAAACTTAGCTTTCATGACATCGAAGTCATATCAAATGACGCAGGAGCTCCGGTCGTCCAAGCAAAGGGATATGAAACCCTTACTATTTGGGCGGCTATTTCTCATAGTAAAGAGCAGGCTGTTGCGCAAATTATCTTGGAAGATAGAGCAAATGCATAATTACATAGGTTGTCTCATAACATTGTAATGCGGGTAGGAGGGAACGAAATGGATGTTGTGACCGCACAAGAGATGTACGAATGGGACCAGGTGGCGATGGAGTCAACTGGGTTGGACGGTAAATTATTAATGGAGAATGCAGGTCGAGCTGTAAGTTCTGAATTAGAGAAAAAGCTAGATAAGCATCAAAGGGTCATGATGCTTATTGGCGCAGGGAACAACGGCGGGGACGGCTTTGTTATCGCACGGACGTTATTGAACAGAGGTTATTCTGTTGAAGCGTGGCAAGTGGTGCCTGATTCTAAAGTAAAGGGTGACGCGCGTCATCATAAAGAGATTTTTATGAAAACGGGATACACATTATACAAATTAGAGGAAAATGATGATCTAAGAGAATCTTTTGAAAGTGCAGAAGTCATTATTGATGCGATGCTTGGAATTGGTGTGAAAGGGCATTTACGTGGGCCAATCAAACAAGTAGTCGAACTTGCCAATGAGCAAAAAGCTTTCAGGATAGCCGTAGATCTTCCAACTGGCGTTCCAGCTGATGAAGGGATCGTTGAGTTTGATGCATTTAAAGCCGACTATACGTATATCATTGCTGCTTTAAAGGTGAGTGCGTTAGTGGAGCATACCAGACTTTATTACGGTGAATGGAAGGTTTGCGATATTGGTTTGCCTGTGAGAAAACTTCCTTCTCCCAATCGAAAAGTATGGCAAAGAGAAGATAGTAAACGAATATTACCTAAAAGAGACGCAAACTCTCATAAAGGAAGCCATGGCAAAGCGTTAATCGTCGGCGGAGCGGCACATATGCCCGGATCGATTGCGATGTCAGCAAAGGCTGCACTTAGAAGTGGTGCTGGACTCGTAACGGTAGCTACACCAAAGAGTGCAGTGCCTACCATTGCTACCTATGTGCAGGAGGCGACTTTTCTGCCGCTTGCGGAAGAGGAGGGTGTCATCAAGGGACCGGTTGATTTTGATGTGTCTGCTTATGATGGAGTGGCGGTAGGTATGGGAATGGGGCGTGGGCGAGAATCTAATAACCTAGTGAATCACCTCGTCTCATCAGTGAAATCTCCACTGCTTATCGATGCAGACGCTCTCTATCAACTGAAGAATATCTTGGGTTTATTAAGGAGTAGGACATATCCGACAATTCTCACTCCGCATCCTGGCGAGTTTGCTCATTTAGTGGACCAACCGATTTCTGCAATTGTACAATCACCTTTTTCCTATAGTCGTGAATTCTCTAAAAAGTACGGTGTGTACACTGTGTTAAAAGGCCCTGCCACAATTATTACGGCTCCTAATGGCAGCCAGTTTGTAGACCTGACAGGCAATGCCGGGTTAGCAAAAGGTGGCAGTGGCGACGTGCTATCAGGTATATTACTTGCCATGATGCTTCAATCAGGATCAACCACACATGCGCTAAATAGCGGATGCATGCTGCACGGACTGACAGCTGAAATGTTAATAGAGGATGACCACTCCATGGTTGATTTACTTGCGACAGATTTAATTGAAGGTTTAACCCAGACCTTTCGTACATTTTCCTCTTGATCCACAAATAAACGTTCCCTTTGTCCTTCAGAAGAGACAAAGGAGTTGAGTATATGAAGAAACGTTTTCCGATCCTTTTGTTCGTCTTAGTGACAATGATGATTGTGATAAGTGCTTGTGGTGAGAAATCTAAAGAAGACGTTGTGAAGAAACTGTCGCAACAAGCTGAAGAGATGGCGGGTTATAAAACGGATGTAACTATGACCATGCGAACAGGTAAAGAAGAACAAAAATATCAGATTCAAATTTGGCATAAAAAAGAGGACTTTTATAAAGTAAAACTTCATAATGAAGAGGATGAAAAAGGGAATCAAATCATCCTTAAAAATAAAAATGGGGTATATGTCTTAACGCCTGCTTTAAATAAGAGCTTCAAGTTTCAAAGCGATTGGCCTGAAAATACGAGTCAGCCCTACCTTTATGCTTCTTTAGTGGAGGATATTAAAAAGGATACTGAGGGAGAGTTTACCACAACAGAAAATCACTATGTGTTTAAAACAAAAACAAATTACCAAAACAATAAAACCCTTCCATCCCAAGAAATCTATTTCGATAAGAAAACCTTTAAACCTGTCATGGTGAAAGTGTTTGATCAGGATATGCAGGCACTAGTAGAAGTGCAATTTAATGACTTCAACAAAGCCGATGGACTTAAGAAGGAAGACTTCGATGTAGATCAAAATATGGCGATGGCACCTACTGAAGCACCTGTTTCAAATATGGAAGAAGGTAATCAAGCTAATGCTATCCTCTATCCACAAGAGACGCTTGGAGCTGAGTTGGTTGATAAGCAGGAAGTACAAACAGATGAAGGTACTCGAGTAATTATGACCTATCAAGGGGAGAAAAGCTTTACACTCATCCAAGAACCAGCCGAGGTTGAGCCTACAAGTGCCGGACAGGCAGTGCCTGTAAGCGGCGACCCCGTACAATTAACTGGAGGTACAGTTGGTGCAATGTCTGGGCAGCGCTTGCGCTGGAGTCAATCTGGTACAACATTTAACTTGGCGAGTGAAGAGTTAACCCAAGAAGAAATGGTTTCAGTAGCGAGTTCAATTAATAGCCATTCCTCTAAATAGCAATCTCGCGAGCAGGCTTAACGGTCTGCTTTTATTTTTAGATGGCCGACTCTTGAAAAGTGCGGTATAGCTCATGTGCAGTACGCTCTTTCTTTCCGTAATTTTGAGCTTCGGTTTTAATGGGGATTTCTAAACTTTAACTGAAGAAACTCCTGCTTCATATTGTTGACAGTTGGCTTCCTTCGTTCAATAATAGAAAGATATTGAAACAGAGAGGGGGGTTCCCTTGTCAATGGAAGCATTTTATAGAGATACTTGGGCAGAAATTGATCTATCAGCGATTGAATATAATATAGCCCAAATGCAGAAGCAACTTCCGCGGCATACAGGGATTTATGCTGTAGTGAAGGCTGACGCATATGGTCATGGGGATGTACAAGTAGCCAGGCAAGCATTGCATGCCGGGGCAAAGAGACTCGCTGTATCATTGCTGGATGAGGCGATTAAGCTTAGAGACGCAGGGATCACGGCACCTATTCTAGTTATGGGATGGACACGCCCAGAAGACTTGCCTGTGGCTTGCGAGAACGATATTGAAGTTACTGTTTTTCAAAAAGAATGGATAGACCAAGTGAAAGAAACCTCATTTAACAAACCGCTTAAACTTCATATGAAATGGGACACAGGGATGGGGAGAATCGGGATTCGGAATATAAAGGAAATGGACGCCCTTCTCTCTGTAATTAAAGCAAGCCCACTCCTTGAATTACAGGCATTGTTTACCCACTTTGCAACGGCAGATGAAGAAGATCTGACCTATTATCAGGAGCAAACAGAACGGTTTAATGACATGTATGAACACTTTAAAAGGGTATGGCCGCACCCTGTAGAAATCCACACAGGTAATAGCGCTGCCAGTCAGCGCTTCCCAGAGCACATGCATCATTTTGTTCGATTTGGCATCAGTATGTACGGCCTTTATCCGTCCCCTGTCGTGAAGAAAGAGCGGCCGATTGATCTTAGACCTTCCTTTTCGTTAAAGAGTCAATTAATTCATGTGAAAAAGGTAGAACCCAATGAATCGATTAGTTATGGGGCCACCTATCAAACGGAAGAAGAAGAATGGATTGGAACGATTCCGATCGGTTACGCAGACGGTTGGGTCCGAAAACTGCAAGGGATGGACGTGTTAGTGGACGGCAAACGTCACCCTATAGTCGGAAGAATATGTATGGATCAATGCATGATTAAACTAGATCGAGAATATTCTGTTGGAACTAGGGTTACATTAATTGGCAAGCAGGATAACGAAATCATCCATACAGATGAGTTGGCTGATTATTTGGAAACCATTAATTATGAGATCCCTTGTATGATAAGTTACCGGGTACCGCGCATGTATTTTATAAACGGGCATATTGTAGAAGTAGATAACACTTTATGAGGTTCTATTAATAAGCGTAAGACAATACTCCTTATAATCAATCACCGCGCAACATTTTTCGAAAAAAAATACCAAGACTCCTTTGCAATAGACACTGGCGAATGATAAGATTAAATTGGACTTATTTGACTGGTTTCTTTTTGAGAGAAGATGGTGGAGGTGTATGGTTTTGTCCGACAACATGCAGGAGATTGTCATTCGTATTCCAGATAGTCTGCTAAACGAAGTGGATGGTCATGTTCAACTCGAAAACAGTGATCGGAGCGATTTCATGTGTAAAGCAACGAAAATGTACTTGCGGGAAGAGAAACAACGCTATATTAGAGAATCCATGCGTCGTGGATATATGGAAATGGCGAAAATTAATCTAACTATCGCTTCAGAAGCGTTTCAGGCCGAAGAGGAGGCAGATCACACCCTGGAGCAATTAGTGAGCGGGGTGTGAAGTCTGTGATAGTCAAACGAGGAGACGTTTATTTCGCTGATTTGTCCCCAGTTGTAGGATCAGAACAAGGAGGAGTACGTCCTGTTCTGATTTTACAAAATGACATTGGTAATCGTTTCAGTCCCACAGTTATTATTGCAGCGATTACTGCACAAATACAAAAAGCTAAACTTCCTACACATGTTGAAATTGATGCTGAAAAATATGGTTTCGAACGCAATTCTGTTATTCTGCTGGAACAAATCAGAACGATTGATAAACAACGTTTGACCGATAAAATCACACAACTAGATGGACCGATGATGCAGCGTGTAAATGAATCACTGCAAATTAGCCTTGGTCTAATCGACTTTTGAGATAAAGCTGACTTTAATTAGACAGCTTTATTTTTTTGTTTGGAGGCTTACTTTTGGTCAACATGTTGGCTTGTCCTTTAAAACAAATTTAGAATAGAATTAATTAGTATATTTACATTGCATTTTTTGATAAAATAATACTTGTATAGATAATGAACGGTGATTTTTTTAAGGAAATTGTAGAATTTAGTCGGGGTCTAAACGATGGATGAGAAGTTAAAAAGTATTGTGCTTGAACATAGTGATGATATTGTAAAAATGTGGCTGGAAGAAGTTAATAACCATAAAAAAAGTGATTATACTGCAACGATATCGGACGAGCTGTTTGAAAGTACGAACCGTGAGTTTGTTAATGTGATTTTTGCAAGTCTCGAACGACAGGGATTGTCTTCAGATATGGATGATTTCTCTGAGCGGTTAATTAATTTAGGGTGGCCTCTTAGTTATTTGACAGATGGAATGCAGGTTTTCCGCAGGGTTATTACGGAGTTCATCCTTTCCCGGTCTGACCAAATTGATTCGGAGTACTTCTCGAAGGTGCTTAGGAAGGTGGACGATTGGGTCGATCCCGTCATTAATCGATTAGTTAATGAGTTTTCAGGAAGCTGGGAGCACATTGTTTCTTTGCAGCGTGTTGCCTTACAAGAACTTTCTGCACCTTTGATCCCGGTTATGGATGATATCACCATTATGCCTCTGGTTGGAACCATTGATACAGAGCGAGCTAAATTAATTATGGAAAACCTTCTAGACGGAGTCATTAAGCATAATGCAGAAGTCGTGCTTATTGATATTACGGGAGTACCTGTCGTGGATACGATGGTGGCTCATCATATTATTCAGGCCGCTGAGGCAGTTCGTTTAGTTGGGTCTCGTTGTATCTTAGTAGGAATTAGGCCAGAGATTGCACAAACAATCGTAAACCTTGGAATAGATTTAGGGAAATTCCCTACGAAGAGTTCTTTGCGTAAAGGATTTAAAGCGGCATTAGAATTAACCAATCGAACAATTGAAGAAACCCAAACGAACGTAAAAGATATTGAAAACCTAGTTGATTCTCTTAACAGGGAGTGAAGACAATGAGAATCCCAATTTTAAAGCTTCATAATTATTTACTTATTTCCATCCAAATCGACTTAGATGACCAGACAGCTATTCAGTTTCAAGAGGATTTGCTGAGTAAAATTCATGAGAGTGGAGCGACAGGGGTTGTTATCGATTTAACATCTGTTGACATCGTAGACTCTTTCATTGCAAAAGTGCTCGGTGACGTTGTAACGATGTCCGATTTAATGGGGGCAAAAGTTGTTCTTACCGGCATACAACCAGCAGTTGCAATGACGTTGATTGACTTAGGTATCCACCTGCAGGATGTTCCTACTGCATTAGATTTAGAGCAAGGGTTGATTAAACTTCAACAGGAACTGGAGGAGTAGATATGGACTTCCAATCCTGTGTAAATATTAAAAAGGAATGGGATATTGTAGGGGCACGTCAGGTTGGCCGGGATATAGCCAGGAAAGTAGGCTTTGGAACGGTGGACCAAGCACGGATAGCCACCGCAATCTCGGAGTTAGCAAGAAATATTTACCTGTATGCTGGTACGGGGAAGGTTTGCTTTGAGGCCCTTGAAAATATGAACCAAAAAGGATTAAGTATTGTTGCAATAGATGATGGACCCGGGATTAAAGAGTTGAGCCGAGTCATGGAGGATGGGTTTTCAACATCCGGGGGGCTTGGGGCTGGGCTGCCTGGGGTCAAAAGGTTAATGGATGAATTTGATATTCAATCTGAGAATGGAAAAGGAACAGAAATCAAAGTGGTAAAGTGGCTCCGTTAAAGGAGGTTGGAGATGAATGAATACACTTAAGCTTGATCTTGAAAACTACAAGGAATTAATGCAGGAATACATTAAAACAAAAGACGAACAAGCTCTATATCAGGCAGAACAATTTAGTAAGCACTCGATGCAACACAATATATCACCGGAAGAAATCGTTAATGTGCACATCGAGTCATTACAAGACTTATACCCAAATATGCCGGAGTATATTCAATCATCTTTAAATTTTTTACTAGAAACCATGATCTCATATGGAATGGCCTATCAAGAACACCAATCTATGAAGGAGAAGCAGTTAGAACTTAAGTCAGAGATATCTGTGGCAGCCAATATGCAAAGAACACTACTGTCTACTGTGAAACCTGAGCGTCAAGACTTGGAAGTTGGGGCATTAAGTGTACCGGCTAAGCAGATGAATGGTGATTATCATCATTTTGTAGAGGATAATAACGGCTCGCTTGGCATTGCTATTGCAGATGTGATCGGCAAAGGAGTCCCTGCTGCATTGTGCATGTCTATGATTAAATATTCAATGGATAGCTTTCCAGAAATGCGAATGGATCCTAGTGTAATTTTAGGCAGTCTAAATCGTGTTGTTGAGAGGAATATAGATCCTAGCATGTTCATAACCATGTTTTATGGGATGTACGACATTGCTAACCATACATTTCAATATTCCACAGCAGGTCATGAACCTGGTTTTTACTACAACAAGAGTGAGGATAAATTTGAAGAGATCGAAGCTTCAGGTCTTGTGCTAGGTGTCTCACCTGAAACGACTTATCAAAAGTATAGTAAGCAAATAAATGTTGGGGATATGATGGTTCTATTGACAGATGGGGTAACGGAATGCCGGCAAGGCGACCGCTTTATCGAACAGGAAGAAATATTAGAGGTTATAAGAGAATACTCCCATCTTCCAGCACAGGAGACGGTAGAGCATGTCTACAAACATTTCGAACGATTACAGGATTTTCAACTAAGAGATGACTTTACACTAATTATTTTACGAAGAAATGTTTAAGATAAGATGAGGTCGGGTAACTTCTACCTGATGAAGTTTTTTGCGAAATTGGGAGGAGATCTAGATGAATTTGACCATAGATGTAACAAATAGAGAAAATGTGATTCATGTTTCTCTAGTTGGAGAAGTAGATGCATTCACGGCTCCTAAACTTAAAGAATCACTGTTGCCTTTAACTAAAGAGGAAGGCCAGACGATTGAAGTAGATCTTCAAGAAGTCAATTACATGGATTCTACGGGATTAGGAGTATTTATCAGTACTCTAAAATCTACGAAGGAACACAATACAGAATTGAAGCTTATTCAGATGCAGGATCGAGTGCACCGTTTATTTAAAATTACCGGCCTAACTGAGATTATGAACATCGACAATACAGTGCGGGGTGGAATGTAATAATGGAACAATTTGATTTTGTTGAAGTTAAAGTCCCTGCTAAAGCTGAGTATGTTGGGGTTGTTCGTCTAAGTACATCTGGAATTGCTAACCGTATGGGTTTTACGTACGAGGATATTGAAGATTTAAAAGTAGCCATTTCAGAGGCGATTACGAATGCTGTTAAGCATGCGTATAAGGAAACAGGTGAAGGTGAAATCACCATTGGTTTTGGTATTTATGAGAACCGTTTGGAAGTCATGGTAGCCGACCATGGTGGCAGTTTTAATTTAGGTGAAATCAAAGAAGACATTGGGCCTTACAAACAAAGCGAAGATATTGGCGAATTGCGGGAAGGCGGGTTTGGTCTATTCTTAATTGATGCTCTAATGGATAAGGTCGAAATTAACAGTAAATACGGAGTAATTGTCCTGATGACAAAATACCTTCATGAAAATGAGGTGGGTCAAGATGGCGACCAAATCTCGACAACACAATGATGAGGTCTACGAGTGGATCGCATATTTACAAGAAAACCCGCGTGATGAAGATGTACAGGAGAAAATTGTATTAGTCTATAATGATCTTGTGGAATCAATAGCACGCAAATACTCTAAGAACAGCACGATTCACGAAGATTTAGTACAAGTTGGAATGTTAGGGTTACTTGCAGCTATTCGCAGATATGATCCAGGCTTTGGTAAATCATTTGAATCGTTTGCCATTCCAACGATTATCGGGGAAATCAAGCGATTTATTAGAGATAAAACATGGAGTGTCCACGTGCCGCGCAGAATAAAGGAACTTGGACCGAAAATTAAGAAAGCTGCTGAAGAGTTAACAAGTACGCTGCAGCGATCTCCGTCTGTGATAGAGATTGCGGATTATCTCGAAGTATCTGAAGAAGATGTTCTAGAGACAATGGAGATGGGGAAAAGCTATAAGGCTCTTTCTGTGGATCGAAAAATTGAGGCAGATTCAGATGGCAGTACGGTGACGATTTTGGATTTAATCGGTAGCCAAGAAGATGGATATGATCAAATCGATCAACAGATGCTCTTGCAAAAAGTATTACCAACTCTAAATGAGCGTGAACAAGAAATTTTACAGTGTACTTATTTTGAAAATATGAGCCAAAAAGACACTGGCGAAAGACTCGGCATTTCGCAAATGCACGTTTCACGCTTACAACGAAGAGCTCTGAGAAAGCTAAGAGAAGCTTTGCAGTCAGAGTCTGTTGAGGCCTTTTAATGGATGCAAAACATAAACATGTGGCTGTGTCTGTCTATCAGAAGGCGAAAAAGGGAAATTACTATTGCGGAGATAGTTATTTTTACAAAGAAACCGATGATGCCTTTATATGCGCTTTGGCCGATGGTTTGGGAAGCGGAGAATTAGCTAAAGAGTCTTCTCAAGCTGTCATGGATGTGATCGAAAAGTTCCCTGCCCTGGAGGTTGAATCGATCATAAAAAAGTGTAATGATGCCTTACTCGGTAAACGGGGTGTTGTTTTAGGCATACTCAGGATTGATTTTACTCATCAAATCTATTCCTATTCATCGATAGGTAATATTGGAGTTATTACACTTGAACGAGGTGGAAAACGACAGAGAAATATACCTTTAGCTGGTTACTTAGCTGGGTACACTAGGAAACTTAAAGTAACTCGTGGTGATGTAAAACCCGGAATGATTTTTTTGCTCTTTTCGGATGGTGTCAGTGAACGCCGTTTATCTTTGAAGCATACAAACTCGCATGACATTCATTTAATTACGGAACAGTATAAGGAACTCTATGGACAATCACGTGAGGATGACACAACACTCATCGCCATGGAGTATAACTGAAAGGGTCTTATTCTTACTTAAGAATGAGGCCCTTTCATGATGTTTAGGAAATCAGCGACCCATTCTGATACAATAAAAATGTAAAAGGTAATGTTAGGAGGCTTATTTTTGAGTGAATTAATTGAAAAAGCAGAGGTAGTGAGTATTGTAGCCAAACAAACCGGTTTGGCTGTCAAACCAATTAACCAGGTAATAGAGTTGCTAGGCGAAGGGAATACAGTTCCATTTATTGCCCGCTATCGTAAAGAATTAACCGGAGGCCTTGATGAAGTACAAATTAAGGCAATTGAGGATCAGTGGAATTATGTTCAAAACTTAATGCAAAGGAAAGAAGAAGTAATCCGTTTAATTGACGAACAAGGCAAGCTGACAGATGACTTGAGAAAAGAAATAGAACAAGCTGCCCAATTACAAAAAGTAGAAGACCTTTATCGGCCATATAAACAAAAGAGGAGAACACGGGCGACAGTAGCGAAAGAGAAAGGACTCGAACCGCTCGCGTTGCTCGTGTGGGAGCAGCGTAACTTTGATTATAAAGAGAAAGCTGCTACTTATTTTTCTGAAGAGCATGAGCTACATACATTAGATGAAGTAACTCTTGGTGTCAACGACATTTTAGCTGAATGGATTTCAGATAGTCCTGAATTTCGAGATCGTATTCGTCAGCAAACACACCGTAGCGGTACGATTGAATCTTCTGTGAAAAATGAGCAAAAAGACGAGAAATCCATCTTTGAAATGTACTATGAATATCAAGAACCTGTTCGATCCATCGTTTCTCATAGGGTTCTCGCATTAAACCGCGGTGAAAAGGAAGAAGTATTAAAGGTTTCCATACACCCCCCTGAGGAAGCAATTATTGAATTTCTGGAAAAGAACGTCATTCATACATCCACGGCCCAGGACCTGCGTGTGATCTTAACCGAATCCATTCAAGATAGTTATAAACGCTTGATTCAGCCTTCTGTTGAAAGGGAGATCCGCAATTCTCTGTCGGAGACTGCGGAAGGACAAGCGATTGAAGTGTTTTCCAGTAATCTAAGAAACTTATTGTTGCAACCGCCTCTTAAAGGGAAAGTAGTACTAGGAGTGGACCCAGCCTATCGAACCGGATGCAAACTTGCTGTAGTTGATGAAACAGGGAAGATGCTTGATGTATCGGTGATACACCCAACCCCTCCAAAGAGTGATGTGGAAGGTTCAGAGAAAAAGATTCGTGCGTATTTTGAGCAATATCCTATTGAACTAATCGCTATTGGGAATGGGACAGCCTCAAGGGAGACCGAGCAGTTTATTGCTGAGATGATTCAAAAGTATACACTGCCAGCTTCTTATATGATCGTTAACGAAGCAGGAGCAAGTGTGTATTCAGCCTCTAAGCTGGCACGAGAAGAATTTCCAGATTTACAAGTAGAAGAAAGAAGTGCAGTATCCATTGCAAGAAGAGTGCAAGACCCGCTCGCTGAACTAGTGAAAATTGATCCGAAATCGATTGGGGTAGGCCAATACCAACATGATGTAAGCCAGAAGAAATTAACTGGATCTCTCACATTTGTCGTTGAAACAGCAGTAAACCAGGTAGGTGTCAACGTGAATACAGCTTCAACATCTTTACTTCAATATGTAGCGGGGCTTAGCAAAAGCGTTGCTAATAACGTCGTAAAGAAACGAGAAGAAGTAGGGAAATTTACAAGCCGAAAGCAATTAAAGGATATTCCACGTTTAGGAGCTAAAACTTTCGAGCAAAGTATCGGTTTTTTGCGAGTTTTAGAAGGGGAGGAACCACTAGATAAAACATCGATTCACCCGGAGAGCTACAAAGCTGCCTACTCGCTGCTTAAGCAAATAGAATGTTCGCCAGAGGATCTAGGAAACGAGGAAATTAAGGACAAGGTAAATAAAATTGATATTCCCGCTACAGCTGAACAGCTGGATATAGGGGAGCCGACACTTGTAGATATTATTAAAGCATTGACGGAACCTGGTCGAGATCCGAGGGATGATCTGCCGAAACCATTACTTAAAACAAATGTTCTATCAATGGAGGACCTTGAGCAAGGGATGGAGCTTGAAGGAACGGTACGCAATGTCGTTGATTTTGGAGTTTTTGTTGATATTGGTGTGAAGCAGGATGGGCTTGTTCACATATCAAAATTATCGAATAAATTTGTAAAACACCCCATGGACGTTGTTTCAGTAGGTGATGTCGTTACCATATGGGTGGAAAATGTAGATATACAAAAACAACGGATTGCACTTACAATGCTTCAAAAATAGGTGAGTAGCTGCCTGGGAGAACTATTCTTCCAGGTTTTCTATTTTAAGCCGATGATGGTAAAAGTACCAACATTGATTCAGCATTTTAATTTGGTATTTATCCTTATTTAAAAAGGCATTGAACATCTGTCTACGAAGCCAATGTGGCAATTTAATCTCCTCCTTTTGTAATTGGAGACATTCCCCTTTATAATAGACTATGCAAAAAAGGCGAGAGGTGTTCCGATATGTCGATCAATCAACAAAACTTACATAAATTCACTAACAGAATATCACTCGAGTTTTTCGGGAAACCATATGTAGATCATGTAACCTTCAATCACCGATTGAGAACAACAGGGGGGAGGTACATCCCCTCAAAAAGAGTTATTGAATTAAATCCTAAATACTTAAAGGAAATGGACGAAGAAGAATTTGTCGGTATTGTTAAACACGAGCTTTGCCATTATCATTTGCATATCGAAGGAAAAGGATTCGCCCATAAAGACCGAGCATTTAAGGAACTTTTAAAAAAGACAGGGGCCCCAAGGCACTGCAAGCCGCTACCCTCTGAAGAAAAAAAGAAGAAACATGCTTACATATGTAAGCACTGCGCACACGAATACATTCGAAGGAAAAGAATAAATACAGCTAAATATCGTTGTGGGAAATGCAGGGGAGAATTAAAAAAGATATAGAAAGGCATTGACGAATTGTGTAGGAGCGTGTTAAATTAAATAAGCCTTAAAAAAAGCGAAACTTTTCTTTTATAACAAAATATTTTTTATTTGAAAATGGTTTGACATAAACCGTTAAGTGTTATAAAATATAGAACGTCGCTGATCTTGCGAGTCAATATTGACTTTACATATGACAAGCTAAGCGTTATTAACATTGATCCACCGTAGCTCAGTGGTAGAGCAATCGGCTGTTAACCGATCGGTCGTAGGTTCGAATCCTACCGGTGGAGCCATTACGGAGAAGTACTCAAGTGGCTGAAGAGGCGCCCCTGCTAAGGGTGTAGGTCGCGCAAGCGGCGCGAGGGTTCAAATCCCTCCTTCTCCGCCATTTTATTTTTTTGTCGAATGGCCCGTTGGTCAAGTGGTTAAGACACCGCCCTTTCACGGCGGTATCACGGGTTCGAATCCCGTACGGGTCACTATGTTTTACATATTTTAGGTCCGGTAGTTCAGTTGGTTAGAATGCCTGCCTGTCACGCAGGAGGTCGCGGGTTCGAGTCCCGTCCGGACCGCCATTTTTTGGGCCATAGCCAAGCGGTAAGGCAACGGTTTTTGGTACCGTCATGCGCTGGTTCGAATCCAGCTGGCCCAGCCATTTTATTTTGTTCCTTGGGTTGACAAAGATGGAATAAAATTATATGATATTCCTTGTGCTTAAAACAGAAACTATTTGAATTTACTCACTAAAATCTCATTTATAGAGTGTTAGTAGAGATTACTTTTTATTAAGAGCCATTAGCTCAGTTGGTAGAGCATCTGACTTTTAATCAGAGGGTCGGAGGTTCGAGCCCTCCATGGCTCACCATTTTTAGCGGGTGTGGTGGAATTGGCAGACACGCTAGATTTAGGATCTAGTGCTTCACGGCGTGGGGGTTCAAGTCCCTCCACCCGCACTTATATACATTCACTGAAGCAACTCAGTGTATTCAATTAGCGGTCGTGGCGGAATCGGCAGACGCGCTAGGTTGAGGGCCTAGTGGGGGCAACCCCGTGGAGGTTCAAGTCCTCTCGGCCGCACTAAGCTTTTTTTAAAAAAGTGCTTGCATCACAAGTTGAAGCATGGTATATTGGATATTGTCGCTTCTAAAGGCGCCCGTAGCTCAATTGGATAGAGCGTCTGACTACGGATCAGAAGGTTAGGGGTTCGACTCCTCTCGGGCGCGCCATTATTTTACGGGAAGTAGCTCAGCTTGGTAGAGCACTTGGTTTGGGACCAAGGGGTCGCAGGTTCGAATCCTGTCTTCCCGACCATCGATTTCGAGTCTTAACATTATATTGTGCGGGTGTAGTTTAGTGGTAAAACCTCAGCCTTCCAAGCTGATGATGAGGGTTCGATTCCCTTCACCCGCTCCATTATTAACTACCACTAGGGGCCTGTAGCTCAGTTGGTTAGAGCGCACGCCTGATAAGCGTGAGGTCGGTGGTTCGAGTCCACTCAGGCCCACCATGAACATTTTGATCTTTGAAAACTGAACGAACCAACCAGTACGTCAACATATTCTTTCTATTATATAGAGAGAATTCAAACAAGCACATTCGGTGTGCAAAATGAGCAAGTCATTCTCAACTTTTATGGAGAGTTTGATCCTGGCTCAGGACGAACGCTGGCGGCGTGCCTAATACATGCAAGTCGAGCGCAGGAAGCAAGCAGATCCCCTTCGGGGGTGACGCTTGTGGAATGAGCGGCGGACGGGTGAGTAACACGTGGGCAACCTGCCTGTAAGATCGGAATAACTCCGGGAAACCGGGGCTAATGCCGGGTAATCCTTTCTCTCGCATGAGGGGAAGGTAAAAGATGGCTTCTCGCTATCACTTACAGATGGGCCCGCGGCGCATTAGCTAGTTGGTGAGGTAACGGCTCACCAAGGCAACGATGCGTAGCCGACCTGAGAGGGTGATCGGCCACACTGGGACTGAGACACGGCCCAGACTCCTACGGGAGGCAGCAGTAGGGAATCTTCCGCAATGGACGAAAGTCTGACGGAGCAACGCCGCGTGAACGATGAAGGTCTTCGGATCGTAAAGTTCTGTTGTTAGGGAAGAACAAGTACCGTTCGAACAGGGCGGTACCTTGACGGTACCTAACGAGGAAGCCCCGGCTAACTACGTGCCAGCAGCCGCGGTAATACGTAGGGGGCAAGCGTTGTCCGGAATTATTGGGCGTAAAGCGCGCGCAGGCGGTTCCTTAAGTCTGATGTGAAAGCCCACGGCTCAACCGTGGAGGGTCATTGGAAACTGGGGAACTTGAGGACAGAAGAGGAGAGTGGAATTCCACGTGTAGCGGTGAAATGCGTAGATATGTGGAGGAACACCAGTGGCGAAGGCGACTCTCTGGTCTGTCTCTGACGCTGAGGTGCGAAAGCGTGGGTAGCAAACAGGATTAGATACCCTGGTAGTCCACGCCGTAAACGATGAGTGCTAGGTGTTAGGGGGCTTCCACCCCTTAGTGCTGAAGTTAACGCATTAAGCACTCCGCCTGGGGAGTACGGCCGCAAGGCTGAAACTCAAAGGAATTGACGGGGGCCCGCACAAGCGGTGGAGCATGTGGTTTAATTCGAAGCAACGCGAAGAACCTTACCAGGTCTTGACATCCTTGGATCGCCCTAGAGATAGGGTCTTCCCTTCGGGGACCAAGTGACAGGTGGTGCATGGTTGTCGTCAGCTCGTGTCGTGAGATGTTGGGTTAAGTCCCGCAACGAGCGCAACCCCTAATCTTAGTTGCCAGCATTAAGTTGGGCACTCTAAGGTGACTGCCGGTGACAAACCGGAGGAAGGCGGGGATGACGTCAAATCATCATGCCCCTTATGACCTGGGCTACACACGTGCTACAATGGATGGTACAAAGGGCAGCGAAGCCGCGAGGTGTAGCAAATCCCATAAAACCATTCTCAGTTCGGATTGCAGGCTGCAACTCGCCTGCATGAAGCCGGAATCGCTAGTAATCGCGGATCAGCATGCCGCGGTGAATACGTTCCCGGGCCTTGTACACACCGCCCGTCACACCACGAGAGTTGGCAACACCCGAAGTCGGTGAGGTAACCTTTTTGGAGCCAGCCGCCGAAGGTGGGGCCAATGATTGGGGTGAAGTCGTAACAAGGTAGCCGTATCGGAAGGTGCGGCTGGATCACCTCCTTTCTAAGGAACTATGCAAGGCAACCCCTTTCTCTTACGAGAACACCGGGAAGCTGCCGCATACGGAAGACGCACATGGTTGGTTGTTCAGTTTTGAGAGATCAAACGATCTTTCAATGTGAACCTTGAAAACTGGATAAGATTAATCAGAACGTGGCGATCTTCTTTTGATAGAGGACGACACGGGATGACAAGACATCAAACATCAATTTTTTAACGTCTTTTCACGACGATAATAGTTAAGTGAATAAGGGCGCACGGTGGATGCCTTGGTACTAGGAGCCGATGAAGGACGGGACTAACACCGATATGCTTTGGGAAGCCGTAAGTAGGCTATGCACCGAAGATTTCCGAATGGGGAAACCCCCTGCTCGTAATGGAGCAGGATCCTTTACTGAATACATAGGTAAGGGAAGGCAGACCCGGGGAACTGAAACATCTCATTACCCGGAGGAAGAGAAAGCAAACGCGATTTCCCAAGTAGCGGCGAGCGAAACGGAATCAGCCCAAACCAGAAAGCTTGCTTTCTGGGGTTGTAGGACACTCCTTTGGAGTTACAAAAAAAGAGGATAGATGAATCGATCTGGAACGATCAGCCGGAGCAGGTAAGAGCCCTGTAGTCGACATCTTCTTTTCTCCGGAGTGGATCCTGAGTACGGCGGAACACGAGGAATTCCGTCGGAATCCGGGAGGACCATCTCCCAAGGCTAAATACTCCCTAGTAACCGATAGTGAACCAGTACCGTGAGGGAAAGGTGAAAAGCACCCCGGAAGGGGAGTGAAAGAGATCCTGAAACCGTGTGCCTACAAGTAGTCGGAGCCCATTGATGGGTGACGGCGTGCCTTTTGTAGAATGAACCGGCGAGTTATGACCGTCTGCAAGGTTAAGCTAAAGCAGCGGAGCCGCAGCGAAAGCGAGTCTGAATAGGGCGAAGCAGTAGGCGGTCGTAGACCCGAAACCGTGTGATCTACCCATGTCCAGGGTGAAGGTCAGGTAACACTGACTGGAGGCCCGAACCCACGCAAGTTGAAAATTGCGGGGATGAGGTGTGGGTAGGGGTGAAATGCCAATCGAACACGGAGATAGCTGGTTCTCTCCGAAATAGCTTTAGGGCTAGCCTCAGAATAGAAAGTCTTGGAGGTAGAGCACTGATTGGACGAGGGGCCCCTACCGGGTTACCGAATTCAGTCAAACTCCGAATGCCAACGACTTTGTTCTGGGAGTCAGACCATGGGTGATAAGGTTCATGGTCGAAAGGGAAACAGCCCAGACCGCCAGCTAAGGTCCCAAAGTGTGTGTTAAGTGGAAAAGGATGTGGAGTTGCTTAGACAACCAGGATGTTGGCTTAGAAGCAGCCATCATTGAAAGAGTGCGTAATAGCTCACTGGTCGAGTGACTCTGCGCCGAAAATATACCGGGGCTAAACACACCACCGAAGCTGCGGATTGATCCGAACGGATCAGTGGTAGGAGAGCGTTCTAAGGGCTGCGAAGTCAGACCGTAAGGACTGGTGGAGCGCTTAGAAGTGAGAATGCCGGTATGAGTAGCGAAAAAAGAGTGAGAATCTCTTTCACCGAAAGCCCAAGGTTTCCTGAGGAAGGCTCGTCCTCTCAGGGTTAGTCGGGACCTAAGCCGAGGCCGAAAGGCGTAGGCGATGGCCAACAGGTTGATATTCCTGTACCGCCTCCTTTCCGTTTGAACGACGGGGGGACGCAGGAGGATAAGGAGAGCGCACCACTGGATGTGTGCGTCCAAGCAGTAAGACGGTCGAGACAGGCAAATCCGCTCGGCAACGTCAAGCTGTGATGGGGAGGGAATTTAAGTACCGAAGCTCCTGATTTCACACTGCCAAGAAAATCCTCTAGTGAGGAAAGAGGCGCCCGTACCGCAAACCAACACAGGTAGGCGAGGAGAGAATCCTAAGGTGAGCGGGAGAACTCTCGTTAAGGAACTCGGCAAAATGACCCCGTAACTTCGGGAGAAGGGGTG